>DAOUML010000063.1:0-14680 GCA_034411635.1 Anaerolineales bacterium
GGTATATTTGTAGATTTGAGAAATAACAAACGCCACCGCTATTGCCAAAAACAGCGAAAACAAGATGCTCGCCAAATCCAGATTTTCAAAGCCTAAAAGAGCAGAAAATTTCCTAAGAAAAGATAGTATTGCTTCCAATGGTAACCTCCAGAGATAAAAGTGATCTTCCCCATAACTTCACTTCATAGCATGGACAAGGATAGATTCTATCACGACAACTACGCCAACAAATGTCCCTGCGCGCAGCAATTTGCAGAACGTCCCGAAGGCTTCGTCGCGAGCGCTCAGCCGAGCGGTTTTCAGGGCGCAATTGATGTGATTTGCAAAAAACTTCGGGCCGGTTTCAAGCCAAATGAGAATTGCTGCCCTACATGGGCGGAAAATTGTCGAACGGGGGTTCAGTTCTGAGATTGTGATTGCGCAAATGCTGGGGGTGTATGGTAACGAGAAACTTAACGAGACAGGCTTGGAATAGCGCGATGTGAACTGCTTTCCCAAATCTCCTGGGGATATATAATTTTGTTTGAACCTGGAAGTTGCTCCATTGCCAAACCAGTATTCAGATTGATGCCAACCTTCAAATAGGCTTTATAAATCAACTGACTGCAATAGAAAGCCGATTCAGTGTTGGCGTTCAAGAAGTTAAGGTTATAAGGCTTTCCAACCTGCCTCAAACAGTAACGGGCGACTGTCTGGCGCATCAACTGCTCTTCTTGCTCTGACAGTTCCAGCCCAGCGAACGGAGCGGCAACGCCGTAGAATGTATCAAATAACAAACCGCGCTCAATCGCCATAATCTCAGTGTCCCAGTGATTGGCGGGAATCTCAAAAGTAATCACGCCACGCGTACCCGATTCGATACAACGACCATTGGGCCCAATGTACATGGCAACATGATCTACATCGCCAGGAACCATGCGCCCAATTAAACGCCAGAACTCTCCTGGCAAAATATCGGGTTTTCCGTTCATGGTGCATACAATATCGCCTGTCTGCACAATCATGCCTTCAATTTCATAATGATAAACTGTCATATCCTTGTTCCTTACCTGATGGAATTGCTATTCTATACCCGTTCCGGGCATTCTATACCCGTTCCGGGCATTCTATACCCGTTTCGGGCATTATAGAAAAATGCCGTAACTGCCTACCGTAGCGCGACTTTGAAATCGCGTTTGGAATGAGATCGTTGAGAATTTGCTTTCAGGCGACATCAACCCCCATTCAGGGAGGATGTGTCGCCCTGCAAATATCAGTTCATAGGCGATTGCGAAATATCAGATGTATTATACAGGCATCAATAATTGCTTGCGCCGGTAATTTCTCAAAAAATCACCACGTTTCTGAAACGATTGTTTCAGAAACGTGGTACAATCAAGGCATGTCTCCGCGAACAAAAGAATTCGATCAAGAAATCGCCATCGAACAAGCCATGACGCTGTTTTGCGAAAAGGGCTATGCTTCCACCTCCATCCGCGATCTGGTGGCGCATTTAGGCGTGAGTAGCAGCAGCCTGTATGGCACCTTTGGCGACAAAGACGCCATCTTCCTGCTGGCGCTCAAACGACACAGTCAAATCGAACGGGAAATGTTACGCCAGGTTCTCAGCCAACCAGACACTGATGCAAAAACCTTGCTACAACAAATGTTCCAGACCCTGATTGATAGTCTACTCGCCAATGAACTGCCCGGCGGCTCACTAACCCTGAAAGCCTCCGTAGAACTGGAAAACCGAAAACCGGAAGTAACCGCCGTCATTGCCGAACACACCGAAGACGCAGCCAATCTATTTGCTGATTTTCTAAGCCGCGCCGCCCTATCTGGGCAAGTTCGCTTGCGGCAACCAGCCCGCCAGGTAGCCGATTATATCCTGTTCAATTTTTTTAATTTGAACTTCCTTGCCAAGGTCAATCTCGACCGCGCCTGCCTGCAAAACTACGTTCATCTGGTTCTTTCGGTTCTTGATTAAAGCGCGTTAAATCACCATTCGCGCAATGATTCCGTTTCAACTTCACTTTCTCAAAAAACAATCTTGAGGTCGCCATGCCAGAAATTTACGATTTCTATGTCGAAGATGCCCAGGGGAACAGGGAATATATGGAGCAATACAGGGGCAAAGTCATCCTGATTGTCAATACCGCCAGTCAATGTGGGTATACGCCGCAATATAAGGGATTGCAAGCCTTGTATGACGAATGGCACGAAAAAGGCTTGGAAATTCTGGCCTTCCCCTGTAATCAATTTGGCGAGCAAGAACCAGAAGACAATACTTTCATTCAGCAGTTTTGTCGACGTAATTACAATGTGACTTTTCCAGTTTTTGCCAAAATTGATGTCAACGGGCCCAATGCCCACCCACTGTACAAATATTTACGCTCGCAGAAAAAAACCCTTCTGGGAGACAATGTTCCCTGGAATTTCACCAAGTTTCTGATAGACCAAAATGGCAAAGTGATCAAGCGTTACGAAGCCTTTTTTGCGCCTGAGAAAATTGGCAAAGAGATTGCCAGGCTTCTATCAAATCAATAACTGATTCTTGAGTAAGAAAGGCCCACCAATGCCCCGCGTTTCTCTCAATCAAACTGCCCCTGATTTCAGCCTGCCTGATTTCAACAACCGCCCTTTTACGTTAACCAGTCTGCGTAAAAAGAAAAATGTCCTGCTGGTATTCAATCGCACCTTTGCCTGACCATTCTGCCAAAAGCACATGGCGCAGTTGCGTCAAGACTATCAAGAATTTATCGCTCGCGATGTCGAAGTCGTCGTCGTTGGCCCGGAAGATGCCAAATCCTTTGCAGCCTACTTCCAAAAAGAATCCCTGCCCTTCATCGGCCTGCCTGACCCAAAAGCCAGCGTATTAAAACTTTATGGGCAGGAAGTCAACCTGTTCAAACTCGGACGCATGCCCGCGCAAGTGCTGATCGATAAGGCTGGCGTGGCGCGTTTTGTTCATTACGGGCATAACATGCAGGATATCCCCGCCAATCAGGAAATTCTGACCCTGGCCGACCTGCTAAATGCCGAAATCAGCGCCTGAGTTCAAAACAAGCAGCGGCTTTCAGGTAGTTACTTTCTGTCTGCAACGTTCCAAAAGCATGGTCGGCGTGAAGGGTACTGCGTGCGTTTGCGAGTTGAGCAGGGAGTCAGGAATGTTCTTCCTCAACGCTGCCAACTCGCTTTTCACTTCATTCATGAGATGCAGTTGGCTTGGGTCGTCATTTGTTAAGGCCGCGACGATTTCCACCGCTTCTGGCAGGTTATCGTTCTCAATGGACAGCCAGGCGCAGGTGATCATCGTATCCGCAATCAGACGCTGGTTCTGAATTTCGATTGCTTTTTCCAGCGAACGGGCCGCATAATTCCAGGCATCTTTACAATCGCCTTTTTCAGAGACCAGGCGGGCCAAAATATTCTGGGCGATAATTTCGCCAAAGGCATCATGAATATTTTGAAATATTGACACGCTTTCACGCAGCAACGAAATTGTGTGGGTATTTTGCCCCGATTCATTCAAAGTTTGGCCCAGATCAAATAAATTATATGCCAGCGCGCGCAAATCACCGATATTGCGGGCCACAGCGACATTTTTTTCGAGCAGCGCAATGGCCTGCTCAATTTGGTTGTTGGCAATCATAATACCAGCCAGGTGATTTGCGCCATAGAGCAGGTCGGTTTTTGAGCCGGTTTTTTCTGAAATCTGTACAGATTCTTCAAAACATTCGTGGGCCTTCGCAAAATCGCCTGTGTCGCGATAAACAACCCCAACATGATCCAGGCTCCGGGCGACGGATGTTGGCGCGCCATGTTCTCTGAACAAGGCCAGGCTTTTAACAAAATAGTCCCTTGCGCTGTGCATATCACCCATGGTCCAGGCAATGACGCCCATTTTATCGAGCGCTTTACCAATTTCGGCCTGATTCTGGCTCTTTACTTGATAATCCAGAACAATCTGGGTAAATTCGATTGCTTTTTGATATTCCCCTGCTTGCAGGGCCATCGAGGCAATGGATATGGCGGCAACCGCAGATTCCATATCCAATTGTTCTTCTTTGAGGCGAGCGAAAATTTCAGGCAGCAATCCCTCTGCTTCAGCGAAGTGATTGGCTAAAACCAGGGCAGCCGCATAAAAAGTTTGTATACTCAACTTAAGCGCAAGCGGTGCCTGTGCTGGCATTTTCGTGACGCTCTCCTCGAAAAAGGCTCTCAGTTCCTCATCGCGTCCGCGCGTTGCATAAAATTGATGCAAGCCAGGGATGGAGGCCTGAATTTCAGACCACAAGTTTGATTGCAACCCAAAGGAGAACGCGAGACGAATATCTTCCAGCGTTTCGGCAATCATTTCAAGCGCTTCGGCCTGTTTTTTGCCTTGCAGATCGGCTTCCAGACGGGCCACCAAACCCAAATAATATTGCGCGTGTTTTACTCTAAATGTGTGAAGTTGCTCAGGCTGTTTGGCTGCCAATTCAAGCGCATACTGCCTGAGCAAAGTGTGCAGTTCATATTTGCCATTGGGGTTATGCTTAAGCAGAGATTTATCAACCAACCCACTGATCGCAGATAATAAGATACTTTTCTTGCCAGAATCGAACAAGGCCTCGGCGGCCTCGCGAGAAAACGGAGACTGGAAAACAGAGAAGCCAGCCAAAACTTGCTGCTCAGCAGCATTGAGCAACTTCCAGGAATACTCAAAAACAGCCCGCAGACTGCGATGCCGCTCCGGGATATTGCGGGTATTGGTTTCAAGAAAATCGAGACTGATTTCGATTTCGTTGGCAATTTCCTGGCACGATAAGACACGCAACCAGCCAGCGGCCAACTCAATCCCCAGCGGGGTTCCAGCCACCAGCCGACAAATCCGAGCAACGCAAATACGATCTTCGCGTGGAATCTCAAAATCCGGGCGGATTCGTTCCGCGCTTTGCAGAAAGAGCCGTACTGAACTGGCGGATTCGATATCAATCTCTTGATCAGGTTCCGGGGTTTTTAGTCCGCCGAGTTCATAGGGGTATTCTTCGCGCAGATTGAGCCTTTCTCGGGAAGAAACCAGGATTTTCACCTCCGGCGCGGCGGCCAGAATTTCCGAAACTATATCACTATACGAAACAAGATGCTCAAAGTTGTCCAACACAAGCAAGATTTTTTTTCCGCGCAGGTAATTGATTATTTGTTGCCTGGGGTTCTCTTTCTGGTAAAACGTGAACTTGAGCGCATCAGCAATCGCCGGAATAATCTGCTCGCCGCTGTTAAGCGGGGCCAACGGAATAAAATAAACGCCATGCTGAAAAATTTCAACCTGCTCTGCCGCGGCTTGAATCGAAAGTCGCGTTTTGCCAATGCCGCCAGGCCCAAGAATGGTCAGCAGGCGGCACTCTGGCTGATTCAGATGCGCTTGAATCTCTCTTAGTTCATCCAATCGCCCAATAAATGGGGTTGGTTGAATTGGCAGGTTGTGCGGGCGAGAGGAGAGCGTTCGCAACGGTGGAAAATCTTTTATGAACAGATCGGGGTGGGTTAATTGAAAAATGTGCTGCGGCTCACTCAAATCTTTGAGAATATGCGCGCCCAGGTCAATAAAAGCCGCGCCGATAGGTGGCGCGACATTGCGCGAAAGTTCGCAGGTTAATACAATCTGCCCGCCCCAGGCAGCGCCAAGCAATCGCGCGGTTCGGTTGATGTCCAACCCAAAATAGTCATCGCCGCGTTTGCTGGCCTGCCCAACATGGAGTGAAATACGCACGCGTAATTCGTGAATGGGATCCCAATTCTCCGTCTGAATCGCTTTCTGAGCCTGGAGCGCGCCGTTGAGCGGGTCGCCCGCTTCAAAGATCGCAAAAAAACCATCGCCTGTATGCTTAACCACCTGGCCGCCATGCCCGGCAATAATTTCGCCCAAAATGGCATCGTGGCGCGCCAGCGCATCCCCCATAGATTGGGGGTATTTTTGCCACAATTCTGTCGAGCCTTCGATATCGGAGAAGAAGAAAACTGTCATGAATAAATTATACTCCCATGCGGCAAGTCTGATGCGCCAGAAACTTCTATCGAACACCCCTGGCGGGTAGCGCAGAGGATCGGGCAAACGACTTTTCAATTTCCGCATAAACAAGGACCAACGCGCCCGCGCCAATGCTCAAAAGAAGATCGGGCAAAGAAAGCGCGGTAGTTTTGAGATAATCCTGCAAGGCCGGAAGGTAAATCGCTGCCAGCTGCGCAACCGTAACCGCCAGCGCCAAGCCAAGCAAGGGCTTATTGGAGAGCAAGCCAACCTTGAAAATCGAATCGTTGCCGCTGCGAATACCAATCGCCTGCCAGACCTGCGCAAAAGCCAGAGTTGTGAACATGACCGTCTGCCAGTCTTTGTGACCGGTAAGGTAATACCAGGCTCCCATGCCCAACGAGAGCGCCCCAATTAGCGCGCCAAAGCGAATAATCTGCCCGCCCACGCCGTCGCTGAAAATACCCGCGTTGGGCGCAATCGGTTTCCGTTTCATTACGTTCTGCTCGCCAGGTTCCAAGCCCAACCCCACGCCAAGCAGTCCATCGGTCAACAGATTTAGCCAGAGCAGTTGCAAGGGCAGCAGCGGGGCGGGCAAGCCAATCAACACGCCCACCAGCATCACCAAAATCTTGCCCAGGTTGCCACCAATCGAAAACTTGACAAATTTACGCAAATTGTCATAGATAACGCGGCCTTCTTCCACCGCTGCCACAATGGTCTTAAAATTATCATCCTGCAAGACCATTTTCGCGGCTTCTTTCGAAACATCGGTGCCGGTAATGCCCATCGCCACGCCAATATCTGCGGTTTTCAGGGCTGGGGCATCGTTCACGCCGTCGCCAGTCATCGCGGTCACATGTCCGCGCGCTTGCAGGGCCTTCACAATGCGCAGTTTGTGTTCCGGCGAAACGCGCGCAAAGACCGCGATTTGTTCCACCACCTGGCGCAATTGTTCATCGCTGATTTGGTTCAACTCCGCGCCGGTCATTGAGCGGCCTTTTTCATCGGTAATGCCGAGTTCGCGGGCAATGTGCAGCGCGGTTAGGGGATGGTCGCCGGTGATCATCACAGGGCGAATGCCCGCGCTTTTGGCCTGTGCCACCGCATCTTTGACTTCGGGCCGGGGTGGGTCAATAATTCCGACAAAGCCAACAATCGTCAGTCCGGTTTCAAGCGCCGCGCCGCTTTCGGGCTGGTCATGGGTCTTGAAGGCCACGCCCAGCACGCGCATACCGTTTTCGGCGAGCGAACGATTGGCGGCCTCGATGCGCTGGCGATATTCCACCGTCAGCGGATGACGAGCGCCATTTTCCCAAACATGCGTCGAAATATCCAACAAACCATCCACCGCGCCCTTGGTGAACGAGATGTAAGCCGCGCTTGGAGCAACCTTCTGCAATAACTCGCGGATGGCAGATTGCTCGCTTTTGAGCAGGCTGTGCAAGGTGGTCATGCGCTTGCGGTCTGAATCGAAGGGCAACTCAGCCACCCGGGGCTTGCGCTGCTCCAAATCGGCCTTCATCAGGCCAAATTTGGCGGCAACCACGATCAACGCCCCCTCTGTTGGGTCGCCAATGGCATGGAATTTTTTTCCGCCCGAACCTTCTGCCAACTGCAAGCGGGCGTCGTTACAAAGACTGCCGCCAATCAATAACAGGCTGATCGCCCCTCGCGGGGTAGACTGGGCTTCATCACCCAGTTCCACCATCCCGTAGCCGCGCTGGTCGGTTTGTTCGCTTATTTCCGCGCGATGACCAGCCACGTCCAGCACGGTGACGGTCATGCGGTTTTCGGTCAGGGTGCCGGTTTTATCGGAGCAAATGGTCGTTACCGAGCCAAGGGTTTCGACAGCGGGCAATTTACGAATGAGCGCGTTGCGCGTGAGCATGCGGCGCGCGCCCAGCGCCAGGGTGATGGTGACAACAGCGGGCAATCCTTCCGGCACAACCGCCACCGCGACACTGACAGCCAGCAGAAAGGCGTCTACCAGTGGGGTTCCACGCAAAATATCAAAGGCGGCGAGCAAGGCGGCCACAATGACGCCAACAATCGCCAGCATTTTTCCCAATTGGTCAAGCCGTTTTTGCAAGGGGGTTAATTCATTTTCGGCTCTTTGCAAGAGGTTGGCAATATTGCCCAATTCGGTCTGCATACCGGTGGCAACCACCAGCCCCATTCCGCGTCCGTAACTGACGGTGGTGCCCATGTAAGCCATGTTTACCCGATCACCCAGGGGCAAGTCGGCTTTTTCAAGCGGATGGATGTCTTTCTCCACCGCATCCGATTCGCCAGTTAAGGCGGCTTCCTGAATGCGCAGATTGACGCTCTCGGTCAGACGCAAGTCCGCAGGAACAAGGTTGCCTGCCTCAAGCAATACCACATCGCCCGGAATCAAGTCACGGGCTGAGATTTCGCTCACCTGCCCATCACGCTGAACGCGCACTTGCGGCACGGCCAATTTTTTGAGGGCCGCCATGGCCTTTTCAGCGCGATATTCTTGAGAGAATCCCAAAAGCCCAAACAAAAGCACAATCGCAAAAATAGCGGAGGCCTCTTGCCATTTGCCCAGCAAGGCAGAAACCACGCCAGCGGCGACCAGAATCAGCACCATGGTTGCGGTGAACTGTTCCCACAGAATTTTCCACGGGCCGCGGGCGTTTTTTTCTTTCAATTCGTTGGGGCCAAACTTTGCCAGGCGAGCCTGCGCTTCCTGGGCCGAAAGGCCTTCTGGGTTCGAGTCCATTCGCCGCCAGGCGTTTTCCAGATTTTGTTGGTGCCAGATTGTTTTGTTATCCATGGTCATCTCCTTTGTATCCTTTGAGTTTTTCATGCTGGCGATAAACAAAAAGACCATCGCCACGATTGTGACGATGGTCTTGCCATTGCTGAGCAACCGGGATAAAAATCCGTCTTGACGATTGCGCAACCCGCAAGCGGGCGGCTACTCCCCATCGGAGCAAGCAGGTATTATAAATGATTTTTCTGATTTGTGCGTTAACTCAGCAATTCTCAATCAGGGCTTTCTTAAAGTCGCCCAATAGCCCCTCACCCCGGCCCTCTACCACTTCGTGGCACACGTCCCGGTGGGAGAGGGAGAAATGCTCCCTTCTCCCACCGGGAGAAGGGTTGGGGATGAGGGAGAAAGGCCGACTTTAAGAAAAGCGTGAATTCTCAATATGGCTCCTGTAGCGCGGGCTTTGCGCAGCACTTCTCAGCCTGCGATTCGCCGCCTAAAGGCGGCATTACCTATTTAAAAATTGAGAATTGCTGGCGTTAATTTGCGATCAAAAAACCAACCAGGGCGCAAATTGCGCCCTTCTCTGCGATACCAGCGGGCATTATATGCGTAGTTCAGTGCCGGCCAATTTCTCCAACACCCCAATTACAGCCGAATTATCCAACTCGCCCATGCCCATTTGCAGCATGGCATTAAAGAGTTGGGCGTTTTCGGCTGCGCCAGGCAGCGGAACGCCATACTCGCGGGCGGTTTCGATGACGATATTGAGGTCTTTGGCCTGCATGTAAGCCTTAAAGCCAGGGGCGCGATTGCCTGCAAACAGGCGCGGCGGCTTGACATCCAGGGTCCAGCATTGGGCTGCGCCGCCTTTAATAGCCTCTACCACTTTCTGCGGATTTACCCCGGCTTTTTGGGCAAAGACCAGCAATTCGGCCATCGCCACCATTTGGGCGGCGACCATAATCTGGTTGGCTGCCTTGGCGACCTGCCCCGCCCCAGGCCCGCCGACATGGGTGACGGTTTTTCCAATAGCCATAAAAATTGGCATAACCCTCTCCAGCGCAGCCGCGTCGCCGCCGACCATGATGGTCAGCGTGCCGTTTTTTGCGCCGATATCGCCGCCAGAAACGGGGGCATCCAGGGCCAGGGTTCCTTTGGTAGATAAGGCGTCTGAAAGATGGCGGGCGGTGGCGGGTTTGATGGTGCTATTGTCTACAAAAACAAGCCCGGGGTGGGCCGCTTCGAGAATTCCGCCAGGGCCGAGAACAACGCTTTCGACATCGGGAGAATCGGGCAGGTTGGTAAAAATCACGTCCGCTTTCTCTGCTACTTCAGCCGGGCTAAAGGCTTCGGTTGCGCCTTCGGCTACCAATTCAGCCACCGCGCCGCGACTGCGATTGTGAACAACAAGCGGAAAACCTGCTTTGAGAATGTTGCGGGCGATGGATTTGCCCATCAGCCCCAGGCCAATATAGCCTACTTTGAGGAGAGCGTTCATGTTTTTTCCTTTAATTCATTCTGCAAATGGAGAAGTAAACAAATTATACCGTTTCAGCGCAAATCGAATAACGCAAAAGTCCTGTTTCAATGGGATTGTAATTGACCAATCATGTCTAATTTGCTAAACTCAGTACATAATCGCCAATTTTTTCGGAGGAGAATGCAGATGAACAAAAAAATTATTATCTCGATCCTTGCGCTGTTAATCAGCGCATTGGCCTGCAATTTGCCTGGCGGCGCGCCAGCAGCCACGCCAACCAGCGAAGCAGGCCCCGACGCGGCTTTTACAATGGCCGCCCAAACGGTGGAGGCTGAATTGACCCAGATTGCCCTGGCCCAACCCACCGCTACCACGCCCGCGCCGCCTGAATTGCCGAGCAGCACGCCAGAGCCTACTCAAACACTAACGCCGGTTTCCAGCCCAACCATAACGCCCATTCCATGCAATCTGGCGTCCTTTGTGGCTGATGTGACCATTCCAGATGGCAGCAACATTGTGACCGGAAGCAGTTTTACCAAAACCTGGCGGCTGAAGAACACCGGTTCCTGCACCTGGAATTCGTCTTATGCGCTGGTTTTTGACCGGGGCGAAAAGATGAGCGGACCTGATGCCCAACCCCTGAGCGGCAATGTGGCCCCCGGCCAAGCGGTGGATATTGCTGTGAACCTGACCGCGCCTGGCACGGCAGGCAATTATCGCGGTCACTGGCGTCTGCGCGACGGGGCCGGGGTGCTGTTTGGGCTTTCAACGGGCTCTTTCTGGGTAGATATCAAGGCGGTTGCGCCTTCACCCACGCCAACGGCAACAACGGCGGTTATTTTGCCGCCAGCGGTTGTGCTGATTGAGGCGCCTTTGGTGGCTTCAGAAAGCGGCTCGGTGCGCTCAGACGGCAGCGTTTTAGGGCCAAGAAACCTGGGCGATGTGGAATCAAATGTTTCTTCGCAAGCGTTTCTGAGTTTTGATATTTCTTCAATTCCAGCGGGCGCAACCATCGTGGAAGTAAAAGTTGATTTTAGCAACTATGACATGCTGGGCGACCCCTTTGCGCTGGGATGTTTGCGCATTTACCCTCAAAATTATGGCGCGCTGGATTCTGGTGATTTTTTTGCTGGAAGCGCGACAGGCGCGGTTTCGCGTTGGTGCAATGCCGGTCAGTTAAGCACAGTGAGCACGCAAAATGACATCAAGGCGACCATTCAATCAGCCGTTGGAAGTTCACGCGCACAGTTCCGGGCGCAATTTAACGAAACTGCCACCAATGGCAATGGAGTTGCCGACATGGTTCGGTTAGGGAACAATCTTAAATTAATTGTCACCTATAACCCGCCCTAATTTAATATGGGTGCAACTCTGAAAACGTTGCGTACTGGTAATTTGTCATTTCGACGAGCGACAGCGAGGAGAAATCTGCATCCTGGCAGGCAAGATTTCTCGCTAGGTCTCGATAAGGTCTCGATAAGGTCTCGATAAGGTCTCGATGAACTCGACCCAACGACTCGACCCAACGACTCGACCACCGCGCTCGAAATGACAGGCTGGGTTGCGGTTTGAGAGTTGCGCCCATTTAATATCAGGCAAAGGCAATAGAACGCGGAAAACGCCGATTTTGTAGATTTTCGCGGATTCTTTTTTGAGCAACTGGCTATACCCGTCCCGGTCACACATTGCGCTTTTTATAAGAGCGTGAACGCGCCATATGTGACCACGGGCATTATACTTCAACCCAATATTTTTTACAGCGGCGACTACAACCCCGAACAATGGCACAGGCAAGAGTGGCACGAAGACATGCGTCTGATGAAGCAGGCGGGCGTAAATCTGGTCACACTGGGAGTGTTCTCTTGGGCGCAACTGCAACCGCGCCCCGGCGTCTACGATTTCAACTGGCTCGATGATGTCATCGAATTGCTTCACCAAAACGGCAATGGAAAAAGCCATCCTGCGCGAAGTGACGCCCGATATTCCGGTCACAACCAACTTCCTCGGCTTTTGGAAAGCCACCGATTGCTGGAAGTGGGGTCAAAGTCAGGATGTCATCTCGATGGACGCCTACCCCGACTGCAATCCGAACAACATCTAAACAACCTCTAAACAACTTCTGAACAACGTTTTCCTATACTATGGGGGAAAGGAAATGTTGTCATGAAACCCAAATTTTTCTCCGCTTCCATGAGTTTTGCCCACCTGCTTTTGGCGGGCATTGTCCTGCTCTCGGTCTTCCTGCACTTCTCCAACCTGGAGGCCATCGGCGATGCCAACACCTATTACACTGCCGCCATCGAGAGCATGACCCAGTCGTTCGGAAATTTTTTCTTCGTTGCGGCGGAACCGGGCGGCTCAGTCAGTGTCGATAAGCCGCCGCTGGGCTTGTGGGTCGAGACGCTGTTTGCGCTCGTCCTTGGCGTAAGCGGATTCAGCACCTCCCTGCCGAATATGCTGGCCGGTGTTTTCAGCGTACCCCTGCTTTACGCGCTGGTCAGCCGTTACAGCGGAAAACTGGCCGGTCTGCTGGCCGCGCTGGTACTGGTCATCACCCCGGTTGCGCTGGCAACCGACCGCAACAACACGATGGACGGATTGCTGGTCTTTGTGCTGCTCGTGGCGGCCTGGGCTTTTTTGCGCGCCACCGAAAGCGGCAAACTGGCCTGGCTTTTGCTGGGCGCGTTCATCGTCGGGTTAGGATTCAATATCAAAATGCTGCAAGCCTTTTTGCCCCTGCCCGCTTTTTACGCGCTCTACCTTTTCGGCGCAAAAACCGGCTGGGGACGCAAAATCGCCTATCTGGGGCTGGCAACGATCTTGATTGTGGTCGTCTCACTTTCCTGGGCAATCGCCGTCGACCTGACCCCGGCGGAGTTGCGTCCCTATGTGGGCAGCAGCGAAGACAACA
Organism: Anaerolineales bacterium; assembly: GCA_034411635.1. GTDB lineage: Bacteria > Chloroflexota > Anaerolineae > Anaerolineales > Villigracilaceae > UBA8950. The sequence continues at coordinate 13,127 of DAOUML010000063.1, forward strand.
CCGTCATGGAACTGATCGTCGGCCATAATGGACTTTCGCGCCTTTTCAACCCCCGTGCCGCGAACATGCCATCCGATTCTGCGTCTACCGCGCCGCCAAACCCGGCGGGCAACCTGACGCTTAACCCGCAAGGCTCGGCTCCCCCCGCCGCCCTGGCCGCCTGCAGCGATCAGGCCCTCGATGCCCCGTGCGCCTTTACCCAACGGGATGGCAGCACCATCAGCGGCACCTGCATCCAGCCCCCGCAAGGCGATCAATTGGCCTGCGCCCCGGCCAACCGTCCCGGCCTCAACCCGCCTCCTGGCGCGCTGGGTGACGGCCCCAACGCCAGCCCGGATGCACCCAACGCAGGTGGCGGCGCACCTTTCAGCCAGGAAACCGGCTCACCGGGCATCCTGCGCTTCTTCAGCCTGCCGCTCTCCAAACAAATGTCCTGGCTTTTGCCGCTGGCGCTGCTCTCAATTCTAACCGCCCTCTTTGCGGCTCGATTGCGCCTGCCGCTTGAATCCGCCCACAAAGCCCTGCTCCTGTGGGGCGGATGGCTCGTCACCTGCCTGGTCTTTTTCAGCATGGTCGAGGGCATTTTTCACGCCTATTACACCATCATGCTTGCCCCGGCACTGGGCGCGCTGGTTGGCATGGGCGCGACCCGGTTCTGGCACTGGCAAAAAGAACATCCCGCAGCCCGCCTGCTCTGGATTCTCGCCGCCGGGCTGACACTTGGCTTCCAAATCTACGCCGCCAGCCAGTATGGACAAACTGGTTTCTGGCTCATCCTGCCGGGCCTGGTTTTCCTCGCTGCTGTGGCGCTCTCCTTTCTCCCCAAATTGGTTTCCCCGGCATTCGCCCTGTTCCTCGTTTCCATTTTCATCATTCCGCTCTACTGGACAACCGCCACCGTATTTGGCGAAGCCAACGCCGCCCTGCCGACAGCCACCAACATTCCAGCCAAACTGCAAGAGCGCCCGCTCAACGAACGCAACCCGGTGGATGCGGACATGCTCACCTATCTGCAAGCCAACACCCAAAATGTCGAATACCTGCTTGCCACGCCCAACGCCCACAGCGGCGCGCCCTTCATCCTCGCCAGTGAACGCCCAGTGCTGTACATTGGCGGCTTTGGCGGCGGCGACCCGGTCATCGATGCCGCCGGGCTGGCCGAAATGGTCGCGGATGGCGAACTACGCTTCGTGCTTTGGAGCGGGCAAAACGACAAGCGCGACATCACGCGCTGGCTCGAACAATCCTGCCGCCCGGTTAATCAATTTAACCATCCCAACCAAAACCAGCCCACCGGACCCAAACAAGAAAATAACAGTCTGTATGATTGCGGGCAGGGATAGGTTTTTGAAACTGTTGAAATCGGTACACGGAAAAATACATCGGGTAAACTCTAATCCGGTTATAATAAAAATACCGATAGTGAGGTATTTATGGAAATTCGAGATTTACGCACTCAATATATTACTGATACCGATGGCAAAAAGACGGCGGTCATCCTGCCCATCGAAGCCTTCGAAGAATTGTTGCAAGACATCGACGATTTGGCTGTCA
>DAOUML010000064.1:0-13764 GCA_034411635.1 Anaerolineales bacterium
CGACTGGTGGGAAAGCCCGAAAGCCGTCCGCAATGCGCGCGGCGAGTTGGTCGTGCGCCAGCCCAGCCTGGCCGAATGGCTGAAAGTGGATCGCGCCAAAGTACGCGCCCTGCTCGAAGACCTGGCCTACCAGGCCCACGCCCGCCAGCAGGAAACGACCGGCACCGCCGACATCCCCGAAGGCGACCTGGTCAGCGGGCTGATGCGCCTGAGCCAGAACCCGGAGGTCAACCCGCGCCAGTTGGTCGATTATCTCAGCCTGCGGGCCGGCTTGCTCATCCCGCGCGGGGTGGGCGTTTACACCTTCCCGCACCGCACCTTCCAGGAATACCTGGCCGCCTGCTACCTGACCGACCACGACTACCCCGAAAAAGTGGCCGAACTGGCCTGCGCCGACTTCAACCGCTGGCGCGAAGTGGCCCTGCTGGCCGGGGCCAAGGCCGCGCGCGGCACCGCCTCGGCCATCTGGAGCCTGGTGGACGCGCTGTGCTACACTGACCCAACCTCGAACGCGCCCGAAAGCCAGCAATGGGGCGCGCACCTGGCCGGGCAGGCATTGGTCGAGAGCGGCAGCCTGAACAACACCAGCGAGCGCAACCTGCTCAAACGCCAGCGCGTACAAAAATGGCTGCTGGATGTCCTGGACACCGGCCGATTGCCAGCGATAGAACGCGCCCGCGCCGGGAACACCCTCGCCGCCCTGGGTGACCCACGTTTCGACCCCGAACACTGGTTCCTACCCAATGAACCCAATCTCGGCTTCATCCGCATTCCAGCGGGCAGGTTCATTATGGGCGCGGATAATATAAGTGACCTCGAAAAACCCCAACACGAACTCGACCTGCCCTACGACTACTGGCTGGCAAAATACCCGGTGACGGTGGCGCAGTACCGTGCTTTTGTGGAAGCCAGCGGATATGAGACGCAAGACAAAGACAGTTTACGCGGCGTTCCCAACCATCCGGTAGTGAATGTCACCTGGTACGATGCGCTGGCATATTGTCAGTGGATAAGTGAGCAGTTATCAGCGATTAGTAAAAGGCAGCCAGGGAATGATTCGTTCTGGCAGGCCATCGCGCAGGGCAAATTGAAAGCCAGCCTGCCGAGCGAAGCCGAATGGGAGAAGGCCGCGCGCGGCCCAATCTCCATTCAGCAATCTACAATCAACAATCGCAACTACCCCTGGGGCGAGAAAGCCGACCCCAACCGGGCCAATTATGATGCCACCGGCATCGGCGGCACCTCGCCGGTAGGCGCGTTTCCCGGCGGGGTGAGCCCGTATGTCTTACTGGACATGAGCGGCAATGTCTGGGAATGGACGCGCAGTCTTTGGGGCAAGGATTTGTCCAAGCCCGATTTCAAGTACCCGTACCAGCCGGGCAAAAAATATGAAGACTTGAATGCAAGCCGAGACGTTTGGCGTGTCCTTCGCGGCGGCTCGTTCTTCGACTATGATATCAGGGCTCGTTGCGCCTATCGCCTCCAGGGCTACCCGGGCAGCTGGAACTCGAACTACGGCTTCCGATTGGTGTTGTCCCCGCTGCTTCTCTCTCCGCCATAAGGCACCAAATCTCTGCATCTCTGGACTCTGGCTTGCGCCAAGAGCGACAATCTGATGGGAGTGTAAGCCTTCCCCGCGTAGCGGGGCCGCGTTAAAAATTTTGTACCGCAAGATTTATCCCCTGCGGGGACAAGTTCTTGCGTTTTTTCTCGCACAAAAAACCGAATAGAACGCGATTGAGCGCCAAAAACGCGGAATCAGCCTTGAAAAATCTGCGTCCCAAAAGCGATTTGTAGCAAAGGAGGCCCCTCTGTGAGCGACCACATGGTCATATTCACCCGCACCTTCGATTTTCTGACCTGGCTGCTGCCGGTCAGCAACCGCTTCCCGACCGCCCATCGGCACACCTTCACCCGCCGCCTGCTCGATGCCGCCTTCGATGTGCGCGAAAGGCTCGAGGCCGCCAACCACCGGCGCGGGGCCGAACGCCTGCGCCACCTGCAACAAGCCGATGAAGCCCTCGATAACGTCCGCACCTACCTGCGGCTTGCAGTTGCCTGGGGTTGGCTGAGCGATGGTCAGTACCAGCACGCCGCCGGCATGGTGACTGAAATCGGCAAACTGCTGGGCGGCTGGCTGAAAGCGCCCAATTCATAGCGCAGCCGCTTCGCGGGTCGCAACCAAAGGTTGCTATGATTTGCGCCATAATAATAAACGCATTCGTAGGGGCGCAGCATTGCTGCGCCCCTACAGGAAAAATGCGAGGGATATGCCTGGAGACACCTTCGCGGCGGCTCGTTCAACAACAATGAAGACAGGGCTCGTTGCGCCTATCGCAACCAGAACAACCCGAACAACAGGAACACGAACAACGGCTTCCGATTGGTGTTGTCCACGCACTTCATCTCAACCGCAATTGCCAAAAGGTCGGTGCGTCCTTCGACTTGGCTCAGGATTCACCGTTGAGGCCCACAAAAGAGAGAGAAGCACGGCGAGGCATATTCCTGCGTCCCCAGATGGGGAATCTTCCCTGATGGGGAACAAATAACAACTGCCCCGCGCCCTCGTCCCGGCAGCACCTGGGTCACGGCGCGGGGCACCCCTTTTCGAGATGTTATTGCGAGGGCTGGTGGTCGAGTAGCGGTTTTTGCGTATCGAGACCCAGCCCGAAGCAATCTCCCGAAAGGTCAGTTTGCCCAGCCAAACGGGAGATTGTTTCGGGTCTCGATACGCCGCTTCGCGGCTACTCGACCCTCGCAATGACATGTACACCACCCTCACCTCCTGGCCCAACCTGCTGCTCGCCTACCGCAAAGCCGCAAAAGGCAAGCGCGGACGGGAAAGCCCCAACCCCCAGATGGGGGTCGCCGCGTTTGAACACCGTCTTGAAGACAACCTGCTCGAACTCCAGGCCGAACTGCGCGATTTCAGTTACCGGCCCGGCCCCTACAGCAGTTTCTACATCCACGAACCCAAACGTCGCTTAATCTCGGCTGCCCCCTTTCGTGACCGGGTCGTGCACCATGCCCTGTGCAACCTGATCGAGCCGCTCTTTGAGCGCAGTTTCATTTATGACAGTTACGCCAACCGGGTAAAGAAAGGCACCCATCGCGCCATTACCCGTGCCCAGGCCTTTGCCCGCCGCTACCGCTTTTTCCTGCCCTGCGATGTGCGCCAATTTTTTCCGAGCGTCGACCACAAAATTTTAGAAAGCATCCTCGATGAAAAAATCAACGACCCACGCGTGCGCTGGCTCTATCGCCAGATTTTGGGCAGCGGCATCGGCGTCCTGGCCGAAGAATACGAGATGACCTGGTTCCCCGGCGATGATTTGCTGGCCGCCAATCGTTTACGCGGATTGCCCATCGGGAATTTGACATCCCAATTTTGGGCCAACGTTTACCTGAACGGTTTTGACCACTTCGTCACCCGCCAATTGAAACCGGGCGGCTACCTGCGCTATGTCGATGACCTGGCCCTGTTCAGCAACGACAAAGACCACCTGTGGGCCTGCCTGGCCGAAATCGAGACCTACCTGGCCGGCCTGCGCCTGACCATTCACCCTAGCGCGCGTCCCTGGCCGGTGGAACAGGGCATTCCCTTTCTTGGCTTTCGCATTTTTCCACAAAAACGGTTGCTCAAGCGCCGAAAAGGGATATACTATCAACGAAAACTACGCGCCCTGTTGACCCGCTACGCCGCCGGCGACCTGCCCCTCGAGCGACTGAACGCCAGCGCCCAGGGCTGGGTCAACCACGTCCGCTATGCCAACACAGTTGGGTTGAGAAAGTCGCTGTTTGGCAGGATGAAGATTTCACGCAGTGAGGGATGAACCATGATTTGGGAAATTTTACTTTCGGCCACTATTGAAACCAGCCTGGGCCTGCTTGCGGAAGTGGGTTTTGGCGATGCCGCGCGTGACCTGCGCGACAAACTGCTGAATACCGATCAGAAAAAGCGGGTTGCCGCTCTGGACACAGCCTTTGAATCAGCCCTGCAAGCCTCGGCAGATTCGGCGATTGCCCCGCTTTTGAAACAACGCGCCTTCCAGGAAGAAGTGGTACGCGCCCTGCTTGACCCATTGGAAGGATTCAATATCCAGGCAGCAGCAGAAACTTGGGGTGAAAAATTCCCCGAACACGCCATTCCCTTGCGCCGATTCTTCAACACCTTGCAAAATAACCTGCTGGCTGACTCCATCTGGGGGCCGGTACTGGAGCGTTACCAAAGCCTGCGCTTCCAGCAGGATGTGCGCCAGGCTTTGCAACAACGAAAATTGCCGGAATCTGATGTGACCCTGGTCAAAGCCGTCAGTCAGGCGGCAGAACCGTATCGGGCAACCCTGCACGGGGGCGGGGCGATTGCGCAAGGGCCTGGGGCCAAAGCAGTTGGCGAGGGTGGTATCCTGGTCGAGGGCGATGTCCAAAAAATTGTCCAAATCACCATCAATCAATTCATTGGCCCGGAGAAGAGTACGCATGCAAAGGGAAACGGGCGCGCCAAATATCTCGAATTGACAGCCAGCAAGGCGAACCTGCTACCCTGGATGAAGTTCACCACCGATTATGCCAGTCCGGAGCATGGCGAAAGCCTGAACCTGGCCGATGTGTATATCGACCTGGACACCACTGAAATGCGTCACATGGAGCGTGAAGAAGAATTACGCCAATTCTTGCTTCGCCAGCGCGAAGCCGAACGTATTTCGGCGCAAGAGATGGTCAGTCGCAAAAGCAAGTTGCTGATGATGGGCGACCCTGGCTCGGGGAAGTCCACCTTTGTCAAGCACATCGCTTACCTGATGGCGCAAGCCGCGCTGGCCAAAGACCCGGCACCCTGGCTTGGCAGATTGGGCGAATGGAAACACGGCTCGCTCTTGCCGGTGCATATTGAACTGCGCCAGGTGATGGCCCAGGCAGATGGCAAAAGCAAAGGCGCGCGCCTGATTAGCAACTATCTACGCGCCGAACTGACCGAATGGGGATTGGAGGACTACTGGTCTGAATTCAACGACGCGCTACAAGACAAGCAGGGCGGACTTTTGTTTCTGCTCGATGGCCTGGATGAAGTGCCCACCGCCCAACGCCAGGCAATGGTGGACGCCGTCAATGACCTGGCTTCCCTGCATCCCGGGCATCGCTATGTGGTCACTTGCCGTCCCTATGCGTATGTGGGGCAACCCTGGAAACTGACCGGCTTCCACGAAGTGACCCTGGCCCCATTCAGCGACGAACAAATTGACCGCTTCATTCAAAACTGGTACGAGCGCCTGACCGAACGCAAGCGCATCGAGCGTGCCGCTTCCGGTGAAAAAGCCCGCCGATTGATTGAGGCTGTTCATCGCCGCGACCTGCTCGGACTGGCGGAACGTCCGCTTTTGCTAACCGTAATGGCGCAACTGCACGCCTACGCCGGGCAACTGCCCGAAGACCGTACCCAACTGTACGCCGACGCCGTGCAATTGCTCTTGCAACGCTGGGAAAGCCGCCTGGGCGCTGAAAACGGTATCCTTGAATACCTGGCAGTGCCCGGACTGAAAATGAGCGACCTGGAGAGCGGCCTGTACGAAGTGGCTTTTCGCGCTCACAGCGCCGGTGATTCCCGCGACGGCACCGCCGATATTTCCGAAGGTCAATTGCGCGAGTACCTGGCGCGTTATCTCAACCATGATTGGAACAAAGCCGGGCTGTTTGTGGAATACATTCGCGAGCGGGCCGGGCTGTTGGTGCGCCACAAGACCGAGGCCTACACCTTCCCACATCGTTCTTTTCAGGAATTCCTTTCCGCCTGTTACTGGCTGGGCATGGAGGATTACCCCGGCGAATCGGTCCGCCTGGTCTGCGCCGACTGGGACCGCTGGCGCGAAGTCTTTGTGCTGGCGGCTGGCTATGCGGCCCGCACCAAACGCCTGGGGCAGGCCATTGCATCGGTCAATGCACTCCTGCCGCATTCATGCAAGGGACAATTCCCGCCGGAGAGTTTGCAGGCCAGCCTGTTGGCCGGGCAATCGCTGGTGGAAATTGGGCTGGTCGGGGTGCGCCGCGAGCCGGCCGGCCTGGCAGTGCTTGAACGCACCCAGGACTGGCTGTTGAGCGCCATGCAAAACGACCAGGTCGCCGCTAAAACGCGCGCCGAAGCCGGGCGCGTGCTCGCCAAACTGGGCGACCCGCGCCCCGAAGTGCTGACTTGTGAGCGGATGGCTTTTTGTCATGTGCCGGCAGGCGAGTTTATCTTTGGTGAAGGCAAAGAGCAGAAGAAAATCAGCCTGCCCGAATACTGGATGGGCAAATACCCGGTTACGAATGCCCAGTTTGCGCAGTTTGTGGCGGCAAAAGGCTATGAAAATCAAGACTACTGGGGCGAAGCCATTAAAGAAAAATATTGGTCAAAGGATGGCTTCAAAGGTCGCTATGATAACGTCCCGCGCAAAGCCCCTGAAGAATATGGCGAGCCGTATAACCTGCCCAACCACCCCGTAGTTGGTATTACCTGGTACGAAGCCCTGGCTTTTACGCGCTGGCTTACCCGTCAGTTGTCAGTGTTCAGTGGGCAGTGGTCAGTAAACCTGGACGGAGATGAATTCAAGGCCTATTTCAAAGCCGGGAAGTTGGAAGTTGCCCTTCCAAGCGAAGATCAATGGGAAAAAGCGGCGCGCGGAACAGATGGTCGCACCTATCCCTGGGGTGAAAAGCCCGATCCTAATCGTGCCAATTATCATGACACCGGCATTGGCACGACCAGCGCGGTGGGTTGTTTCCCAGGTGGGCAAAGCCCTTATGGCATTCTGGACGCCAGCGGAAATGTCTGGGAATGGGTGAACGCAGAAATGAACCTTCGCGGCGGCTCGTTCTTCGGCAATGAGGTCAGGGCTCGTTGCGCCTATCGCAACCAGGTCAACCCGTACAACAGGAACCCGTACAACGGCTTCCGATTGGTGTTGTCCACGCTGCTTCTCTCTCCGCCATAAGGCACTAAAATCTCTGCATCTCTGGACTCTGGCTTGCGCTGGTCGAGATAATCTGATGGGAGTGTAAACCAACCCCGCGTAGCGGGGTCGCGTTAAATTTTTCAGCCAGCAGTCGCTCTGCTGGCTGAATTTTTAGCAAAATTCCTTCTCACAACATCCAACGATCCACCGGCGAAGCCCGGCGGTGCGAAGCAGCCAGGTCGGTATCGGCCAGTTTCAGGTAAATTTTAACCATTTCCATTGTCGAGTGGCCGAGAATTTCCTGCAAGGTGTAAGCATCGCCGCCATTGCGCAGGTAATTAATCGCAAATGTATGCCTGAATCTGTGAGGGTGCACGTCTCTTACCTGCGCGCGGTTGCCAATATTTTGCAAACCATGCGCCAGTTCGGTGCGCGTCATGGGCCGGTCGTTTTTGGTCAGGAAGATTGGCTCATCAGGTCGGGAATTTTTGCGCGTCCCCAGATATTTCCATAAGGCTTGTCCGGTTCGAGGTGAGAATGGCACAAATCGCTCTTTATCCCCCTTTCCCTGACGGATGCGCAACCGGCCACCAGGCACATCCAGGTCTGCCATTTCAAGGTCGCATAATTCAGATGCGCGAATGCCAGTATCCAGTAGAACCAGAATAATCGCCCAATTACGTTCTTCGTTGCCCAATTTATGATCTATATTTTCCCCATTAGAGCGTCGATAAGATTTTGAGCGCTTCAACGCCCCTAAAATTGCCTTAATGTGCTCATGTGAAAGCGGGTCAATTTTTCGTTTCTCGGGTTTGGGGCGGCTGAGAATGCGAACAATGTTTTCAGAAACAATTTTTTCGCGCAGGCACCAGGTCCATAAGGCTGAAAGGCCAATAAAATAATTCAGCAACGATTTTTTAGAAACGGTTTGGGCGGCAAGGAACGCCTCAATCTGACTGGCGGTAATCTGATCAACAGGCACATCTTCTCCCAAAAATGCCGAGAATTTGCGCATTGTTCTGCTGTAGTCATCAATCGTATTGGGGCTTAAGTGGCGAGCGCGGCAAGAGAGTTCAAAGCCGGTGACCGCTTGAGAAAAAGAAAAGGTTTTCATACCATGTGCCTCCTGGCGTAAGAATGGTTGTTTTGATAACAACAAAACTGTTGCGATAACAAATCAACAACGTTTTTTTTCCTATGACCAGAATTTACTTTAAGAAAACCATGTGGTTTATGGTGATGCCTGATTCCCCTATTTTTCGCCTTATTCAGCACATGGATAGGCATTTTCGCCTATCCATGTGCCTTTTGGTGTGCGCTGGAGAGGACTTGAACCTCCACGTCTCGCGACACATGGCCCTCAACCATGCCTGTCTGCCAATTCCAGCACCAGCGCGGGCAGGGCAATATTATAATCGCCTTCGTCAGCGTGTCAAGCAGATTGCAAGACAAATTTATATTGCTGATTGTTGGACTTTGCGAGCACGGTTTTCCTTTATAATCCAACCGTTTTACAGCCTGCCAAAAGGACAATTATGCAAACTTCTCTTAAACCGACCGGTATGTTCGCCTTTATTATCATCTGGATCGGTCAACTGGTCTCTGTACTTGCTTCGAGCATGAGTCATTTTGCTTTAACGATTTGGATGTATCAGCAAACCGAAAGCGCTTTTGCGCTGGGCATGATGCAGGTCTTCTTCATTACGCCTTTTTTGCTGATTTCTCCGTTTGCCGGGGTTATGGTGGATCGGTATAACCGTAAACTGATGATGATGGTCAGCGACCTGGCGGCAGCGATTGCTACCGGCGGGGTGTTTGCGTTATATGCGTTGGGTATGCTCGAATTCTGGCATCTATACGTTGCGGCGGTGCTGAATGGCATTGGCAACACCTTTCAATGGCCGGCGTATTCAGCGGCCATCAGCACCATGATTCCCAAAGAGCAGTTGGGACGCGCCAACGGCCTGATGTCGTTGATGGAAGCCGGGCCAGGCGTGGTTGCGCCGTTGCTGGCCGGTATGCTGCTCCCGCTGATTGGTTTGGTCGGCATTCTTGCCATCGATATCGTCACTTTTTTGTTTGCGGTTGGCGCGCTTTTATTCGTGCATATTCCTCAGCCGCGCAAAACCGAGGAGGGCCAAAAGAAATCAGGCAATATCTGGGGTGAAGCCGCTTATGGGTTCACCTACATTTTTGCCCGCCCCAGTCTTTTGGGTTTGCAACTTATCTTTTTCTTTGCCAATCTGTTTAGCGGCATTGGTTTTACCTTGCTTGCCCCCATGATTCTGGCGCGTACCGATAGCAACAGCCTGATTTTCGGCACGGTTCAATCTGCCGGGGCGATTGGCGCGGTGGCGGGTGGAATCTTGATGAGCGTTTGGGGCGGGTTCAAACGTCGGGTGCATGGCGTTTTAATGGGTTGGATTTTGACCAGTATTTCAGGGTTTGTGTTGCTCGGCATTGGTCAGGGATTGGCAATTTGGATTCCCGCTATGGTAATGATGAGCCTGTTTGGGCCGCTGATTAACGCCTCCAACCAGGCCATCTGGCAATCGAAAGTCGCGCCTGATTTGCAGGGACGCGTCTTCTCGGCCCGGCGGCTGATTGCCTGGTTTGCCCAGCCCATCGCCCCCATTATCGCCGGGACGCTGGCCGATTTTGCCTTTGAACCGGCCATGCGCACTAGCGGAATGCTCTCCCAAACTTTTGGCGGATTGGTGGGTACCGGCCCTGGCGCGGGCATGGGGCTGATACTGGTCTTTTGCGGCCTGGCTGCCGCTCTGGTTGGTCTTACGGGTTATTTCATTCCAGCGGTTCGCAATGCTGAAGATTTGTTGCCTGACCACGATACGCTTAAGGCGGCTGAATAAACTATAATCCTGCTTATGCGTAAAATTTTTATCTGGTTGGCTTTTTTACTGGCCGCTATTTTGGTGTTTGTCAGCCTGCGAGAAATCGAGCAGACAATTGAGACCTTGCAGCGCGCCCAACCCGGGTTTATCCTTATCGCACTGGTTTTGCAAATCGGCTTTCTTTTGGCTGAAACAGTGATTTATAGTTTGCTGTATCGTTTAATGGGGCTGCGTGAATCGTTTCGGCGGCTGGGATTGTTGGTGGTTGGCTCGAACTTTCTGAACATTGTCGCGCCCAGCGCAGGAGCCAGCGGGATTGCCGTTTTTGTCGATGACGCCCGGCGGCGAGGAAATTCTGCCGGGCGAACCGCTGCTGCCGCCGCTCTCTATCTTTTTCTCGATTATGCGGCTTTCCTGGTGGCCCTGGGCCTCGGGTTGCTGGTTCTTTTTCGGCGCGGCAACCTGAATGCTGGTGAACTCAGTGCTTCAGCCCTGATGCTATTTCTGTGCCTGGGGTTAGGGGTGTTGCTGTATATCGGTTCACGTTCTGGCAAGCGCTTGGGTAACATTCTGGCCTGGATGGCCCGGCTGGTGAATAGGCTCTTGTATCCGTTTTATCGTCGTGATTATGTTCGTGAAGCCCGGGCTTATGAGTTTTCGCTGGAGATTGCGGAGGGGCTTTCGGTGCTGCATCAGCGTCGCCGAAGGTTGCTGAAGCCGTTTGGGGTTGCGTTATTGGGCAAAAGTTTGCATATCCTGCTTTTGATGTTTGTTTTTCTTGGTTTTGGGATCGATTTTTCGGTGGGAACAGTGATAGGCGGATTTGCCATCGGCTACCTGTTCCTGATCATTTCCCCCACCCCTTCGGGGATCGGCGTGGTTGAGACCATTCTGCCGTTGGCGCTGGTGTCGCTGCGCGTGCCCTGGGCGCAGGCGGTGGTTGCCACCCTGACTTTCCGCGCGCTGACGTTTTGGTTGCCGCTGGCGTTGGGGGCGCTGGCGTTCAGGATTTTGCAGCGCGAGTAATCACCCCAGCCCCATAGCCGACGACCCGTTCATAATCGCCGCTGACATCGCCGGAGGTGGCGTAGTTCAGGATTTCGACGGTATCGGCGCCGAGGGTTTGGGCGGCCCACAGGGTGGCAGCGAGCGCGCCCAGGCCGCAGGCTTCGCCCTTGCCACTGCGCTCAATTTCAAAGAGATGGTCGGGGTTGAAGGTTTGGGCGGCTTGAAGCATGGCGCTATCAAGTTGGTTCGCGGTTTTCTGGTCGTAGAAGTGGGAAAGGTCGGTGGAGGCGACCAGCAGGCAGTCTTCTTCGCGCAGCAGGTCGGCCAGGGTTTGGCCGAGGAGACGGGCGGTTTGGGCGTTTTGCTGGCGGAGCATGAGTGGAATTAATGCAAACGGGGCGGAGAGGGCGCGTTGCAGGAAGGGTAGTTCAATTTCGAGCGAATGTTCGGGGTCGTTGGCAAGCGGGGTTAGGCCGAAGCCGAGGGTTTGCTCCAGTTTTTTGGATAAGGCTTCGAGCAGGGGGTTGGCTACGGGGATGTCGCCGAGCGGGGTGTGGTAAAAGGCGTGGGCCGAGGTAATTAACGGGTGGGGATAGGGGTGGTGCATGGGCGCGATGACGGCGACCAGGCGTGGGCTTAGTCCGCGCGCGGCGGCAAAGGCATGGGCGGCGACGGGGCCTGAATAGCGGTGTCCGGCGTGGGGGGCAATCAGGCCGATAATTTTCCCCTGTATGTTTTTGTTTTTTGCGCGGTTGAGGTAGGAATCGATGGATTCAGCCAGGCGTTGGGGCTGGCCTTCGTACCAGGTTCCGGCGATGGATGATGGCCGGGCTTCGGAGACGGTTTGCATGGGATGCCTCCTTTTTAGGCGGCGATTCGCAGGCTGAAGCCTGCGTTACGAGGCGCTGATATTTTTGAACTTCTCGATAATATACCGCGTTGCGTTGAAGGCGAGCGGGGGCAGGGCGTTGAGGGGGAACCAGTCGAGGGCGTCGGCGTCGTCGGCGGGGTGGGGGGTGCCGCTCTCGATTTGGGCGCGGTAGAAGATGACGAAATCGGCTCCGCGTGGGTGTTCGCGCTGGGCGTAGATGTCGAGCAGGGCGGTGATTCGGACGGTTAGTCCGGTTTCTTCGAGGGTTTCGCGGGCGGCGGCCTGGGCGGGGTCTTCGCCGGCGTTGATGAAGCCGGCGGGTAGGGTCCACAGGCCGCGATGGGGTTCGTTGATGCGTCGGACGAGCAGGATTTTGTCGTTTTGGGTGATGAGGGTTGCGGCGGCGACTTTGGGGTCGTCGAAGTAGATCCAGTTGCAGGCCGGGCAGGTTGGGCGGGGTTGGCCGAATTTTTTGCGGGTGGTGATGGGGGTGGCGCAGGCGGGGCAGTAGCGGATGTCTTCGAGGCGCATGGTTCTATTGTTTGTGGGTTGCCTGCCAGCGTTGTTCGGTTTTCCAGCGCAGGAAGAAGGCCAGGCTTCCGCTGAGGAGGGCCAGCAGGGCGAGGCTGAGGAGTGCCCAGGTTGGGATGGGTGGGCTGATGGGGTCTGGTTCGGGGTAGGCTTCGGCCTGGTAGGGTTGGCTGGAATCTTGGGTGAGCGGATCGGCTTCGGCGAGGCTTTCCTGGGTGGGTTGTTCGTCTATTTTTTCGACAGGTTCTTCGACCGCCATTGGGGCTGGGGCGGCGGGTTCGACGGGGGCTGCTGGTTCGGCCATCTCTTCGGGTTCGGCGGCGAGCATGGGCATTTCTTGCGCGGCATCTTCGCTGATGGCGCGTTCAGCGGCTGTATCAGCGCCGCCGCCCATGCCATAGGCGTACATGGGGGCTTCGCTTGCCATGTTTGCGAGGCGGGGCAGGGTGGCGTTGGTGGCAAGGGAGAAGAAGAGCAGCAGGCTTGCCAAAAGCGAAGCCAGTCTGAAGGTGGGGAACAGGCGTGGCAGGGGCGGGCGCACACGCGCGGCGGAGGGCTTGAGGGTGAAGTTGCGCGGCGCGCGGCGTTGGGGCAGGTGGCGGAGCAGGGTTCGGGTTTGGCGCAGTTGTTCGTAAATGGCGCGCAGTTCGGGGTCGGTTTCGAGGCGGGTTTGCAGACGCGATGAATCTGCCGGGGTGAGTTTTTCATCCAGCAGGGCAGAAAGTTGTTCAACATCACGAAAAGAGGGTTGTGTCATGCGCGGCTCCCGTTTTCCAGACGAAAAGCAGCCGGTAAAAGTTCCCAGAAATCTTGCAGGCATTCGCGTAGCCGAAGTCGGGCGCGGGCCAGGCGGCTTTTGATGGTGCCGAGCGGGGTGCGGATGGATTCGGCGATTTCGCTGTAATCCATCCCTTGAATATCGGCCAGGACGACGACGGCGCGGAAGTCGGTGGGGAGGGCGTTGAGGCAGTGTTGGATGGCGTGTTCGAGTTCGTCGGCTTCGGCGATTTGCTCGGGGGACATGGAGGTGTCGGCCAGCCAGCGTGGGGATTCGATTTCTTCTTCGTCATCGTTGGCGGGTTCGAGCGGGACGGTGGGGCGGCGTTGTTTGCGGCGCAGTTCGTCGTAGCAGGCGTTGGTGACGGTGCGCAGCAGCCAGGCTTTGAAGGAGCCGCCGCGAAAACTGTTGATGTGCCGAAAGGCGGAGATGAAGGTTTCCTGGGTGGCGTCGGCGGCCTGGTCTTCATCGCCCATGATGCGCAGGGCGGTGTTGTAGAGCGCGTCCTGGTAGGCCAGGACGAGGCGGTTGAAGGCTTCGAGGTCGCCGTTTTGGGCGTCTTGAATGAGGGCGGATTCGTTCATCGCGGTTATTGTACCAGAGACAGGCGGCGCTGGATGAGCAGGAAGATGGCGCGCCAGAGTAGAAGGCCGAGGGCGGCGTTCGCAGCCAGGACAAGCGCGAAAATGGGCAGGATGATTCCGTTTAGCATGAGGGCGCGAAGCAGGGCAGCCAGTGGCGCGGCGATGAGCATGGCGTAGATGGGTCGCCAGAGTTGGCGCGGGTTTTGGGTTGTTT
>DAOUML010000065.1:0-5383 GCA_034411635.1 Anaerolineales bacterium
AGTCATTCCGTACCCCGTCATGGCCGAACTGCTCGAATCGCCGGGATTCCTGCGCGAAGAAATCATGCAGCAAGACGGACGCCTGAAAACCGTCTACGAGTGGTATGGCCCCAGCGGTGACCGCATCGCCGGCATCTTCTTCGATGGCCTGCTGACCGGCATTGCCGGGCTGGTTTATATCCCAGCCGAATAACCTTTTTGCTGAATTTCCGCCAAAATCCGCGCCTCCGAGACTTGACCCTCGTCAAATTCAACCGTCAATAGGCCTTTGTGATAACTGGCATCGACCCGGAGAATACCGGGCAGGTCGTCCTCGATCGATTCGAGAATCATGGCGCAGTTGGGACATTCCATATTCGTAATGGTATAAGTTTTTTTCATCATTATTCAAAAACTATCTGACCAGTCATGTGACCCATCGAACAGGTAAAATACATGACCTTGCCGGGCTTTTGGGGAGGGATGTCGACCGGCACTTCGCCGGTGATTGGCAGCAAGGCGTAAAATCGCAAGTCCGGGATGACAAAATCACGGGCGCAGGAATAGGTCTCTTCGGTGACCACGTTCAACGTCACAGGAACGCCAGCGCGCGCAACCAATCGCTGCGGCACATAGCCGACATTTTCAGCCCGGAGAGTCAACACCTCCGCCGCCTCAGACGCCCCCTGCCCGAAAGCGGATACACGCTGAATCATATTGGTCACTGAATAGGGCGATCCGAGCAAGTTGAGCGCGTTGTCAAAAGTAACCAATCCTAAAACCAGTACCACTACCGCCACAAAGCGCATGAAATAACGCTCCAGGCGCGCGCCAATCTGGGTGGCAAAGTAGGCCACGCCAAAAAAGACCGGACTGGTTCCCAGCGTAAAAGCGAACATGAGCATGGCCGCGCTGAATGGATCGCCAAGCGCGAGGGCGGCAGCCATCATGGCCTGGGTCACGCCGCAGGGGATGAAAACCGTCAACGCGCCGAGGAAGAGCGGGGTGGCGGTGTCGGCCCCTTTGGCCGTCCGGCGGATGGTACGGGTGATGAATTTGGGCGGCTGAATAGCAAAATAACGAAAAATCGGATGAACGTTAAGCATCCGCAAGCCATTGCCAACCATGAAGACGGCAATGGCTATCATCAACACAGCGCGGGTGATGGGGTCAAAAGCCAGGAAGGAGCCAAGCCAGCCGAGCAAGCCGCCAAGCACGGTATAAGCAACGAGTTTGGCCGCTAAAAATAGCAGAATTGGGATCGCAGTGTTCGGGCGCACGGTCTGCGACACAACGCGTTTGCCCTTCTTTGCCAGCGGAGGTGTTTTTATAGCAATATCACTCTCAATTTGATTTGCGAGCGAGGAAGCCAGCAAACCACCCTGCACCGCCAGGCAGGAAAGCCCGCCAGTAGTCAAGCCGGTGATGAAAGCAAGCATGAATTCGTTCATTTACCGTTTGCCTCCATCCCAAACCACAAACGGCATGTTAATAACCACTCCGGGTTGGGCAACAGTGACTTCACCGGAAGTTTCGGCGGCCTGGATATCGGCCACAGAAGTCAACATGCGGGCTTTGGTCGGATCAACCCAGGTGACAACGCTCAGGCGACGCAAGGGTGTATAACCATCCGAGCCGGGCGGGTTATCGAAAACATCTTCCTGGAAACCAAGCGGCCCCATACCGGCGATACCATTATCAAAAACATAGACGTTGGCGAGAAGTTCGGCGGGAGTCTGCGCCAATGAGGGAACATAAAGCACCGGCGAAGACATCATGTCGGTCAAAAGCATGGCAATATCAGGGTCGGAGGCTTCGGTGTGGACGAAATAGATTTCTTTACCTTCAGCAAAGGCTTTGCCCGCAGGCAAAAGCGCAGTGGGCATCTGCTCCGAAGCAGGGGCACAAGCAGCCAAGACAACGAACAGTAAAACAGCGAACAGGGAAAGCCGGAGAGTTTTCATATCAAAGATTCCTTGTCATAGGAAAGCAAATTTGAAGATTGAATCGTTACTTAATTTTTACGCCGCGCAAACGCAGAGAATTGCTGACCACAAAAACACTGCTAAACGCCATGGCGCCAGCGGCCAGCATCGGGTCAAGCCAGCCCATGAAAGCCGCCGGGATGAGCAAGACATTGTAGAAAAATGCCCAGAACAAGTTTTGCTTGATGGCGCGCAAGGTGCGACGCGAGAGTGAAATGGCGCGCGCGACACCGCGCAAATCACCGCTCATCAGGGTTACGGGCGCGGCAGCCATCGCCACATCCGTCCCGGTTCCAATGGCAAGTCCAACATCCGCCTGGGCCAGGGCGGGCGCGTCGTTGACCCCATCACCGACCATGGCTACAACCATTGGTGATTGGTGATTGGTGATTGGTGATTGCAATCGCTTGATTTCAGCGGATTTTCCTTCGGGTAAGACTTCGGCGATGACTTTATCGACGCCAACGGCTTTGGCTATCGCTTCGGCGGTTTTGTGGTTATCGCCGGTCAGCATGACAACTTTCAGCCCCATGCGGCGAAGTTCGGCAATCGCTTCGGCGGAGCCGTCTTTAATCGTATCGGCTACAGCGATGATACCGGCCACCTGACCATCGATAGCAACCAGCATGGCGGTTTTGGCTTCAGATTGCAGGCGTTCGAGTTCAGATTCCAGCCCATTAAGCGGATAGCCGCGCTTTTGCATCATGCGCAGATTGCCTACCGCCACCTTACGCCCCTCGACCTCGGCCTCCACGCCGTGTCCGGCCTCAGCCTTGAAACCGGCTGGTTCAATGAGTGCCAGCCCACGGGTGGTCGCCTCGGCCCAAATCGCCTCGCCGAGGGGGTGCTCGGAGCCTTTTTCAACGGAGGCGGCCCAAACGAGTATTTGGTTATTGGTAATTGGCGATTGAGAATTCTCCAATAACGAATTACTAATTACAATGTCAGTGACTGCCGGCTGCCCTTTCGTAATCGTACCGGTCTTATCCAGCACCACCACAGAGACTTTACCCGCGCGCTCAAGCGCTTCGCTGCTGCGAAACAGCACGCCCATTTCGGCGCCTTTACCGGTGCCAACCATGATGGCGGTAGGCGTGGCAAGCCCCAGCGCGCACGGACAGGCAATTACCAACACGGCGACCATATTAATCAGGGCGCGGGTGAAGGGCGAGACATCGGCATTGACGGGCATGGCAGGGCCGAAAAAGTACCAGCCGATAAACGTCAGGGCGGCGATGACAATCACAATTGGCACAAACACGCCCGAAACCTGATCGGCCAGTTTTTGGATGGGCGCCTTGCTGCCCTGGGCTTCTTCCACCAGGCGCACAATCTGCGCCAGGGCGGTTTCCTTGCCGACCTTGGTGGCTTCAAATTTGAGCATGCCCTGTTTGTTGATGGTCGCGCCAATCAGCGCGTCGCCGGGCTTCTTTTCGACCGGCAGAGATTCTCCCGTCAGCATCGATTCGTCGACGGTGGAACGCCCCTCGACCACCACCCCATCGACCGGGATTTTCTCGCCCGGACGCACCAGCACCACATCCCCCACCCGTACCTCATCCACCGCTATCTCGGCCTCGACTCCATCCCGAACAACGCGGGCGGTCTTGGCGCGCAAGCCCACCAGTTTTTTAATGGCCTCAGAGGTACGGCCTTTGGCGCGCGCCTCCAGAAATTTGCCTAACTTGATAAGCGTGATGATGACTGCCGCAGTTTCAAGGTAGACATGCCCCGCCAGCCAGCCAAATGTAATTGGAAGTGAGTAAAAATAGGCGGCAGATGTGCCGAGCGCAATCAGCACATCCATATTGGCCGAAACATTGCGCAGGGCCTTGAACGCGCCAACATAATACTGCCAGCCGACATAGAACTGGACTGGGGTTGCCAATGCAAGCAAAATCCAGTTGAACCAGGGTTGGGTCATGGTCATGCCACCGTGCCCCATATCATCCACAAAGAAGAAATCGGGCAGCAAGCGCACATTCTCGGTCATTGATCCCATGGAAAGGATGAAAAGCGGCAGGGTAAAAATCAGGCCGATGATGAGCAGGCGGCGCTGCGTGTCGATTTCGCGCTGGCGGGCCTTGGCTTCAGCGTCTTCAGCCTCGCCGCCCAATTCGAGGGCCTCAAACCCGGCAGCCGATACCGCCCGGCGGATTTCAGCCTGCGAGATGATGGTCGGGATGTATTTGACGCGCGCTTTTTCACTGGCGTAGGAGACAGACGCCGAAAGTACGCCCTCCATTTTGGCGAGGGCTTTTTCGAGGCGGCGGGCATCATTGTCGTCGGCCAGGCGTTTAATCACCAGGTCGGCTTCGCCGCTGGCGACTCCGTACCCGGCGCGCTCGACGCGGGCGATGATTTCCGCCAAACCCAGTTTGGCGGAATCAAACTCAACAGCAGCGCGCTCGCTCGACAGGTTGACTGAGGCCGTTTCGACGCCGTCCAGTTTCTTCAGGTTACGCTCCACCGCCGCGACGCAGTTGGCGCAGGTCATCCCGGTGATGGGCAAGGTTAGGGATTTTGTCATAGGTAGGATGTGTCAGGTATCAAGTGTCAGGTGTCAAGTCCTGAGCGGAGCCGCCGGGTTTGCGGCGTAGTCGAAGGACGGGTATCAGGTTTCAGGTGTCAGGTGTCAGGTAAGCGATTGAAGGGCTTACCTGACACTTGACACTGGAAAACCTCGCACCACTAAATTGCAAATCCAACCGCCGGATAATTAATCTCATCCAGCAGGGCCTTGATTTTTTCCTCGCTGGCCGGGGCATCGAAAACAATTTCAACCGCCTTCGTGCCAGAATCAGCCTTAACCGATTGAACACCTTCCAGTTCAGAAACTTCATTCTGGATGGTATTAACGCAATGCCCGCAAGAAATATTGGGAACGGAAAGTTTGATTGTGTTCATGTGAATCTCCTTAATTATTTTGAAAAGTAACAAATTTGGGGTAGGGGCGTAGCAATGCTGCGCCCCTACCCCAAATTTGTTAAACCTTATTCGCCATCTCAAAAACTTCGCTAATCTCCATTAACACACGCTCGCGTTCTTTGGGGTCTTCACCCTGAATGGCGGTGATCACGCACGAGTTGAGATGGTCTTCCAAAATTTTTGCGCTCACTTTGTTAAGCGCGGCTTGCACGGCGTTGATTTGACGAATCAGATCGATACAATAAGCATCCTCCTCCGCCATGCGCACAATGCCTTTCAGGTGACCTTCAGCAGATTTCAATCGTCTTAATGTTGCCGCTTCCATAAGCATCCTTTCTCCCCCCCCAGGGGGGGATGGGTAAAGCGATTATATAGTAAAAACTGCCAACGTGTCAATAGACTTCTTGCATAAGTCCTGAGCGGAGCGTGTTTCGACAGGCTCAACAACCATCCTTCGACTACGGGCTTCGCAAAATACGCTTCGCCCTCCG
>DAOUML010000066.1:0-23817 GCA_034411635.1 Anaerolineales bacterium
GACAGACAAAACGCACAAGCCCAATCCCTGGCGTAATTTCAAATTCGGCAAGGCTCTTTACCAACCTTCACCGCCTCCGAAAAATTGAACCACACCCACAGTCGCCTTCAGGCGGCTTCGCTGGAATAGCCGGGGGGTTCATCCCCCGGCGGGGCGGAGGCAGGGATGAGTCCGTTTAATGGGATTGTTTCGGGCAAGGGGAGATTGCCACATCATCCTTCGACCACGCCTTTCTCCCGGTGGGAGAAGGGGCATTTCTCTTTCTCTTACAAGGGCAAGTGCCGCGAAGTGGCAGATGCTCGGGCTGATTTGTGCTAAACTTGGTCAAAACAGGAATCGCAAAAAAATCAACGCCGTATAGAAGGAAATACCACATGACATCTATTCTTATTATGATCCTTACCTTTCTTGGCTCACTGCTTATCTTGCTACTGTTTGCCGGGCTCATCGCGGTGGCAGCCTATGGATTGGGACTGTTGCTTAACCTGCTGATGGGCTTCGACTCGTTCCAAGTGACGATTTTCGCGCTGGCCTCTCTCGTCGTCTCCATTGTCTTTATAGAACGCTTGCTCAAGGGTCTCTTGAATCTGCCGTCATCATCGCAAAGTGACGACGACGAAGATTATGATGACGAAGATTATGATGACGACGAAGAAGATGACGAGCCGTTGGTCTTTGTCAATCCGCGCATTCCGCGCTGGCGGCAGCCGCTCAAGCAAGTCGATTTCACCAATGCCAAACCAGATGACCGTTGTCCCTGTGGCAGCCGACGCAAGTATAAAAACTGTCACGGCGCAACAAAGAGACAGCAATAACTCATGCTCACCAAAATTGCCATGATCGCCCGCTGGAAACCTGTCCACCGTGGACAGGCGGCGGTATTGCGCGGCCTGCGCGCGGCGGCGGGTACCGTCATCATCGGCATCGGCAGTTCCAACCGCTACAATGCCCGCAATCCCTTTACCCTGGCCGAAACCGAAGAAATGCTCGCCATTACCCTGGGACAGCGCGAAAATATCAGCATGCTTCCCATTCCTGATTTAGACGACGGCCCACGCTGGCGATTGATGGTGCGGGACATGCTGGGAGATGACCTCGACCTGTTCGTGACCGACAACCCCTACGTTGCCAACCTGCTGACCGAATTCTACCCAATCGAACGCCCCGTTGCCTTTGTCCCGTTAAACGAGCGGATTCGCGTCAATGGCACAATGGTGCGCCAGGCCATCGCGCGCGGCGAAGATTGGCAAGCCCTCGTCCCGCCCGAAATTGCCGAATACATCTCCAGCCGCAAACTGGACGAAAGAATTCGGCGCGAATTCGGCTTGCAAATTCTGGCAGATGCGGTAAAATACCAATAGTGTAAAAAATACACTTATTAATTGACAAGTCCTGAGCGGAGGGCGAAGCCCGCAGCCGAAGGACGGTTAACTGGAAACAGGATTGTTTATTAGAGAGTCGCCCTTCGACTGCGCTCGCCTATCGGCTCGCTCCGCTCAGGGCTTGGCTTATCCATAATGACAAACCACAGCACTACTTTACAGGAGGCTTTTTATGTACTCATGGGATGAAGATACCAGCGATTGGCGCGGCGCGTCAAAATACGCCTATGCCCCGGCCCCGGCAGGCTCTAAAAGGGGAGAAGCCGCCGCGCGCGCCAAAGCCGCCGGCCCGCGCGCCTACGGCGGAAAAAGCCAGCCGCACGAAAAAATCATTGACCCCCAAAAGCGGATTCGCTCTGAATCCAAAAACCCCATCATCGTCGCCGTCGATGTGACCGGTTCAATGGCATCCTGGCCGGCTGAAATTTTTGACCGCCTGCCGCTTTTGTTCAACACCCTCTCGCAATACCGCCCCGATGTAGAAATCTGCTTCGCGGCCATTGGCGATGCCGGTTATGACCGCTGGCCCTTGCAAGTGACCACCTTCGCCAGCGGCTTTGACCTCGAGCAACTGCTGGGCGGCATCTACGGCGAGGGCGGCGGCGGCGACGCGCCTGAAAGTTACGGCCTGTTTGCCCACTGGGTCAACACCCATGTTGAAGCCCCCAACGCCGAAGAAATGCCCTTCCTGATTGTCTTTGGCGATATTACCATGCACCCCACTGTGCCAGCCAAGCAAATCAGCCACTACCTCGGCGACCCGGCCCAGGATGTAAATGCCATCACTGCCTGGCAGCAGGTGGCCCAAAAATGGAATACCTGGTTCCTGCGCCGTCCGACTGGTCAACCTGGCGATCAGGTCGACAAACAATGGGCTGAAGCCATCGGCGCGCAGAAAATCATCCGCATTCAGGACGAGCAGCGCGCCGTCGATTACGCCATGGGCCTGATTGCCCGCTCCTGGGGTTACTTCGGCGATTTCCAGGAAAACATGCGTGCCCGCCAGGACGAAGGCAAAGTTGCCCAGGTGAGCGAAGTGATCAAGATGATTTGTCCCACCTGCGGCGGGCCCATTCCAACAAATGCCAGCGGCCTGTTCAAGTGCAGTTATTGCGGCACGACGTTGAAATTGAGTTGAGATTCGAGATTAGATAATTCGTTATTCGAGTATCAAATAACGAGCATCGAATAACGAGTATCGAATAACGAATATCGAATAACGAATATCGAATAACGAGTATCGAATAACTCCCTTATGATTTCCACTATCGTCACCGTCCCCCCGTATGCGCCGTTTGTCGATGAAGTAGCCGCCCATCGCATGGTGAGCGGGTTGCGGCTCAACACCGTCATGCCCCTGCGCGAGGGGCCAGGCGAGGCCCTCGATAGGCTCGCCAAATTGGGTCAGCCGCTGTGGGTCGATTTGAAGGGCCGCCAGTTGCGCGTTGTCGGCGCGGCCATTCCGCCCTATAGCGAACTCTTCCTGAGTCATCCGATTCAGGTCAAAACGCCAGTCGATGCTTTTTTCTCGGATGGGCGCGAAATGGGGCGCATCGTAGCGGTGGATGGCAACCGGGTCATCCTGGAGGACGGCCCGCGCCGTTTAATTGGACCGGGCGAATCGGTCAACATCATCGACCCTTCGCTCAGAATCGAAGGGACACTGACCGACACCGACCGCGCCTACCTGAGCGCCATGCGCGAGCGTGGTCTGAACCATGTGATGATTTCCTTTGCCGAAAGCCCCACCGACGCCGAAGAAGTGCGCGCGCTGCTGCCAGGGGCTAAAATCATTCAAAAAATCGAATCGCTGCGCGGGCTGGCCTATGCCCGCCAAACCGGTTCGCGCCACGGACGCCTGATGGCCGCCCGCGGCGATCTGTACGTTGAAGTCATTCGTCCGCACCGCATTTTATCGGCCCTTAAAGACATCATCCACGCCGACCCAAACGCAATCGTCGCCAGCCGCATCCTCGATTCGCTGGCCTACCAACCCGTGCCAGAAAGCGCCGATTTGGGCGATTTGGGCTTTCTGCTCGAAATCGGCTATCAGACCTTTATGCTCGGCGACCAGGTCTGCCTGAGGCGTGATTCGGTCATTGAGGCGTTGAACCTGCTGGCGGAGATTGGCTAAATGCGCATTGCTGTCTGCCAGGTAAACCCCACCATTGCCGATTTTGCCGGGAATGTTTCGCTGTGCCTCGATTTTGCGCGCAAAGCCGCCGAAAAATCCCCGAATTTAATTGTTTTTCCCGAAATGGTCATCCCCGGCTACCCGCCGCGCGACCTGCTCTATGATGAAGATTTTGTGGAGGCGGCTCTGGCCGCCTCCATCGATTTTGCGGCCCAATGCGAAGGCCTGCCGCCAGTGATTTTTGGCTCAATCGCGCGGGCTGAAGTTGAAAAGAAAAAAACAAACCGGCTGATGCCGGGTTTGCTGAATGTGGCCTGCCTTGCCCGGCACGGAAAACTAACCCTTGCCGCCGAAAAACGTCTTTTGCCCGTTTACGATGTTTTCTACGAACCGCGCTGGTTCAGGCCGGGAAAGTTTACCCCGCCCCTGCAAATCGGCGGCCAAAAAATAGGTTTTCTCATCTGTGAAGATTTGTGGGACGAGGATTATGACCTTCACCCTGCCGCAGAACTCAAAGCCGCCGGGGCCAATTTGCTGGTTTGCCTGTCGGCTTCGCCATATCGACAGGGGATTTTTGAAAGACGCCTCGATCAGGCCCGCCGCGCCACGCACGAAGAAACTCTGCCGCTGGTATTTGCCAACCTGACGGGCGCAAATGACGAACTCATCTTCGATGGGCGCAGTTTTGCCCTGCAAGGGCCAGGCTTGCAGGTAGGAAAAGCCTTCGAGGAAGATGTGGCGATATTCGATATTCGAGATTTGAAATTCGACGGCCAACCATTAAGCGTGCGCATATCAAGTATCGAGTATCGAGTGTCGAATATCGAATCGAACCGTGAACTTGCCTCCGCGCTTACTCTCGGCATCCGCGATTTTGCGCGCAAGAACGGACTCAATCGCGCCTTTCTCGGCCTTTCGGGCGGAATCGATTCGGCCCTGGCGATGGTATTGGCGGCGAAGGCCCTCGGCGCGGAAAACGTAACCGGCATCGCCATCCCCTCCCGCTACAGCGACCCGCGCTCGGCCCAGTCGGCGCGTGAATTATGTCAAAATCTGGGATGTCACTACGAAGAAATCCCGCTTGAGCCACTGCACGCTGCCGCCGAAACCACGCTTTTGGAATTTTCCGGCCCGGCAGACCCGCGCAATGCCACCTTTGAAAACGTTCAAGCCCGGCTGCGCATGATGATTCTGATGGCTTATGTCAACCAGTTGGGCGGATTTCTGATCAATACCAGCAATAAAACTGAATTGGCGCTCGGCTATTCCACCTTGTATGGCGATATGGCCGGCGCGCTCTGTCCGCTGGCTGACCTGACCAAGCCGCAAGTTTATGAACTGGCGCGGTTGTTGAATGAAGAATTGCGCCTCATTCCGCAGTTCATTCTCTCGCGCCCACCCAGCGCCGAACTGCGTCCCAACCAGGTTGACCCTTTTGATTACGATGCCATTTCGCCCAAGATGGAGGCAATTGTCCAAAACGACGAAAGCCACCCGTCCTTGAAACGTTCCGAACACAAACGCTGGCAATTTGGGATTGCGCTAAAAGTCAGTGAGCGCGCTTTTGGCACAGGCCGGCTTTTCCCGGTCAGTAAAAAATAGGTATCCTCTGAATTACGGCTATAATAACGCTGAGAATAGCCATTTTCAAAATGCGCTTTTACCACACCCTTGAAAGGATTTCCCGCCATGCAGCCTGTTCAAACCTTTGCAAATCAGGTGATCGAAAACGTTGAAAAAGTTATCGTTGGCAAACACGCGGCGATTGAACTGATTGTCGTTGCGCTCTTGTGCGAAGGCCATGTTTTGTTGGAAGACGTGCCAGGCTCAGGAAAAACCATGCTGGCGCGTTCCATTGCGGTCAGCCTGGGAAGCACCTTCAAGCGGGTACAATGCACGCCCGATCTACTGCCCAACGACATCACCGGCGTCTCGATTTTCAACCAGAAAAACAGCGAATTTGAATTCAGAGCCGGGCCAATTTTTGTCAATATTTTACTGGCTGATGAAATCAACCGCGCCACACCGCGCACCCAATCGGCGTTGCTGGAGGCCATGCAAGAGCAGCAGGTGACGGTAGACGGAACCACCCGTGAATTGCCGCGTCCCTTTCTCGTGCTGGCAACCCAGAACCCGGTCGAATACGAAGGAACTTTCCCCCTGCCCGAAGCCCAACTCGACCGCTTCCTGATGCGCCTGTCGCTTGGCTATCCATCCCCGCAGGACGAGCGGCGCATTCTGCTCAACCTGTGGCGCGAACATCCAATCAGCAAACTAACCGCAGTGGTAGACGGAAACCAGATTCCCGCTTTACAGAAAATGATTTGGGACGTGCATGTAGACGAAACCCTGCAAGGTTACATCACCACCCTGGCCGCCGCCACGCGCACCCACCCCGACCTGGCTCTGGGCATTAGCCCGCGTGGCAGCCTGGCCCTTTTCAAAGCAGCCCAGGCCCTGGCCGCCGCGCGCGGACGCAACCACGTCTTACCGGATGACATCAAATACCTGGCTCCGGTCACTCTGCCGCACCGCTTCATTGTTGCCCCCGAAGCCGAATTGCGCGGACGCAACGCCCAAAGCATTCTCAGCGATATCCTCGAAAAAACGCCGCTAGACCTGGGAAGCATTTAAGGCTCTCGCGCCAACGCGAAAAACGCGAAGGAAATCGCCCAAACATGCTACCGGTTGTGCTGCTCCTCATCACCCCCCTGGCGCTCATCGCTGTTTTTATGCGCGATGATTTTTCGCTCACGCTCATCTACCTGATTAGCGGCGCTTTTGCCCTGGGACGCTGGTGGAGCCAGCGCGCCCTGTCTCGGCTGGCCATTCAGCGTGAGCATGACAACCATGCGTTTCTCGGCGCTGATATCGACGTTGAATTGAAAGTAAAAAATAAGGGCCTTCTTCCGCTTCCCTGGGTAACCGTTCAGGACAACCGGCCAGTGGCCCTCGGCGGGAGTCAGCCTTTTGAGCAGGCTCTCAGCATCGGGCCGCGTGAGTCGCTGCGGTTTCGCTATCGCCTGGAAGCCCGAAAACGGGGATATTATCAGATTGGCCCGTTGAACCTTTCAACGGGCGATATCTTCGGTCTGGGCGAGCGTCTGCAGAAAGACATCCCCCCCGACTACATCACGGTCTACCCCAAAATTATCGCCCTGGCGAATGTCAAAATCCCCTCGCGCTCACCGCAAGGAACCATGCGCCACCATCAGCCGCTTTTTGAAGACCCAACCCGTGTTTTTGGCAAGCGAGAGTACACGCCCGGCGATTCCTTGCGCCGGGTCGATTGGAAATCTACCGCCATCACCGGTCAATTGCAAGTCAAGCAATTTGAGCCTTCCATCTCGTTGGAAACGATGATTTTTCTGAATTTAAACGCAGAAGATTATCCTTTTCATGGTCGAATTGACTCCACGGAATTGGGAATTGTGCTGGCAGCATCGCTGGCCGCCTGGGTGGTAGAAAAACGTCAGAGCGCGGGCCTGAAAATTATCGGGCGCGATCCGCAAGCCGTTGATGAAATCCCGCCCTTCATGCCGCCGGCCAAAGGCAAAGCGCACCTGATGCGAATGCTTGAATCGCTGGCTCGAGTCGAAATGACTCATCAAACCTCGCTGGCGGCGGTCATCCAGCGCGAGCGCATCTTAATGCCCTGGGGAACCACGCTGCTGGTCATCACCGGGCAAGTGGAAGATGATTTGTTGCGCGAGTTATACCAGGCCCGCCGCAACGGACAAAATTCCCTGCTTATTCTGGCTGGCACGGTACCCAACCTCAACGAAATCAAACGCCGCGCCGCGTGCTTTGGCATTCATACCGTAGCAATTTCAAAAGAATCAGACCTCGATGTCTGGCGCAGGTAAACCATGAATCAGGAATTCTTTAGCCCCCAGGCGCGCGCCAACGAGACCATCTTCCGCATTACCAGCCGATTGCTGGTTGCGCTCATGCTGGCTTGCGCCGCCCAAACCTTTGCCAGCCTCGTTGGGCAGGCTTTGCCAGAATGGTATCCCTGGTACTTAAGCATCACCGCCTTTTTCACCTCCCTGGCCTGCCTGGGTTATTTTCCGCGCCTGAAAAAACTTGGTATCTTAAATCGCGCCTGGCTGCTTAACCTGCTTTCCATCTGGTTGGTTTTACTGACATCTATTCGTTTGTTAATTGGGCTGGGCAAAGGGCCGCAGGCCTTTTGGCAGGAACTGATGCAATGGCCGCAAGATTCAACCCTGATTCTCTCCCCCGAATTCTTTTTTGCCATCATGGTGGCCCTTATCACCTGGTTCTTCGCCGATTCTTATGCCAACCTGCTCGCCAAACTCGATCTCGACTTTATTCGCCAGCAACAAGAATACGCCGACCCGTATGAAGCCTCGCAACCGCCAGTCCGCCAGCGGCTCCTGCTTCTAACCCTAAAAATCGGCATCGGACTGGTTTTTCTCACCGCCCTGGCCCGCATCGACCTGCGCGCTATCGCCTTTGATTCCTCGCTAATCATCGAACAACTGCCCCGCCTGGCCGGTGGCGGCCTGACAACGCTGCTCTATTTTTTCCTTGCGCTCATCCTCTTCAGCCTCACCCAACTCATGCACCTGCAAGGCCGCTGGGGGCTAAACCAGATTCCCATCCGCGAAAACCTGGCCGGTCATTGGCTGCAATACAGTCTGGCTTTCCTAACAATACTCACCCTTCTGGTTGTCTTTCTCCCCACCCATTACAGTTTAGGCATTTTAGCAGCAATTGGCTATGCCCTGCGCTGGCTGATTGGCGCAATCTTCTACCTCGGCCAACTCATCCTTTCCTTTTTTGTGCGCCTGGTCAATGCAATTTTCAGCGTTTCAGGACAGGAAGAGCCGCTCGAAGAAGTCCCCCTGCCTGAAATGGGCCCGCCAGAATTTTTAGCCGACCCAGGCGATGAAACAATCATCCCCGATGCGCCACCCTGGATGGCGTTCATTCGTCTGGTATTCTTCTGGCTGACTCTACTGGCAATTATCTTCTTCGCCTTTCGCTACGTCTTGCAAAACAACCGTGAACTACTCACCACCCTGCGCCGATTTCGTCTGCTGGCCCTGCTAACAGACCTGCTGGCGCGCTTATTCGGTTTCCTGCGCGCCACCAGCGAAACGCTAAACGAAACCATTCAGGCCGGCATGGCCCGTCTCCGTCCCAGGCGCGGCCTGCGTCAAACCGTGGGGGACTGGATCAACCTGCGTCTGCTTGACCCGCGCCGCAAGATTTATTTCTACTACCAGGCCCTTCTGCGCCGCAGCAACGAAAGCGGACTAAGCCGAAACCTTTCGCAAACTCCCTCAGAATTTGCCCAACGCCTCGACCAGGCCCTGCCCAACTCCCAGCCCGATATCGACACCCTGACCAACGCCTTTATCGAAGCCCGCTACACCCGCCGCGAAATCCCAGCCGAATCGGCCGGCCTGGCCCGCCGCACCTGGCAGCGATTACGCCAGGCAATTGGAAAAAGGCGCGCCAGTTAAGCCCGCTTGCAAAGCGCTCTGTAGGTGAAGCACCATATCCACAACCAGAAAAAGCACCACGCAGACGTGGAGATTGATAGTCCGCTTGCAAAGCACCCTGTGGGTAGCGGGCTTTGTATGGATAGCCCGGTGGTTCACCACCGGGCGGAAGCCGATAGGGCAGAATCACATCATCGAAACCAGCAAACGCCCATGCACAGAGGACAACCTGTGGCATCATGCCGTTCTATTGGCGTTATCTCTCCCACCACCTCGCCGGGGAATAAATCCCCCGGCTACCCATACAAAGCCGGGTAAACCCGGCTCATCGAATACCAGGATTTTTCATGCCATACGCCAAACTATACTATCACTTCATCTGGGCAACCAAAGAGCGCCTGCCATTGATTGAACCAGCCTTCGAGCCTGACCTGTACAGCGCGATTGCTGCCAAAGTTCAGCAAATGGATGGTTTCGTCCACGCCGTCAGCGGAACACAAGACCACGTTCACCTGGCCGCATCCATCCCGCCCAAACTCGCGCCAGCAATTTTTATCGGAGAAGTCAAAGGCAACGTTTCGCATTTCATCAACCGTATCGTCAAACCAGATTTGGCGTTTTACTGGCAGGACGAGTACGGCGTCTTGACCTTTGGTGAGAAAAACCTGCCCGCTGTGGTACGCTATATCCACAACCAGAAAAAGCACCACGCAGACGGGACAATTGTGCCAGCGATGGAAATTGATAGTCCGCTTGCAAAGCACCCTGTGGGTAGCGGGCTTCGCACGAATAGCCCGGCGTTAATGTCCGGGCGGAGCCGAAAGGGTAGAATCACCTCATCGAAACCAGAAACGCACGAAAAAAATAAACCAACCCGCAGCATCACACCGTTATACCAGCGTCATCGCCCCGCCGCCCTCGCCGGGGAATGAAATCCCCCGGCTACCCCTACAAAGCCGGGTAAACCCGGCCAGCCCGCTTGCGAAGCACCCTGCGGGTAGCGGGCTTCGCACGAATAGCCCGGTGGTGAACCACCGGGCGGAAGCCCATCGAAACCGGAGAACGCCCTAGACACGGAAGCCAACCCGCAGGCTTTCACCGCTATATCGGCAGCGCCGTCCCTGCCGCCCTCGCCGGGGAATGTCCCGACATGCTCGACAACCGTCCCCGGCCAGCCCGCTTGCAAAGCGCTCTGTAGGCTTCGCACGAACACCTGACCCCCTGACACCATCCCATGACCCTCACCCTTCGCCCCTCCCAAACCTCCATCCTCCGCTACCGCAACGGAAAAATGGGCATCTCCGCCGTGCCAGGCGCGGGCAAAACCTTCACCCTCTCGGCCCTGGCCGCCCAAATCATCACCAGCGGCGCGCTAAACATCGACCAGGAAGTATTAATCGTCACCCTCGTCAACTCTGCTGTCGATAACTTCGCCAACCGCATCGGCGCATTGGTCGAAAAGCGCGGCCTCATTCCGCACCTCGGCTACCGCGTCCGCACCCTGCACGGGCTGGCGCACGACATCGTCCGCGAAAAACCAACCCTCGCCGGCCTCGACGAACGCTTCCAAATCATCGACGACCGCGAAGCCGACCTCATCCGCAAAGAAGCCGCCAACGCCTGGCTGGCCGCCAATTCCGACTTACTAATTACCAATTACTTCAAAAAAGACCTCGACGACTACCAGCGAGGCCGCGCCCAACGTGATGGACTGCCCGCCCTCGCCCACAGCCTCGCCCTCGCCTTCATCCGCACCGCCAAAGACAACCGCCTGACCCCCGAAGCCATTCGCGCCCGCCTCGAAGAATCCCCCAATCTGCCCCTGGCCCGCATGGGCTGCGAAATCTACGCCGACTACCAGCGCGCCCTCGCCTATCGCGGCGCAGTCGATTTCGACGACCTGATAAGATTGGCAGCCCACATCCTTGAAACCGACCCCGATTACCTCGCCCGCCTGCAATACCGCTTCCCCTACGTCCTCGAAGACGAAGCCCAGGATTCATCCCGCATTCAGGAGGAAATCCTGCGCAAAATCGCGGTCAACTGGGTGCGTGTCGGCGACCCAAATCAAGCCATTTTTGAAACCTTCACCACCGCCAACCCGCAACTGCTCAAAGATTTCATTGAATTTGAAGCGGATAAAAAGGAAGCCTTACCCGTCTCCGGGCGTTCCCAACCCTTCATCATCGACCTCGCCAACCAGTTAATCGACTGGGTGACCGCTTCGCACCCCGAACCTGTCTGCCGGAATGCCCTCAGCGTTCCCTACATCCAACCCACCGCCGCGAACGACCCGCAACCCAACCCCGAACCCGACGCCGACTCGATCCGAATTATTTCCACCAAATTCACCCCCGAAAGCGAAGTTGAAGCCGTCGTCAACTCCCTCGAAAAATGGCTGCCCGACCATCCCGATTGGACGGTGGCCGTCCTCGTCCCGCGCAACGCCCGCGGCGTCGACGTGGTCGACGAACTGAAAAAGCGCAAAATCGACTACATCGAACTCATCAACAGCACCAATTCCACCCGCATGGCCGCCGGCGCGCTCGCCAACCTCTTCGCCTACCTGGCCGACCCATCCTCGCCGCTCAAACTCTCCATAGCCTATCAGGTCTGGCGGCGCGATTGGCGCGATGAGGAATCCCTGCGCGAAGCCATCCGCGCCGAAAACCAGGGTGCCAGCGACGAGGAAATCGTCGCCTCCGGTCAAGCCCTGCTCGCCATGACCCGCAGCGTGGCCGAACTTTTACGCAAAACGCGCCACGTCGAAGCATACATCTTCCCCGCTGGCAACCCTGCCAGTCTGCCATTTGATTTTTCCAACAGCGAAGAAGACCTCGCCATCGAAAATGAACTGCGCGCCTTCCGCGAATCTGTTCGCCGCTGGCAGGCCGCGGCACTGCTGCCGGTCCACCAACTGCTGCTCACCCTCGCCCAGGAACTCTTCACCAACCCCGCCGACCTGGCCCTGGCCCACAAACTGGCCCTCGTCCTGCGCCAGAGCGCCGAAAACCACCCCGACTGGCGCCTGCCCGAACTGACCGCCGAATTGGGCATCATCGCCAAAAACGAACGCCGCTTCATCGGCTTCTCAGACGAAGATTCCGGCTTCGACCCTGAAAAACATCGCGGCAAGGTCGTTATTGCCACCATGCACAAAGCCAAAGGCCTCGAATGGGATCGCGTCTATCTCATGTCGGTCAACAACTACGATTTCCCGTCCCTGCAACCCTACGACACTTATATTTCTGAAAAATGGTTTGTGCGCTCCGCTGAAAGTGGGTCGAGTAGCCGCCGGTCGTCGAGTGACGAAGCCTATCGAGACGAAGGCGTATCGAGCGGAGGGTCGAGTAGCCGCCGGTCGTCGAGTGACGAAGCCTATCGAGACGAAGGCGTATCGAGACCCGGCCTGAACCTCGAAGCCGAATCCCTGGCCCAACTGCGGGCCGCTTTCTCATCTGGAGAATACGACTGGTACGAAGAGGGCGCAGCCACCCTCGAAACGCGGGTCGACTACACCCGCGAACGCTTACGCTTGCTCTACGTCGCCATCACCCGCGCCAAACGTGACCTGATTATTACCTGGAACACAGGCCGTAAAGGAGAATCCCAACCCAGCCTGGCTTTGCAAGCCCTGGCCGGCTGGCTTGAACAGGCTTAGGTAGAATCGTACAAATGGAATCTTTTTTATTGGATGTTCGCTCGTTGCTCGTTGCCGGAGCAGTGGTAACCCTCTATATGAGCCTTGTTCTGGTTTTGTATGGTCGAGAACAAAAGATGTTTCCCGGCTATGGTTATTGGCTGGTTGCCCAATTTCTATACTTTGGCACCTATCTGTTTTACGGTATGCGCGGAATCTGGCCCGATTTTGTGAGTATCGTTTTTGGGAACACCTTGCCAATCGCCGCATCGATGTTGCGGCTTGAAGGCGTCAAACGTTTTACCGGGCAAGGAAAATTCTGGTGGCCCAACTTACTCTATCCAACTTCTGTCTTTGTTGTTTTTTGGTATTTCAGCGCGCAATATGACAGCGTGTTGGTGAGAAATACATTTACATCAATCATTGGCATCCTTCTTTGCCTGCGAATCGCGCGGGTTTTGTTAAAAATTCGGATTTTTCAAGTCAATATATGGGTAGATAGTTTCATTGGGTTGCTTTTTGCCTACGTCGCAGTCTTACTTGCGCGGGCGATTCTCTTTTTCTTTGTGCCTGAAATACAGAATGTTTTTGCCAATCATCCGCTCAATTTGCTTTTTGCGATGCTATCTTTGCTGTTTGATATGAGTTGGTCCCTTTTTTATATTCTATTAAACGGACAAAAAGCGCGCCAGGAGATTCTCGACCTGACTGTTTCATTGGAAAAATCAGCATCAATCGATGCGCTGACCAACGCATACAACCGGCGTAAATTTGTTGAACTGAGCGAACAGGAACTGCGCCGCTGTATTCGTCACCAGCGCCCATTTAGCCTGATTCTTTTCGACCTCGACCGATTCAAGGATGTCAACGATACCTTCGGCCATGCCGCCGGTGATGAGGTTCTCAGGCAAGTTGCCAGTGTTTGTAAAAGCAATCTCAGGGAAATTGATATATTTGCCCGACTCGGTGGCGACGAGTTCGTCATTCTGCTGGCGGAAACAGACGCGCAAACTGCCGCGCAAACTGCCAGGCGATTGGAAGATAAAATTCTGGCAATTGATTTCCCCTGGAAACACCAGGTGCGCATTGGTTTTAGTTATGGCATTGCCAGTCTTCAAGGAGCAGATAAAAATATTGACCATCTCATGGCCCGCGCCGACAAGGCCCTCTATGAAATGAAAAACAGGCGTCAAAATCGCTCGCCTGTTTTGAAATAAGCCTTAACAACCTGTCTTTTGCCGAATTTATTTTTTCTCTGCATCGTCCTGCGTTGCTTCTTTCATTCCCAGATTGGCTATCCAACTGAAGAAAATGCTCAAAAAATACAAAGCGGTCATCGGCAGCATGACCAGACTCATGTTCACCGGATCAACTGTCGGGGTAATTGCGGCAGACAGCAGGGCAATCAGGACAATTGCAATCCGCCAATGTTGAAGCAGCATCGCGGGTTTCACCAGCCCCATGCCTGAAAGCGCAAAAATAACCAGCGGAAACTGAAAGGCAACCCCAATCCAGAACATCAGGCCAGTGACAAAAGTGATATAGGATGCCGGGCGAATATTGGTTTCAATTTCAAGAAACCCAAGCAAAAAGGGCAGGGCAGTGGGCATCAGCACAAAATAAGCAAAAGCCGCCCCGCCGAGGAAAAATATCAAAGCAAAAGGAATTCCCAGCAGCCCAATTTGGCGCGATTTTGGCATTAGGCCGGGAGCAAAAAAGAACCAGATTTCAAAAGCGATATAGGGGGTTGCCAGGGCAATGCCGGCAAAAAGGGCCACGCGCATAAATACAGAGATGGGTTCAGTGACTTCAATGGCCTGTAATTTCTCTATGCCGCCAATTGGCTGGGCCAGGAAATCGATCATGTCTGCCGAAAAATAAAAGGAAGCAATCACGGTAAGGGCCAGTACCAATAAAATCCGCCCCAGATGAGCGCGGACTTCGTCCAGTTGTTCGAGTATCGCATGAGGGTCGTCTACCGCCGCGCTGAAAACCTCCGCAACCGGACGATCTTCGGGCACTTCGGTCATAAAACGGTAGATTTTTCCGTGTTTGATGCGTTCGCGAACCGGAGAGACGATCCAGTCAAGCAGTCGCGCAAGAATGCGGAAGGGGAGTTTGAGAATCCAGAGAATCAGTAAAAAAGGCGCAGTCAGTATTTTTTTCACAAATCAGGCTTCCTTGAATGGAGATGTTTTTTCAGACTCAGTCGCTGTCTCTTTGGCGTTAGAAGGCGGGGCAGTTTCTTTTTCCCCTTTTTCCGCTTTTCGTGCTTCAAAAATTTTATTTTCATCGAAAGAACGAGCCATAGAATCATTAATTTCTTTGGTCTGTTCTCTTATTGTGGCATCAATTTTGTTTATATCCTCTTGAAAATCTTGCAGATTGGCTTCGCGCATCAGGTTGCGCGGCAGGTTTTTTATTTCTTCGCCCGTTTTGGTTAAAACCTGATAAGTTGGCGAGCGTACCATTTGGTTTAGCCACTGGCCGAGCGTGCGACCCGTTTTTACCATTTCTTTGGGGCCAAACAAAATTAAGATAATCAAAACAATCAGCAGGAGTTCGCCGAATCCGATTCCAAGAATTTCCATTTTTCGCGTCGCTTCCTTTGATTTTATTCCAACCGCAACATGAAAGTTGCGCTGGCAAGTTAACTTCTCTTTGATTCTACCTGATGTTGCCTGCAAAATAACCCCAATAAACGCCCAACCCTGCAATCGCCGCGCAGCCCAGCAAGCACAAGATAACAAGGGCTATGATGCAACCAGGCAAATGCTGACGCGCCAGCACAAAACTGTTGTAAAGACGCGTTGCGCCACTGGCAAGTGGCTGTGCGCGGCGCAAGCCACTTGCCAGCATTTCGGCTTCGCGCAGGCTTCTTTCGCGGGTAGCGTCGTCAAGCCGGACGCTGGCGGCTGCTTCAAGCGGGGTAAGCGGCCTGGGTGGGGGCGGTGGCTCGTCCAATTTCTGCGCGCCGCGTCGGAATTCTGGCGGAATGGGCAAATTGCTGCTGCAATAGGGGCAGGCCATCGCTTCGGCGCCTGGGTCGGCGATCACCGGCGCGCCGCAGGCGGCGCACTTGAACGATTCTAACATACGGTATTCCTTTTCTAAAAAGCGCGCAGGTATTGCGGCGGAATGGGCGCGGGCTGTTCGAGCCGTTGCGCCGCTTGCAGCGGCCAGTATGGGTTGCGCAGCAATTCACGCCCCAATAGCACCAGGTCGGCCTGGCCTGCGCGGATGATTTCGTCGGCCTGGGTTGGGCTGGTAATCAAGCCAACGGCGGCGGTTGGGATATTGGCCCCACTTCGCACCGCTTCGGCAATCGGCACCTGATAGCCAGGCACGACCGGGATTTTTGCCCCGTCCACTCCACCGCCGGAAGAACAGTCAATCAGGTCGACCCCTTCTGTTTGCAGGCGTTTTGCCAACTCAACTGATTCTTCGACGCTCCAGCCGCCTTCAGTCCAATCTGTGCCGCTGATTCGGATGGTTAAAGGCAATCGCTCCGGCCACGCGCCGCGAATGGCGCGGGTGGTTTCAAGCAGGAAACGAATCCGGTTTTCAAAACTGCCACCATACTCATCATTGCGCTGGTTTGAAATTGGCGAATAGAAACTATGCAGCAGGTAACCATGCGCGGCATGAATTTCGAGCCACTCAAAGCCGGCATCCAGAGCGCGCTGCGCTCCCAGCCGAAAGGAATCTTGTATGGCGCGAATCTCATCAATGCGCAGTTCGTGCGGCACCGAGTAGGATGAATTGAAGGCGATTGGGCTTGGGCCAACAGGCGGCTGGTTTTGTGGGCGGGTTGTAAGCGTTTCAGCGCTGCCCCAGGGACGTTTCAGACCGGCTTTGCGCCCGGCGTGGGCAATCTGGATGCCCGCCACCGCGCCATTGTCTTTGATGGCGCGCGTGATCCGCTTCAGCGACGCGATATGCGCATCAGACCAGATTCCCAGGTCGTAGGCTGAAATTTGTCCGCGGGCTTCGATGGCCGTGGCTTCGGCGATAATCAGACCTGCGCCGCCGGCTGCGCGCGTTGCGAGGTGAATCATCAGCCAGTCGTTGGCAAAGCCATCTTCGTAACTGTAAGTACACATCGGCGAAAGCCCAATTCGGTTCCGCAAGACGATGTCCTTAATTTTTAGTTCTTCAAAGAGATGCGGCATGGATTTGCTCGATTCGGGCGGCTACGACATTTTCCGCACGCGGGCGGCGACGTCGTCGGCGAATTTTTGGATTTGGGTCACGATAAAGGCCTGAGGGTCGAGTGCGTCGTCCTCAATGAGCGGGGTCAGATCCATGGCGTAGGATAGGCCGAGGGTTTCATCCACCCCGTGCGATTCGGAGTAGGTGGCGTTGGCTTTGCGGCGTCCCATGGAGGCCAGGTCGTAGCGTTTGCCGCCGCAGATTTGCGAATCGAAGACGCCGAGCAGGGCCATTTGCAGGTTTTCGCGTTTGCTGACGTTGAAGTTGACTTTGTCGCTGTCCACCATCCAATCGAGGTTGCGCCAGACTTCGCAGCCGTATAGTTTTTCGGGCCGTTCGTTTTTGGGCAGGCGGCGGATGGCGGCAATGACTTTGAGCGCGACGCCGATGTGGGTGTCGTGCTTGTCGGCCAGGTTATGAGTGTAGACAAATTGCGGCTGGGTGGCTTTCAGCAGGGCGAGCATATCTTCGATGCCGCGTTCATCTTTGCCATCTTTGATGAACTTGCTGGGATAATCGAGCATGATCTGGGCTGCGTATTCGCCCACAAAAGCGGCTTTGAACTGTTCTTTGAAGCGCACGCGGCGCATTTCTTCGTCGGTGTAATCTCTGTACAGGTCGTCACGCGGAGAGCCGCGCCCGTCGGTGACGACTACGCCGGTGAACCACAGGTCATTTTGTTGGAAGCAGGTCAGGATAGGTTCGGCGGCCATGATTTCGATGTCGTCTTGATGGGCGGCCAGGCACAGGTGGGTGGTGCGCGCCAGGGCTTGCGTAATGGGCAGGCCGTCGGGGATGTAGATTTCGGCAGTTTCAAAGTGAAGTTTCATATTTTTCTCCGGTTGATGTAAAAATACGCTCTTGTGATATGATTGCGTCCAAAAAGGAGACCAATCATGTCTGAAAATATTCCTGTCGTTGGGTTGCCGGTTCTTATCTGGTTGATTCTTTCTCAATTAATCTATCTGATTCTGTTGATTCCGTGGGGGTTTGCCAGCATGATGGGAGTCATGGCTTTTGATTCCGGGGTAAACGCTTACAATTTGACTTTTGTTGGTATTCTTTGGAGTTATCCTGTCTGGCCGATTTTGTTTTCAATTCTGGCCTGGGTTGCCTATGCCCAGCAAAATGCAAAAATGGCTCTGATATGGACGAGCGCGCCGCTGGCGCTGATTTTGTTGGGGGTTGTAATCTTTTTTATTTGGGCCCAAATGGGTTTTTAGGTTTCTGAAAGCCTGGCATAGGCATCGGGCCGACGCTGACGGAGCAGCGGAAAAAGTCGCCGCCATTCTTCCAGCGCAACCGGGTCAAGGTCAACCACAAGCAACTCGTCGCGGTCACGGCTGGCCTGGGCGATGAGCGTACCGTTCGGTTCGCAGATAAAACTGGAGCCATAAAAGGTTACACCCTCCACTCCGACCCGGTTGGCGGCGGCAATAAAGACTCCGCTGGCGATGGATTGCCCGCGCATGACGGTCTGCCAGGCCTCTTTGGTGTCTACGCCAGGATTGGTTGGCTCTGAGCCGATGGCGGTTGGGTAGAAGATGAATTCGGCCCCATTCAGGGCGCAGATGCGCGACATTTCGGGGAACCACTGGTCGTAGCAGGTTGGGATGGCGACTTTGACGCCCAGAATCTCATGGATGGGGTACTGGTCGCTGCCAGCGAAGAAGTGGTCTTCGTGGTAGCCTTCGCCTTGCGGAATGTGAACCTTGCGCGTAAAACCATGCAAACCGCCCTGCGGATTGTAGATGGTGGCAGTATCCCAAAAGCGTTCACCATCACGCTCAAAGATGCTTCCGACAATATAAACATTGTGCTGGCCGGCCAGTTCACCCAAAAATTGATGGGTTGGGCCATTTTCGAGCGGTTCGGCCCAATTAAAGCCGGCCTGGTTGCGGGTGCTGGCAAAATAGGGTGAAAGGCTGAACTCTTGCAAGCAAACCAATTGCGCGCCTTTTTGGACAGCATCCGCTATCGTTCGGCGGTAAAATTGCAGTATGGCTTCGCGTTCGCCCGGCCAGCGGGTTTGAATGACGGCGATACGGATTTTTTGCATGGAAGTTCCTTGTTGGTGGTTAATCGAGAATGGTTAACTGAATACTGTCCTTCGACTACGGGCTACGCCCTCCGCTCAGGACTGGATACTGGATACTGAACACTGATTCCTAATTTTACCCGGAGATTCCCATGCGCCTTCAATCTCATCCCCGCGCCGATGGTTTTTTCATGCCCGCCGAATTTGCCCCCCACGCCGGAACCTGGATGCTCTGGCCGCAGCGGCCTGATAACTGGCGATTGGGCGCGAAACCAGCCCAAAAGGCCTTCGCGGCAGTTGCCAGCGCGATTGCGCAATTCGAGCCGGTGACGGTGGGTGTCAATCACAGTCAGTATGCGAACGCGCGCCAGATGCTCCCGCCCGAAATCCGCGTGATCGAATGTTCCAGTAACGACGCCTGGATGCGCGATGTCGGCCCGACTTTTGTCACCGATGGCAAAACCGCGCGCGGCGTGGACTGGATTTTCAACGCCTGGGGCGGCCTGTACAACGGCCTGTATTTTCCCTGGGATTTGGACGAGGCTGTAGCGCAAAAAGTGATTGAAGTGGAGCGCGTTCCGCGCTATAAAGCTCCGCTTGTGCTGGAAGGCGGTTCGATCCATGTCGATGGGGAGGGAACCTGTATCACCACTGCCGAGTGCCTGCTCAGTCCGGGGCGCAACCCCGATTTATCGCTAACTGACATCGAAACTCACTTGAAAGACTATCTCGGCATCGAAAAAGTGATCTGGATTCCGCGCGGAGTCTATAACGACGAAACCACAGGCCATGTCGATAACCTGGCTTGTTACCTGCGTCCCGCCGAGATTGCGCTAACCTGGACAGATGACCGCAGCGACCCACAATATGAACGTTCCGCCGAGGCGTATGAGTTCCTGATGTCGCAGACCGATGCGAAGGGGCGCAGATTAACCGTTCACAGAATTCCACAACCGGGGCCGCTCTATATTACTGACGAGGAAGCCGAAGGGGTGGATGCGGTCGAAGGGACATTGCCTCGTCAGGCCGGCGACCGGTTGGCCGGTTCTTACATCAACTTCTACTTCTGCAACGGTGGCGCAATCGCGCCGACCTTTGACGTGGCGCAGGACGCCCCGGCATTGTCACTGCTCCAGAAACTGCTCCCGGAGCGGCGCGTCGTTGGCGTTCCGGCGCGAGAAATCCTGCTTGGAGGTGGCAACATTCACTGCATTACGCAACAACTACCCAGCGTGCCACCGTACCACCGCCTTCAGGCGGTTTAATAATTTACCCAATATCCTGCGTCAAATCCTTAATCCAGCGCCGCGAAAAATAGCGCCACAGGCATATCCCAAACTTAAAGGCTTCCTCAATCATCACCATCAGATAAACCCATTGCACCGGCAACTTTAATACAAAGGCCGCCAGGGCCGCAATAGGAACGCCAACCAGCCAAATCGCCGCCACTTCAAGCACCAGCATAAAGCGCGTATCGCCGCCGGCCCGCATCACCCCCACAATCACCAGCATATTCGTCCCTTTGAGCCAGGCCAGCGAAGCCGCCACCACAATAATCGCCCGCGCGCTGTCAATCACGGTGGCAGATACTTTATACAGGCCAAAGAAAGCATCTGCCGAAGCATAAAGACCCGCGCCAAGAAACAGACCCACGAAAATTTGCAAGCCAATTGAACGCCCCGCAAAGATAAAAGCCTGATCTTTTTTGCCTTCGCCAATCAGGTTGCCAATCAAAATGGCGGTTGCGTTGCCAATTCCAAAAAAGACCACAAAAATCATCTGCTCAATGGCCGTCACAATATTAATCGCCGCCACCGCATTGGTGCCAACCCGCGCATAAATCGCGTAATAGGTGGTAATGCCCAATGCCCAAACCAATTCATTGGTTACAACCGGCAAAACCGGCTTCATCACGTTGCGCGTAAAAGTCCAATCGAAGGACAAAATATCCTGCCAGGTAGCCGCTGCCGGATTATCGCGCCGCCAGTAAACCGCCACCAAAATCAAGAGACTTTCCACCGTTTTGGCAACCAGGCTGCCCCAGGCCGCGCCCATCATGCCCATCTTCGGCAGCCCAAAGGCCCCAAAAATCAAGCCATAACTGAGCGCAATGCCCAGCGTCAGCGCAAAGACCGTCACCAGCATTGGCACGCGAACATTTTTAGTCGAGCGCATCACAAACGCATAGGCAAAGGTAATCGCAAAAAAAGGATACGACCAACCAAAAATCCGCAAATACTCGGCCCCCAGCCCAATCACCGCCGGGTCTTCCGAGTAAAAACGCATGGCTTGCTCAGGCCAAAAAACCGCAATGGCCCAAAAAATAATCGCGCCAAACAGCCCCAACTTGAGCGAAAGCCCAAGCACCCGTCGCAGGTTGGCAACATCCCCCTTGCCCCATAACTGCGCCGTAAACATCGAGGCCCCGCTCGAAATTCCAAACAAAATCAAATGAATCAGAAAGTAAATCTGCCCGGCCAGCCCCACCGCCGCCAGTTCCGCATCGCCCAACTGCCCAATCATCAAAATATTGACCATATTCAGCGAAGCCATCACCAGGTTTTGAACGGCAATTGGCAGCGCAATGCGCGCCATACTCGAAAAATAGGCCCGGTCGCGGTAAAAATTGAGAACCTTCATCAATGCTGACATTCTTTTCTCCAAAAAAAGACTCCAAAGCCGCCAGACTTTGGAGAACAGATTATAGCCGAAAGAGGCATCATTCAAACATGAAAACCTATCACCTGACCCCCAACGGCGCGCGCGAACTACCCCTCGCCGCCGCCAATCTCGATGAAACCAGCCGCCTTTTGCCCCAGGGCCTGTAT
The DNA here is from genome assembly GCA_034411635.1 of Anaerolineales bacterium. Taxonomy (GTDB): domain Bacteria; phylum Chloroflexota; class Anaerolineae; order Anaerolineales; family Villigracilaceae; genus UBA8950. The sequence continues at coordinate 21,709 of DAOUML010000066.1, forward strand.
ACCACCTTCCGCACTTACGAGAGCGGCGCAAAAGTTCTTGGCCTGCAAGCCCATCTCAACCGACTCTACCAACCGGCAGCCGCCCAAAACATCGTTCCGCAGGTTTCGGAAGGGGAATTGAGACATTTTCTCGCTCAAACCTGCTCCGCTATGGACGCCGAATCGCGCGTACGCCTGACTCTGGGCGTATCAGACCAGGCTGGAGCCGTTTTCGTCACCATTCAGCCATTTACCCCCCTCGGCCCCGAAATCTACCAGCACGGCGTACGCGTCGTCAGCGTTGAAACGACCCGCCGCAACCCACGCCTGAAATCGACCTCTTTCATCCAATCGAGCGCAGATTTACGCCAAATGGTCAGAAACGACATTTTTGAAGTTCTTCTTTGCCGAAACGGAAAAATACTCGAAGGCCTTACCAGCAACTTCTACGCCATCCAGGCTGGGGCCTTGATCACCTCCCGAAACGGAATCCTGTTGGGGGTCACGCGCCGCGCCGTCATCCGCCTGGCGAGAGGGGAGGGGCTGGAGGTGGCGTATCGGCCACCAACGCGGGGAGAATCGTTCGAGGAGTCCTTCCTGAGCAGCAGTTCACGCGGCATTGTCCCCATTGTTGCGATAGACGGCCAGCCGGTGGGGGAGGGCAGGGTGGGCCCGCGCACCAAAGCCTTGCTGGCCGCGTACGAGGCTCATCTTAAAACAAAAACCGAACCCATCTCCATTAACCATTAACTATTAACCATCATCCATTCCCCGCCTATTCTCAAAAATATCATAATACCCCTTGTCCAATTCATCGTCTGATAAATGGGCATAGCGCTGGGTAACGCTGATGTTGGTATGACGGGCCAGTTCCTGGGCCAGTTTCAGGTTGCCCGAAGCGCGTAATACCGTGGTGACGAAGTAGTGCCGGAACGAATGCGGGGTAATACGGCCATCAAAATCGGGGCCAAGAATTTCGCTCGCCCGTTCTTCGACGATATTCCGCCCTGTGGCCGTACTCATGGGCTTGACCTTTTTACCGGCGCCCTTATCATGCCGGGCAAACAAAGGCAGCGCCGAAAGCGGACGCCCCGAAGCGCCATCCAGTTTTGAGCGTTGGGCTAGATAGTCTTTGAGCGCGGCCAGCGAGCGGCTCGAAAAGCGGATGACGGCCTGCTTGTTGCCCTTGCCAATGATCATGGCGCGGCCTTCGTTCCAGTCTATATCGCCGCGCCGCAGAGCGCAGATCTCATGCACGCGCAGGCCGGTATCGGCCAGCGTGACCAAAAAAGCCCGGTCTCGCAAAAAGCGCAACCGCTCAAAACCCACTCCTTCTCCTTTTCGCCCTATTTCGCTTCTCTCACTATTCTCTATTCTCCATTCTCTATTCTCTATTTTCTCACTCTCTGCTCTCTCGCCATTCTCCATTCTCCATTCTCTATTCTCTATTTTCCCATTCTGCATTCCGTCCAAAATTGCCTCGATGGCCTCGCGTGGGAACTGTGGCAAGCGCTGACCGGTTTTGCGCCCGCGCATGCGCACCAACTGCCGCACGCGATTCAGGTTCGGCGCAGAAAGTCCTTCGGCGGCCAAGTACTCATAAAAACCAACCGCCGCTTGCAGATAAAGTTGCTCGGTGGCGGGAGCATAGTCTTTGAGCCAGGCCGCGAACCAGCCAATGGCGGCTTCATCTAATTCGCCGATGGGCGTTTCGTCGGGATTAATTTGGTTATCGGCCAGCAAATTGCAGAAGGCTTGCAGGGCAAAGCGATAGGTATCTGCCGTGTTCTTGCTGCGCGCCCCTTCGATGGTTTTGATGTAGCGGGTGATGGTTTGTTGAATGCTCATTTTTCATTCTCCCGAGACCCATACCAGTCATATAATTAACCAACTTAATTATATGACTGGCTTCGTATAGTTTATCACTGTTCCAGTTCCAGTCAGCCGCCACAATAAAGATTGCGCGCAAAGCCCAGGCTTGCGCGTAAACGATAGGGGGCTTTTCTCTGAATCGCGGCAGGGGACAATTTCACAGCGTGTAGCGATTCTCATTTTTTTGTGGATAATCAATCCACAAAACCTTAAAAAACTGTGGGGAGGCTGTGAATTGCTACACGGATGCTTTTTACC
>DAOUML010000067.1:0-3109 GCA_034411635.1 Anaerolineales bacterium
TAGCCCTCTCCCGAAGGGAGAGGGAATCGGACATATAAAACGGATTTTTTTCTGAAAGTGACAGAAGCGTCCCTGTTTTCTCCCCTCTCCCACCGGGAGAGGGGCCGGGGGTGAGGGTGGGTAGGTAGTTACAAATTAAGTCAGTACACAACAAAAACAGGGCGGGATAAAATCCCGCCCTGTGGATTTAAGCGGTGCGGTAGTAGCCGACATCCACCGAGTAGACACGACCACGCTTGACCACTTGTTTGACCAGATTGGTCCCATAGCGGTAGCCAAGATGGCGATAATCTGGCACCGATAAAATCAGCACATCGGCCTGTTTGCCGATTTCGAGCGAGCCGACTCTATCTGCGCGGCGGATGGCGTGGGCAGAATTTATCGTAGCGGCGGCGATGGCCTGGGCAGGGGTCAGTTTCATGGCGCGACAGGCCAGGGCGATGACAAATTGCATCGATTCGTTCCAGGTGGTGCCGGGGTTGCAGTCGGTGGCCAGGGCCAGGATTCCATCGGCGGCGATGATTTTTTGAGCCGGGGTGTAGTGGCATTCGGCCAGGCCAAAGGGTGTACAGGGCAGCGAAACGGCGACCGTTTCCGAGCGTCCGAATAGTTCAATATCCGCATCGGAGGTAACGACCAGATGGTCAGCCGAGGCTGCGCCCAGTTCAACGGCCAGCGGCACGCCGCCGAGGTTGTCAAATTCATCGGCGTGGATTTTGAGCGGGAAGCCCAGTTGTTTGGCTTTGGTGAGAATTTGGCGCGATTGGGCCAGGTCGAAGGCTTTGTTTTCGCAGAAAACATCGACAAAGGGCAGGGGTTGGCGCGGGGCATGGTTTTCCCACCACTCGCGCACAATCGGCAGCATGGTGTCGCTCACCAGGTCGGTGTAAGCCTGGGGGTTGTCTTTATATTCGGGGGCGATGGCGTGGGCGCCCATGAAAGTAATCGCCAGGTCTACGCGGGCTTCATCTTCGAGGGCAAGCAGGGCTTTGAGCAAGCGCAGTTCGGTGGCGGTTTGCAGGCCGTAACCGGTTTTGGCTTCGACAGTGGTAGTTCCGTGCGAGAACATGCGCAACAAGCGCGGGCGGGCCTGGGCGACGAGGGATTCTATTGAGGCGGTTCGGGTGGCTTTGACGGTGGAGAGAATGCCGCCGCCCGATGCGAGAATATCGAGGTAAGGCGTTCCTGCCATTTTGAGTTCGAACTCGGCGGCCCGGTCGCCGCCCCAAATCAGATGGGTGTGCGGGTCGACAAACCCTGGCATAACCACGCAACCCCCGGCATCGAGGGTTGGGTCTTGTGGGTAAGCGGCGCGGATTTCGGCGGTCTTTCCGACTGCGACAATTTTCTCATCACGAATGACAATCGCGCCATCTTCAATGATGCCGAGGTTGCCCAGATTGCCGCGCTGGGGACCGCCCTGCAGGGTGAGCAATTGGGATGCCGAATGAATAATCATGTTACGCTCCGTGTGCTTGTTTCTTACGCCGGTTCAGAATTTCGTAAAAAGCAGTGACAACAAAGACCAGGATGACAAAGAGAAGGATAAAGAGGGAGGCTTCGTTCTGGTAACTGGTTCCGCCAACCGCATCGGAGAGCATGATGCCGAGATAGACGAGGTACAACCCCAGAAACAGGCCGCCTTCCCAGCGCCCGATGGTGTACCCGCCAGAGAAAAAGACCGGCAGACAGATAACCGCTACCGCAACCATGACCGGTATGTCAAACGCCAGGGCAGATGCGGGGATCGGCACGCCGTTGGGGGCTATCAGGCTGGTAAGGCCGAGAACAGACATAATATTAAAGATATTGCTGCCCACCACGTTGCCGACGGCAATATCGCGCTCATTGCGCATGGCGGCCACCACCGAGGTTGCCAGTTCGGGCAGGGAGGTTCCCACCGCAACAATGGTCAGGCCAATGATCATTTCGCTCACGCCGAAAAGTTTTGCGAGTTGCACAGCGCCATCCACCAGCCAGTCTGAGCCAAGCGTCAGCCCCAACAACCCAACCGCAATTTGCCCCAAACTTATTAAAACCAGGCGAGGGCTGCTTTTTTCTCTGGGGACAGATTGATCTGGATTATTTTGGCTCTCATTGCGACTCTTGATTATGCTGTAAAGAATATAAACCAGCAAACCGCTAAAAAGTATCAGGCCATCCCAAAAGCCCAAACCTCCATCCGAAGTCATCCACCAGGCGAGCAGAGTAACGGAAATCATAATTGGCACATCCAGGCGCACCAATTGTTTGTTTACCACCAGAGGAACAATAAGCGCTGAAAGCCCTAAAATAACCAACACATTCATAATATTGCTGCCAACCACATTGCCAAGCGCAATGGCCCCCTGACCTTTAAAGGCTGCCTGAATATTAATCGCCAGTTCGGGCGCGCTGGTGCCAAAAGCAACCACCGTGAGACCAATCACCAATGGCGAAATGCCAATTGCCGCCGCCAGGCGTGATGCGCCGCGCACCAAAATTTCTGCGCCCAACATGAGCGCAGTAAAACCACCAATCAAAAGTACCAGTATCATCCAGTCCATTCTTCTCCTTTACAGGCTGTCATCCAGACCGCCCAAATCGCCGCCACCAAAACTATCGGCCAGATCGGGGACGGCTTTTTCGATTTCTTCGGGCGATTGACCGGCTTCGAGACGGTCGACCACATCGCCAAATTCGGGCGGCAGGTCTTCGCCGAGTTCGCTGCCCATTTTGCGCATCATCCGTCCGAGGGCAACCGGGTCATCGTCGATGCCATCGAGCATGGACGGGTCGCCCAGAGATTCGAGGCGTTGTTCATCTGACTTCAAGACGCGCACCCGCGGCACGCGCCGACGAACATTGGCGCCGCCGCAGTGAGAGCAAGCCACAGGTTTTAGGCCATATTCGCTATACGACATAAAAATTTCAAAGCGTTGGCGACAATCAAGGCAGATAAAATCGTAGGTTGGCATGTTTTTTTCTCCGAGGAATATTATACCCGTCCCGGTCACACATTGCGCTTTTTAGGCTCTCCCGTACTTGGCGGGAAAAAGCCTAAACACGAAGGTCACAAAGTACACAAAGGGGGAACGTGACGCGCTTTTACGGGTGTTTTTCTTCGTGA
>DAOUML010000068.1:0-2129 GCA_034411635.1 Anaerolineales bacterium
CAGCAATTCCAAATCTAAAATCCACTTGTCAGCCAGCCGCCTTACTGACCGTACCCGGCGGGATAAATCCCTGCCTCAGTTCATGAAAGTCGGCTAAAAGCCGACTTATTTGGCAGCCCGAAGGGCTTTTTTGTGCTGAGGCAGGGCTTCCAGCCCGCCGGAACCAGCGGGAAAGCCCTTTGCCTGAAAATTACGCTTCAGATTTGGAATTGCTGGAATGAAGGCCACAATTCTCAATATGCGCCATGTAGCGCCGCCTTTAGGTGGCCTTTCTCCCTCATCCCCAACCCTTCTCCCGGTGGGAGAAGGGCGCAATTCTTCCTCTCCCACCGGGGCGTGTGCCGCGAAATGGGAAAGGGCCGGGTGAGGGCTATTGGGCGACTTTAAGAAAGCCCTACCTGCGAAGTGCTGCGCAAAAGCGGCGCTGCATTCATTATTGGCGGCGGCCAAAGAAGATGCCTTCGAGCAGGCGTCCGAGGCGGCGCAGGAAGGAGCGGACGGGGGCGATCCAGGGGAAGAGGCCGGGTTTGACGACGCGGCGGGTGGCCTGGCGCGGGCCGGTCCATTCGACAGCCAGGGCGCCCCAGGTGAGGCCGGCGCCGAATCCGACGAAGATAGTTTTGTCGCCGGGGCGCAGTTTGCCTTGCTGGACGGCTTCGACGGTGGCGATGGGGATGGAGGCGGTGGAGGTGTTGCCGTAGCGGTCGAGGTTAATCATGAATTTGTCGATTGGCATTTTCAGGCCGCGCGCGGCGGCTTCGATGATGCGCCGGTTGGCCTGGTGCGGGATGACGATGGAGAGGTCTTCGAGTTTCCAGCCGGATTTGGCGACGGCTTCGTTGGTGGCCCCAGCCATGACGCGGGTGGCAAAGCGGAAAACTTCTTTGCCGTCCATGTGGATGAAGTGCAGGCCGGTTCGCAGGGTGAGTTCGCTGGCCGGGGTGCGCGAACCGCCAGCCGGGATGGAGAGCAAGTCGCCGCCGGAGCCGTCGGAGTACATGACTGCGCCATAGGCGCCGCCGGGTTGCTCGCTGGCTTGCAAAACGAAGGCCCCGGCCCCGTCGCCGAAGAGGATGCAGGTGTTGCGATCGGTCCAATCGATGAAGCGCGAGAGGGTTTCGGCGCCGATGACCAGAACGTTTTTGCTGCCGCCGGCGCGGATGGCTTGCGCGCCGATGTTGAGGGCGTAGATGAATCCAGAGCAGGCGGCGGAAAGGTCGAAGGCGCCGGCTTTGGTGGCGCCGATTTTGTCCTGAATGATGCAGGCGGTGGCGGGGAAGATGTGTTCCGGGGTGGAGGTGGCGCAGATGATCAGGTCGATTTCGGTGGGCAGCAGATCGGCGATTTTGAGGGCTTCGATGGCGGCTTCCGCGCCGAGGCTGGCCGAGGTTTGGCGGTCTTCAGCGATGCGGCGTTCGCGGATTCCGGTGCGGTCACGAATCCATTCGTCGTTGGTATCGACCATTTTGGCGATGTCGTCGTTGGTAAGCACCTTGGATGGGACAGACATGCCCCATCCGGTGATGTGTGCGTATGGCATTAGGGACTCCAATTATTCGTCAAAACGACTCAAGACGAGCGTGGCATTATGTCCGCCGAAGCCGAAGGAGTTGGAGAGGGCATGGCGCGGCGTGGCCGGGCGGGGCTGGTTGGGGATGATATCGAGGTCGCAGGCCGGGTCGGGGTGTGCGTGGTTGATGGTGGCGGGCAGGAGGTTATGCTGGAAGGCCAGGGCGCAAATCATGGCTTCCATCGCGCCAGCCGCGCCAATCATGTGACCGGTCATCGATTTGGTGGAGGAAACGGGGATTTGATAGGCGCGTTCGCCGAAAACGGTTTTGATGGCGGCAGTTTCGGATTTGTCGTTGAGCGGGGTGGAAGTACCGTGGGCGTTGATGTAGTCGATGTCGGTCACGTCCAGACCGGCGTCGGCGATGGCGATTTGCATACATTTGGCCGCGCCCGCGCCGTTCTCGGCTGGGGCCGAAACGTGGTAGGCGTCGTCGGTGGTGCCATAGCCGGAGATTTCAGCAAAGATGGTCGCGCCGCGCGCGCGGGCATGGTCGAGCGATTCAAGCACGAGCATAACGCCGCCTTCGCCCATGACAAAGCCGTCGCGGGTGGCGTCG
>DAOUML010000069.1:0-19903 GCA_034411635.1 Anaerolineales bacterium
TTGGCATCGTCAAACGCAAACACAAATCCGATAAACCCGACCCATTGGCTTTCGTTCAATCCTTGACAGTTTCATAAAAACCTTAACTTGTGACTGATGTACTTAGCCTGAACATCACTTTTCCCGAAGAACTGCCCGGCGGCGCGCGCAAACTGACCGTCGCAGCCCGTGTTGCCCGCTGCGAGCCGAATCATGAGAGTTTGCGCGAATTCGATATCGGCTTTGAGTTCAAAGAAATAACGCCCGAACAGGAAACGGTCATACAAGCCCTGCTTGAGCGTTTTCATTTTAGCCATAGTGAATGGACGCGGGATGCTTAATTGAGCCTCGGACATAAATATCATGCGGCCTTGATGATCGCTTTCAGGCCGATTCGCAAGTCCAGGTTTTGCATCGACGCCTATTCCACGAAAGTTGCATAACTTTTGTCAGTCAATCAGGTCTAATATATGGTGGTCGTTGTATTAATTTTCACAGACAAAGTGGCAGCAAGTTATCACTATTTAGCCTGCAAGATGTACCCGATTATCGGGGCAAATGAGAAAATATCAGAGTCAACGAGGCGCCTGAGCAATTTCTATTCCATAATAATCGCTATAGCATTGATTGATCCAGTAGGCAGGGTCTTGACCAGGGTCACCCAGCTTCGCCCAATTTTTCATGGGAGGAATAAATACATGAGTTTCTCCCTTGTTTTTTTCACGCACAATCTGTTTATGAACTCTATCCCATTTATCGGCGAAAAGCACGTACTCTGCTTCATATACTGTCCATTTTTGCTGCATCTGATTAGCAACCGAGGAAATTAAAAACGTACCGGTAACACAAAAAATGATCAACAAATAAATCTGTTTCTTTTGCCCTAAAATACTTTGCTGCTGGATAGTTTGTCCCGCCGTAAAGCCTGCAGCCAAGAAAAAACAAAGGAAAAAATATGTCGCAATAGACAAAGCACGATACGGAGTTAGCGTCGATGTAGCGTAGGATGCCGGTATAAAACAACCAAACATAAAAACAAACCCATTAACAAAAAACAAAGGCGCTAGCCATGTCGGTAACTTTTGCGTAGGCCTTGTCAACAGTCCTACACAAAAGAAAATGAAGAATGCGCCTGTTAATCCTAAAACTTTTTGTTCATCATGAAAAATCTCTAAAAGAAAATTCGAAAAACCAGAAAAAGACAATTCCAAAGTCCTGATAATTCCAGGGGGCTGCTCAAAATAGCTTTGGCGCACGAAATTTCCGGGAGCCAACACCATAACAAATCCACCAAGAGCCGCGCCGACAATACTGCCAACAGTAAGAAAATAAGTTGAATTTTTGTAAAAACTGTTGCTATATCTTTTATCTAGATACATCTCTAAGGAAAATAATCCTACAAAAAAGACAATTTGAACTGCGCTAAAAATCTCACTAAAACCGGCCATAAAAAAAACTATCAAAAAGCCCGTAAGAAAAGCCGCAAACGCGTTATTTTGTTTTCTTCTCAAAAAGAAGTAAACAAAAACGTATATTGTTGCAAATAAAACTGGCAAATTATAAGCTCTCATACCCGACCACCAAAAGATAGATTGCGCTATATCAGGGTTTATTAATAGCATAGCAAGGACGAATATCGGTCCAAGAATAAGGGATAAAACAACTCGTAATACACGATTTACAGTTTCCGGGAAAATTACATATAATGTAGCAATAGATACAACAATCCAGCCCCATAAAAGAAAAGGAACAACCAAAGAAATTTTATCTGGCGCAATATAAGGCAATAACTCGTCAATCAATACAACTGAATATCCACCATGCCAATTAGAATACCAATAAACTAGTGAATCAAAAAAAATAAGTCTCTTGCAACTGCAGCAACACAGTAATCGTCTGCCAAAAATCTGCTAAAAAAGCCTATCTTTATAAAAGTATAAATTGCAGGAAAAACATATTGCGTAACAGAAACAAGCAAAACAATAAGAACAAAAAATCGCGCCATAATATTTGCTGGCACAATAAGTGACCCAAAATTTTGGATTTTCATTGGGATCAAAAGCACCTGCCCAATTATTAAGTTTGGGAATGTGAATGCTATCCAAACCAGCGGCTTTATGAACAGAAATTTGCATCTCAATCTTGTCAAGAGTGCGGGCATAATCCGTATAAATTGAGCGGGATTCAATTAGCGTTGATGCTGAGAAAAACATACTAAAAAAGAAGCAAGTGATACCAATACTTGCAAGCAAAAACTTCACCTTCGAGAAAGATCCTGCCAGAAAATTCCCTAATAAAAAAAGCGCAATCGATAACCCAAAAATTAGAAAAAAGGTGGGAATTGGAAAACCCCGGTCGGGCAAAATTTTTGCTATACCGTAAGCGGATGGCACAAAGCTGACAAAAGATAATCCTACTCCTGCAAATGATATTACCGCAATTTGGCTGAAAGAAATTTTCGCAATTTTCGGATATGCGACAGCAACAAAAATCACCAGACTAAAAAAGCCTATCAGAGCCAGAATTCTCTCCGGGCTGGTAAGAATCTGACTCCAAAAATATCCATACCCGTTAACTGAGATGCTCACTATCTCAAAAATACTTTCCGGCTGACGATAGGTATCCTGACGATTTGCGTTTCCTGGAGCCGACAGCATAATCAAAATACCAATCATGCTGCCGGCAACGCACAACAACGAGAAAGAAAAATTTCTAAACTGTTTCTCCTTTTGACTGAAAAACTCAAATAAAAAGACCAAAGCCCAAAAAGAGAGTTGCGTCAGGGTAAATGCTTCACTGAATCCTGCATTAAACAACGAAAAGCAAAAACCAAATGCCCCAACAAACAGGTAATGGCGAAGCCCCTGCAACCTGGCGCGACGATAAAAAAGATAAATTGCCAGATGAACGCAGAGAACAATCACCGGTAAAAAATGCGTGCGGAAGGCACTATACCAATACAGAGATTGCGGAATATTTGGCAATAAAGTAATCAGGATATATAGCGTAACAAAACTCAAACTAAACGAAATCAGTAAACGCTCCATTGAGCGAAAAAATACAAAAACCGCATAAAAAATTGCCGCCAGCGAGCCCGCCCAAACCATCAATATAGATAAAGTCACCAGTCCCAATTGTTGTGGGTTCACCCAGGCCAAAGCCATATCCGCGCCAATAGCGGCGTATCGGCCTCCCCAGTTGAGATACCAAAACCAGATATAACGCAACACCCCCAGTCGCTGCCCCAAATATGCCGAACAATAATCATCGGCAATAAAACGGGTATTCAAAATCAGAGAAGCGTGCAATCCTAAAACAATCAAAGAAGCCAAAAAGAAAGAACAATATACAACAGCGTGCTTCAATTTCATTAACTACTCCCTCGAAAGTCGATAAACCGCCCCGGAATAACTTGCGACATAAATTTCGCCTTCGTCGTCCAACCCAAACGTGCTGATTTGGAAGTTGGTTCTGAAAAGCAGGCTGTTGACAAAGCCATCCTGAGTTTTAAGCAATCCCCAGATATTACCGGAGCAGAAATCACCGTACAGGTAAACGCCCTGCCATTCAGGGAAAGCCTGACCACGATAAACCTGGCCGCCAGTGACAGAGCAGCCCTCGCCGCGGCCATATTCAGCCACAGGCAGGACGAGCGCGGCGCGGTCATACAGTCCGCCACTGTAATCGTAACTGGCTTCCATGAAGCGCCAGCCATAGTTCAGGCCGCCAGGCGCGCCAGCCGGGGTGAAGTTAATTTCCTCCCACTGATTCTGACCAACATCGGCAATGTATAAATCGCCCGTGGCGCGGTCGAAGGCAAACTTCCAGGGATTACGCAGACCATAGGCCCAAATTTCAGCCTGGCCGCCACCGCCAGAAAAGGGATTATCCGCCGGGATAGCGTAAGGCTGGCCGCCATCGACATCGAAGCGCAAGATTTTTCCGAGCAGGGTATTGAGCGATTGACCGGCATCGAGCGGGTCGCCCGCCGAACCACCATCGCCCAGGCCGGCGTACAGGTAGCCATCTGGCCCAAAAGCCAGCGAGCCGCCGTTGTGGTTGGCGTAAGGTTGTTCGATACGAATCAACTCCAGGCGGCTAGCGGGGTCGGCCAGGTTGGGGTCGCTGGCCGATACGCGAAAGCGGGCAATTCGGGTGTGTCCATCGCGGTCGGTGTAGTTGACGTAGAAAAAGCCATTCTCAGGGTAATTGGGGTGAAAGGCCAGCCCCAACAATCCGCGCTCTGAGGCATTTGAACCAACGATATTGGAAATATCCATAAAAGGCGCAGGCAATAACGCCTCGTTCTGGATAATGCGAATTCGCCCGGGCCGCTCCAGCACAAAAACGCGCCCCGATCCATCGCCAGGCGAGGTGATGTCAGTGGGCTGTTCGAGCCAACCGGGAATTTCTTTCCAGAAGAAATTTTCGGGGTTGGGCAAAGTTTGCGCGCCAGCGACGGGGGTTGCCTCGGGCATAACAGGAGCAGGAGGCGATTCCTGAACAAGCGGCGTCGGCGTAGCGGGGATGGCCGTCCGCGTGGTGGGGGCCGGGGTAACAGATTCCTGCTCAGGGGCGGCGGGCGCGCAAGCAGCCAACAAGGTGGCAAATACCAATAAAACGGCGAACAAGCGCCGGGTTGTCATGATCCGTCTCCTTTTTAATCCTGCACGTCAGTGGCTTCGCCCTCAATCACCTCGGCAGGCGGTTCGCCGTGCGCGGCATCATCCACAATGGTATTGTTGTCGCCCATCTCGCGGACATGATCCTGAAGAACCTGGGTTGGGCAGAGTTCGATAAAAAAGTAAGAGGCCAGCCACAAAATACCGATGTCATCAAGGGCTGAAACTCCCGGTATCCCTGCAATCAAATCGAGCGGCCAAATCAGGTAGGCCAGCGCGCCAACCGGCAATAGTTTAAGCAAGGGGCTAACGCGGCGGTCGCCCATCAAACGAGCGATTAATTTCAAACGAAAAATCGCTTCTTCGAGCATATTCCCCTGGCTGGGGATGATACTGCGCGGGGTTTTGTCGTCCATAAGGCCTCCATAACAGTCGTAAAAATAGTTGCTGAGAAAACAGTTGCTATTATACATTGCTTTTTTTGCTTGACGCCCACGCATAGTTAGATGATAATCTAATACATGCCAAACGTCCTCACCACCTATGTCGCGCGCGTGCGCGCCTTTCACCCCAATGCCCGCTTATACCTGGCCAGCGCCATCTTCACCGGCGCTGCGCTGGGCGTTTATCGTTTGCTCTTCAACTTTTACGTCCTGAGCCTCAATTTCGATGAAAGCCTGCTGGGGCAACTCATCACCCTCGGCAGCCTGGCCGCCATGATTACCGCCCTGCCGATGGGCTACCTGGCCGATACGCTTGGGCGCAAAAACTCGCTCCTGCTCGGCGGCGTAGTGGTATCGCTCTCACTGGCTGCCATGTTGCTTTGGCCCTCCGCGCCCATGTTTTACGCCATGAACTTCATCATGGGCGCGGCCCAGGCCCTGCAAATGGTCACGATGGCCCCCTTCCTGCTCGAAAATTCGGGCGAAAAAGAGCGCACCTACCTGTTTAGCCTGGGTTCGGGCCTGCAAATGGCCGCCGCCTTTCTGGGTAACTCCATTGGCGGCTACCTGCCCGGCTGGATTGCCGCCCGGCAAGGCGTGGAGGCCACCAGCAGCATCGCCTACGCCGGTTCTCTCGGCATCATCAGCCTGCTGGCCCTGCTCGGCCTGATACCGCTCCTGTGGCTTAAAACGCCCGTGCTGAAAAAATCTGAACGCGCCTTGTTTGCGCCTTTTGCCTACGCGAAAAAACATCCCGCCACGCTCTCCAAACTGCTGGCCCCCATGCTCGTCACCTCCATTGGCGCGGGCCTGTTCATGCCTTTTATGAACGTCTTTTTCCGCGTTGCCCACAACCAGCCCGATCCGGTCATCGGCAATGTGCTGGCCTGGGGCGCGCTCGCCATGGGCATCGGCCTGATCATCGCCCCACCTCTGGCCGATAGATACGGTAAAATCGAACTGGTGGTCATTTCGCAAGCCATCTCGATTCCCTTCCTCATCATGCTCGGCTTCGCTCCCTGGTTTTGGATGAGCGCCCTGGCCCATTACGCGCGCCTATCGCTGATGAACATGAGCGGCCCCATCTACATGACCTTCGTCATGGAACATGTTGAACCCGATTCACGCGCCACCGTCACCAGCCTGGTCAGCATGGTCAACAGTTTCGGCTGGGCCTTCAGCCCCTCCATCAGCGGCTGGCTGCAAGTCAATCATGGCTTCGCCCCCGTTTACGGCCTCGTCATCGTGCTTTACACCCTCTCGGTTTACCTGTACTGGCGCTATTTCTGGAAAGCCGCCCCGCAAAAAACCGCCGCCCAAACTGCCTGATTTTTGTAGAGCGAATAAACTATTCTTTATGGACATCCTACACCTCGACTCTTCCCTGCTCATCATCAACAAACCCGCCGGAATTCCCGTCCTGCCCGATGGCTGGGACGCAGACGCCCCCTATCTTGTTCGCCGTTATGAAGAGCAATTTGGCCGCCTGTGGGTGGTTCACCGCCTCGACAAAACAACCTCCGGCGTTTTGCTCTTCGCCCGCAGCCCTGAAGCCCACCGCAGCCTGAACCAACAATTCGAGCATCGCCAAACCGAAAAAATCTACCACGCCCTGGTCAACGGCCGGCCCAACTGGGCAGAACACACCGCCCGCCACAAATTGCGCGTCAACGTCGGCAGCAAACACCGCACCGCAGTAGACCACACCCACGGCAAACCCGCCGAAACCGCCTTCAAAGTCATCGGTCGTTACACGAATTTCGCCCTGCTCGAATGCCGCCCCGCCACCGGACGCACCCACCAGATCCGCGTCCACGCCTACGCCCTCGGCCATCCCCTGCTTGGCGACAGTCTATACAGCGCCCCGCCCACCAGCCTCATTGCCCGTCCTGCCCTGCACGCCCTGCGCCTGACGCTTACCCACCCCGAAACTGGTCAGCAAATAACTTTTGAAGCGCCCTACCCGCCCGATTTTTCGCAAACCTTGCGCAAACTGGCCTAAAATGAAAATAAAAATCCACGAAACCGACGAGCGCATCGAATTTGTCATCCTCGAACGCCACAGCATAGCAGACGAGACCCTGCGCGCCATGTTCTACGCCTCAAAAGATGGCGTCTGGTCGAAAGACTACCCCAAAAGCGCGCTCATGTTCCCGCAAAACCTGGCGCGCATGGAAACCAATTTCAACGCCTACATCGAGGCGGAATTAGATGGAGAACGCCGCGCGCTGGCCGATTTAGACTCAGCCCTCGAATGGTTATGCGCCGAATTCAAGCAGCGCGGCATAGATTGGTGGCTCACCGGCAGCGCAGCCTTGTACGCGCGCGGGCTGGCCGTCAAACCACACGACATCGACGTGATGCTCGAAAAGAGCGCAATCGAAAAAATCTGCGAGATGGTCGCGCCCTATATCGTCGAACCATTTCATCACGTCACCGGCTGGGTGGTTAATGGCTTCGGGGTTGTCGATTATAACTACCGCATCGACTTTGCCTTTGAGCCGCAAGAATGGGTCGATAGTCAGGGCCCAGCCGATTTTGGCCCCTATGCCCGGGCCCATCTTGAAGCGATTCATTGGCGCGGGCATGAGATTCTTGTTCCTCCGATTGCCTTGCAGATAGCGCCCAACGAGGCCCGCGGGCGGCATGAGCGAGCCGCCCTAATTCGGGCATATATGCGCCAATAAATTGCAACAAAAAACATATTGCATAGGTTTGTTTTTTGTTGTACACTGGTAAATAAACTTAATTTGGAGGAGTATTATATGGAAAACAGAAACACAGCAATGATTATTACTGGCATTACAGCCTTATGCTGTGGTTGCCCCGGTCTTTTGAGCATTTGCTGGGGTGGGCTCGCGGCAGTGGTAAGTTTCATACCAGGCGCAGAGATTGACATGGGCGGCAGTTCAGACCCACAAGCCGCGCTTCTCACCGGGCTTGGTTCGCTCTGTGTTGGCATCATCTTCGTTGCCATTCCGATTGTTGTTGGCTTTATCACCCTGCGCAAGAAACCCGCCAGTGAAGCCGCTTTTGTGAGCGATGAGCCTGTTCCGCCCGCTTCCTAAAGCCGGCGACAATTGAATAAAGTAAAATCCCCACGCCTTATTAACAAGGCATGGGGATTGTTTTTCACAACGACGCGCTAATCCTCATCTGGATAATTACCCAAAATCTGCTCAATGCGCTCCTGCACATCATCCGACAACTTTTCAACTGCATCTGCCGCATCGAGATTATCCTGCAACTGACGGACGTTTGTCGCCCCGGTAATGACGCTACTCACTTCTTTACGGCGCAACAACCAGGACAGGGCCAGTTGCGCCATGCTGATGCCCAAATCGGCTGCTACTTCGCTTAATTCGCGCACAATTTCGACTCGCTCAGGGGTGATTCTGTCACGAATCCAGGCCATGCTATCAAGCGATGCGCGTGAACCTTCAGGAATACCCTGGTTGTACTTGCCGGTCAACACCCCGTAATACAGCGGACTCCAGGTCGTCAGTCCGATGCCATGCTCGCGGCACACCGGCGAAAGTTCCATCTCTACCCGGCGACGGTGGAACATGTTGTACTGCGGTTGTTCGACAATTGGGGGAGAAAGATGATACATGCGAGCAATGTTAACCGCTTCGGTAATTTGCCAGGCGCGCCACTCCGAAGTTCCCCAATACAAAATCTTTCCCTGGCGAATAAGCGTGTCCATTGTGTAAACCACTTCATAAATTGGCGTATCGGGGTCAAAGCGATGGCAAAAATACAGATCGAGATAATCCACATCCAGGCGTTTTAATGAAGCGTGCGCCGATTCAACAATATGCTTGCGAGAAAGCCCGCGTCCGTTGGGACCAGGCATGGTCGGCCAGAAAACTTTGGACGAAATCACCAGGGCTTCGCGCGGCAAATCTTTAATCGCCTTGCCCATTACCATTTCGGCGCGGCCATCGGCATACATATCGGCATTATCAAAAAAATTTATTCCGGCATCGTAAGCGGCATGAAGCAAATCTGAAGCAATCGCCTCGTCCACCTGCCCGCCAAATGTTACCCATGCGCCGAGCGAAATTTCACTCACTTTCAAACCTGAATATCCCAAACGCCGATAGTGCATAAGAAAGCCTCCTTGCGCTTATTTCCGAACCGAAACAATCGCGCCGAAAACATTGTACTCAAGAATCCAGTTCGTGCCAGGCTGTAGTTGCAGGAACAAATTCTCGTTTGATGTGGAAAATTCCTTAATGCCATCCTCTGTTTCAAAATACACCAGATAGCGTTCATTGCGTTCGCCTTCGCGCTGCTCAGGTTGCAATTGCACCTGCGGCCAATAAGGAGCATAATCGCGCCCTTCAGCAGTGAAAGTCTCGCCATCCTTCCAGTCGGTGGCGGCATATTCGCAATAGTCATCATAAACTTCGTAGACGCAATCCTGAACGACCTCGGCAATTCCAGTGCCGGTATCGACAGAATAGGGCGTGCCACAAACTTCCTTCGAACGCGGGGCTGGCTCGTCCTGCGTGCTGCGCAATTGCTCAGTACAAGCCAGCGGTTGAACCCCGGCCGGCAATTCATCGCGCCAGGCTTCCAGAGTAATCTCGCCCAGTACCTGAATAGTAATCGCGCGCTCCCAGGATACATCGCGCACCGTGCCACTTGTTTCGCCCGTGCGAAAAGCA
This sequence comes from Anaerolineales bacterium, assembly GCA_034411635.1. Taxonomy (GTDB): domain Bacteria; phylum Chloroflexota; class Anaerolineae; order Anaerolineales; family Villigracilaceae; genus UBA8950. The sequence goes on from DAOUML010000069.1 coordinate 9,718, forward strand.
AACATGGCGAGCAAGCCACAGCATAGCAAAATAAAAACACCAATCACCACGAACAGCCAGACAGGGGCTTTTTTCTTCGGCTCAGCAGGTTTATCGACAGGTTTCCCCGCGCCAGATTCCCGCCGCTCCAACGAAGCGCCACAAGCAGAACAGGTTTTATTGCCGCCGGGGTTCTCAGTGCCGCAACTTGGGCAAACAATCGGCGGCAAAGGGGCAGCCTGGGTATCGAAAGCGCCAACCACACGCCCCGAAGCGCGCCTGGCCCCTTCTGATAAATCTCCACCGCACTGAACGCAAGTGGTTGCCTCGCCAGTATTGCGCGCGCCACAATATGGACAGTGAATATCCGGGCCTTTTTTTGCGCGATTGATTTTGGCTTCATCCTCAAGCAAGGCCGCGCCCTGGGCCTGCTCAAACTGAACATCATCTGGCTGAGGAGTACCACAGGCCCGACAAGTCTTTACCGTGCCTGGATTCTTGCCCCCGCAACTGGGGCAAGTCCATTCCAACTCTACATAACCAAGATTTTTTCTGGACATAAACAACTCTCCTGATGAACTCGCGCAATATCTCCTGAAGTAAAGAATTTATTTTACGCGAATAACGACTTGAAAAGTGCAGAATGGGTCTTTGCGATTTTCACGGCGCAACCCCCACATGGACGAATAGGTGCCAGGCTCTTTTGGCGAGGTCATAGCAACCTGAACCCAAATTTTGTCCTGCGGATAAACGTTATAAGCCAGGTTGGTACCATCGGCCCGGTCGCCATCATTAAAAAGTTTATCTCCCCCAACAAAGTAAAACAGAACACCGTCCTCTTTCCAGATCGTTGAACCGCGATTCCAAATTCGCCATTCAACCCTGAAAAAATGTCGGGGCTTTAGAATCGAGTATGGTTCAGGTTTGGTTCTATCTACCTGGCATTGAAAAGGCTCAGGGGTTGCCGACCAAAAGCCAAGCGGTACTTTTGTCAATTCGACCGCTGGCGTTCCCGGATCGGGCAACACAAAAACCTCAATCGTTGCCGGCGGCGTATTTGTGGGAATATCGGTGGGCGTATTCCTGATACGGGTTGCCGTGGGGGAACTTGTCCCAGTTGGGTAAGGCGTATTGCTTGGCAAAGCATTTACCGTTGCTGCCGCAATGGTCGCTATCATCGCCTGTGGGTTTTCAATAACAGCCGGGGCAGGCACGCAAGCACCCAAGAGTGAAAAACTCAACCCAAAAAACAGTAAGACTTTTTGTATTTTCATTGCTGCCTCTCGCTAGCGCACCGAAATACCAATGATGAGCCTGCAAAATGGATCACCACCTCTTTCGAGAATAAAGGTTGTATGATAATCGCCGCCTTTTTTGGGCGCGCGCAATACGATCACAATATCTTTTGTTTCGCCCGGTTTAACCGGGTAAGGAATATCCTGAACTGATTTGTATGCAAAAATCTTATCGCCGCTTTCGTGGTCAATCATCACATGCCCTGGTTTCCACTCCAATGCGCCCACGTTTTTTACCGACCAGGTGGCATAAATCAATGAATCTGGTTTTACCCGAACCCAATTATCTGGTTTCTGATCCATGACCATGCAAGCAAAATTACCATGTCCCTGATACACACCCTGGCGAGAAGCCACGCCAACCTCTGTAGGGGTTTCTGTCAGGGTTGGCGTAAAGGTAAAAGTTGGAAAAGGAGTTATTGATGGATAAGGCGTAAGCGTCGCTTCTTGCATCGGCAAATCGCGCGAGCCGGGTGGGGTTACGGTGGAGATCGGGGTTGGGAAGGGAGTATTGGTCGGCAGAGCCTGCACCGTTGCGGCAACCATTGTCTCCAACATACCTGCAGGAGGCGGGGTTAGGGCTGGCGCGCAAGCGGTTAAGAAAACCAGCAAAACAAAAAATATGGATCTCAATTGTTTTTTCATAATCGTTTATCCAAATTATTCTACTACAACGGTAAAGGAAAATTCACAAAATCCTGTTTTGCCGCGAAAAATAGCCAGTTTCGTGGTATAGGTGCCTGCTTTTTGGGGCAACTCAAAACGGATGTTAATATCAACTTCTTGCCTGGGCTTTACCGTAGTATGCAGATCAAATAATGTGCTGCCAACCAACATTTTCTGGCCGGAGAGATAGCCATAATCGATGCTATCGGTTCGCCATTCTTCGCTACCCGTATTACGAATACGCCAAATCACATTCACGTCCGTGCGAGGCTTGCCCTTGAAAATACCTTCAGGCACTCTTCCCAGCACCACACAGGAAAATGTGGCATCGCCCTGGGGCTTGCCTACCTCGGGGCCAGAAGCGCTGGTGGGGACGCGCGTCAGCGTAGCGGTGGGCGTCTCTGTAAAGGTGGGCATTGGGGTTAGGGTTGGGAAAGGAGTCTCGGTCTCTGTTGGGGTTGGGGAAACCCTGGTGTGGGTAGGCAAGGCTGTTAGCGTGGCGGTAGGCTGAGGGGTCAGGCTGGGCAAGGCTTGAATGGTTGCGGCGACCAATGTTTCCAACAAATCGGGGGAGGGCGTCACGACAACGGGCATACAGGAAGCCAAAAGAAAAAGCGAAAGACATGCAAAGCAAGCGGCAATACAACGAACTTTTATTGTTTTCATTGTGAAACCTCTTTATTTATTTTACTTGAGTTTAGAGTTCATTTTGATTCGCCCTGAAAAGACATGGCTTGATTAGCGCGAAAAACCCAAAAGCCGTTTTTCTTCATGCCAATCTTATAAAAAGACAAGGAAGGTGCCCAAACAAATCACCTCCCTTGCCCAAAGGCTTCTATACCCGTCCCGGTCACAAATTGCGCTTTTCACAAGAGCATAAAAGCGCAATTTGCGCTCACAGGTATCCTAATTGTACACGGAAAAATACATCCGCAATAAAACAATCGAGCAAATGGGTCATACGGGGGAGTGATGGCGCGGGAAGCGCAAGTACATCCTTTCACTGTGCGATATTTTTTAGCGTTTGCTCTTTTTCGGCGTTTGTCTTTCTGTGCCAATCCGAATGCCAAATCGAGGCAGGATGATGCGATGAAGCAGTAAAATCAGGCCAGAGACCGCAAACGCTGCCACAAAAAGCAGCAGAGAATCGCCAAAAGATTCCATAAACTCAGGTCGAAGAAGAAGCACCAGAGCCAAAGACGCCATCAACACACCGCCGACCAATTTCAAAATACGTCCATGCTTTTCTTCCATTTTGCTGACGCGCAAGGTAATCACGGCGGCAACAAAGACAATCAACTCATCGAGTAAATAAACCAGAATATAAAGGCCCAGCAATATGGAAAAGGTGAATCCATCCACATTCTGGGCGGCAACCAATTGACTCCATAATACCGGGAAACCAGCCGTGCAGGGCAGTTCCACAATCGCAATGCCAGCGGCCATCAGCACGGTAGCCCCAATGAGCGCCCAGACAGATTTATCGCCCCTCAAAATTTGCCGAAAGTCCTGATAAATTTTGGGCTTGTGCTTGTCTGAAATCGTGAGCGAAACGCCTTCTTTGTACCAGAAATAGTCTTTAATATTGATGGCCGCAAAAGCCAGGGCCAGAATTGCCACCAGAGCGCGAATCCAGCCCAGAAAACTGACCACCGTAAAGACCTTAAAAAGACCCACGATGAACAATCCATAAAGACCGGCTGTCACCAGCAGGAAGGTCAATCCGACAATCAGCGTTTTTATGCGCGAGCCACTATTAATCACCATCGCCAGCAGGATGGACAGAACCCACAAGGAGCAGGGATTAAACCCATCTACAAAAGCGATAACCGCCGTGCCGAAGAACAGGGAATGTTGATTGAGGTCGATATCGCCGAAAAAAGGCAGCGATAACACACTGCGGCGGTCAATTGCTTCTATCGGCAAAATCTCACCTGGCTCAGTAGACTCTTTCTCACCATTATCTGCTGGCCTCGGCCCGGCATTAACAACCAGCATTTCAGCAGGAATACCCGGCACGCCGGTTCCAGCGTCCGGGCAGCCTGTTTGCAGACAAACCTGAACCGCCTGTTCAATTTCAGCCTTAATCTGATCGCTGGAACCCACCCAAAAACGATCCCCTAAAAAGACCGCTGGCACGCCGCCCGGTTCAAAGCCAAACTTGTCTGCCATCGAGAAAAAAATCTCCCGGTTTTGTGGCACATTCCAAACTTCGTAAGATTGAAAGGCAACACCGGGATAAAGACTGGGGAGTTCCTCCAAAAATGGCTTTAAAGCCATGCAATACGGACACCCATCGCCCCAAAAGTAATAAACATTCAGACGAACCGGCTCCTCGGTCTCCTGCCCGGCGACCTGGGGAATCAGAGCAAACAAGGCAGCATAAAGCACAATTACGAGCAAGCCGAAAGTTAGCAACCATTTTCGTCGGGGCAACATACGCTTTTCCTTTCTTTACGCCAAAACAACATTGAGTAAATGTAGATTATGCCATGAAAAGATCGGTTTGCCGTATGCCACATATCCCCTTTGGAATGTGATATTTGTCACAATGCTGTTTTTCCATTCCCGCACAACACTTTTCAAACAAATAAAAAGCGCGCAGAAGACTAAAATTCTCAAAGCCTTCTACACGCTCCTGATGCTAATTTTTATACCCATTCCGGGTGATAATTGCGCTTTTTCTAGAGCAGGAATGCACAGCATGATATTGTGAAAAGCGCAATTTGTGACCGGGACGGGTATACAAGCATTACCTGCCTGAGATATTTTAACCATTCCTGGGGATGCCAAGCCAGATACTTCCACTCTCAATTTTGACCGGATAAGCGGGAATATCTACCACAGCCGGCATGGCAACCGCCTGGCCGGTACGGATATCGAACTCCGCGCCGTGACGCGGACAGGCGATATTATGACCATCGAGATCGCCGTCGCCAAGCGGGCCGTCATCGTGGGTGCAAGTATCAGCGATGGCGAAAATTTGACCGCCAACGTTGAACAAGACGATAGGCTTATCTTCAATTTCAATGAACAGGCGTTCACCGTTGGGCAGTTCGCTGGCCGGGGCGATTTCGTAAAATTCAGCCTGGGATTCATCGTAAGTAGTGTAATTGAACATGGGGTTACTCCACCAAATCGTCGCCGGCTTCGCCGAGGCCATACACGCCGGCTTTGAGCACTTTAAGCGAAAGCAGTGCGCATTTCAGGCGCACCGGGCCGAGGTCGATGCCGAGCATGTCGAGGACATCTTGTTTATTGAGTTGCTTAACATCTTCAAGCGGCTTGCCGATGATAGATTCCATCAGCAAGTCGGCGGAGGCCTGCGAGATGGCGCAGCCGTGACCGTCGAAACGGGCATCGCTGACGGTATTGTCCGGGCCAATTTGCAGGGTCACTTCGATGTGGTCGCCGCACAGGGGGTTGTTGTCTTCAAAGAAGATGTCGTGCGGGTCGAGTTTGCCCCGGTAGGAGGGGTTTTTGTAATGTTCGATGATGACTTCGCGGTAGAGGTCGTCCATAATGGTTTCCCAGTGTTGGGGTATCAGGTGGCAGGTTTAAGTTGTCCAGTTATCCGGTTGTTCGGTTTTGGAGTAACCGGATAACTGAAAAACCGGATAACTTCCTAAGCAAAATATTTCTTGACCTTGTAAATCCCCTCGACCAGTTTGTCCACTTCTTCGGTGGTGGAGTAAAGATAGAAACTGGCGCGGCTTGTGGCGGGAATGTTGAATTTCTCGTGCAGGGGTTGGGCGCAGTGATGACCGGCGCGCACGGCAATGCCATCCCCGTCGAGAATTTGGGCGACATCGTGCGGGTGGATGCCGTCGAGCACGAAGGAGGCAACGCCGCCTTTTTTGTCGGCGGCGGGGCCAAACAAACGCAGGCCGGGGATTTCTTCGAGCCGTTCGAGAGCGTATTCGGTAATGGCGTGTTCGTGGACGGCGATGGCGTCCATGCCGATTGATGCGAGGTAATCGCAAGCGGCCCCAAAGCCAATGGCCTCGGCGATAGCAGGCGTTCCGGCTTCAAATTTATAGGGAATGGTGTTGGCGGTAAACGAACGCAGGTGGACGGTTTTAATCATATCGCCGCCACCGAGGAAGGGCGGCATGGCTTCGAGAAGCGACTGTTTACCATACAAGACACCGATACCCGTCGGACCGACCATTTTGTGGGCAGAGAAGGCCAGGAAATCGACATCCAAATCCTGGACATCGACAGCAAAGTGCGGCACGGACTGGGCACCGTCGAGCAGGGTGATGGCTCCGGCCGCGTGGGCCAGGCGGATGATTTCTTTTGCCGGGTTAATCGTCCCCAGCACGTTGGACATGTGCGTAAACGTGACCAGTTTGGGGCCAAGTTCGAGCAGTTTCTTGTATTCTTCAAGGTCGAGCAAGCCGTCTTGGGTGACGGGGATGAATTCCAGCCGAATGCCGCGTTCAGCAGCCAGGATATGCCAGGGGACGAGGTTACTATGGTGTTCCATTTCTGTCGAAATCACCAGGTCGCCGGGCTGCAATTTGGCGCGCGCCCAGGAGTAGGCTACCAGGTTAATCGATTCGGTGGTATTGCGGGTGTAAATGACCTGCCGGGCAGCGGGGGCGTTGATGAAACGGGCGATGCGCTCACGGGCGTCTTCGTACAGGCTGGTGGCTTCCTCTGCCAGGGTATGCACGCCGCGGTGGATGTTGGCGTTTGAGCGGCGGTAATAGTCGTCCATAGCGGCGAGAACGGCCTCGGGCTTGTGGGAGGTCGCGGTGGAATCAAGATAGATGAGGGGAACGCCGGGGCGCACTTCCCGTTTCAAGGTGGGGAAAGCGTCCCGAATTTTCAAAATATCGAGCGTCATGGCAATTTATTTACTTTTTTTGGTCACCGGGCGAATTTGCTCGGAGTTGGTTGGGTACCACAGGATTCTATCAGGTACCATCCAGCCATCGGTCAGGAAGACGTTGCCGCGAAACTGAACCGCGACCATTTTGTTGTCGATTTGGACAACAATTCCTTTGAGCCAACCGCGCACGCGGTCAGAACCTTTTTCATGGTCGCAAAAGGCTTCGACCATATCGCCAACTTCAAAAACGTGTTGCGCTTCAGGTGAACGCATGAAAGACATAGACCCTCCCCGAATATTTTTCTGGAATTGATTTCTTGGTGGTGTGTTGTGTGGTGTTGTCATTGCGCCTCTATTATAGACAGTTTTTGCTTTTTTAGGGCCTTACCCCCTTCCCAGTTTTGGAAAGGGGGTGGAACGTGTTTTTGGGTTATTTGTCATTTCGAATGAGCCGGTTTTTGGCGAATGAGAAATCTTGCGTACGGGGGCAAAGATTTCTCGCTGTCGCTCGAAATGACAGGCCTGAAGGGGCGATTAGCCCATCTTCTCGAGAATGGCCTGCTGGAATCGTTCGCGGACGCCTTCGAAGGGAATGCGCTGCATGATTGGGTCAAAGAAGCCTTCGACCACCAGCCGGGCGGCGTCTTTACGCGGGATGCCGCGCGATTCGAGATAGAAGAGCGGTTCTTCTTCCAGTTTGCCAACCGTTGCGCCGTGGGTGCAGCGCACATCGTCAGCCAGGATTTCGAGTCCGGGGATGCTATCGGCGCGGGCCTGGTCGTCGAGGACGAGGTTGCGGTTGGCCTGGTAGCCGTCGGTCTTTTGCGCGCCGGGGGCGACGTAAATCATGCCCTGCCAGACCGAGCGACTCTTGCCTTTGAGCGCGCCCTTGAAGAGCAGGTCGCTGCTGGTGTTGGCGGCCAGGTGATTTTGTTGGGTATCATGGTCGAGATGCTGGTTGGCTTCGGTGAAGTAGAAGCCAGACATGCGTCCGACCGCGCCCTGGCCTGCCAGGTCGAGTTCGGAGAAGTTCTTGGTCAGACGCGAGCCGATGGCGCCGAAAATCCAATCGAGGTTGGCATCGCGTTCGACGCGCACGCGCTCGTGGCTGAAATTCCAGACGTGTTTGCCCCAGGACTGCAACTCGACAAATTTGAAATTCGCGCCCTGCAAAACCTGGATTTCAACCAGCCCGGCGTGCATGGAATTCAATCCGTGCTCGGTGGGAGATGCCGATTCGTGGACAAAGGTGGCAGATGCGCCTTCATCGATCAGGACGAGGATGTGAGAGAGATGGGCCAGGTTTTCGCCAGGACCCCATAAGACGGAGTGCAACGGTTCTTCGACCTGAACGCCCTTTGGGACATACAGGACGACGCCGTTTTGTGAAAATGCTCCAGCCACTGAAGCAAACTTGCCTTCTTCCGGGCTGACGGTTTTTGCGACCATTTTCTGAAGCAGGGCCGGGTGTTCACGCTCGGCGGTTTTCAGGTCGGTGAAGATGACGCCTTTTTTGGCGAGGGCCTCGTCCAATTCAATGCTCGCGCCGCCAGGGGTCAGAACGATTTGTCCGCCGTGCTTGTCGCCAACCAGCGGGGCAAGCAAATCTTCAGGGACGGCGGGCAGGTCTTGATGTTCGCCATCCTTCGGCAGCCGGAAAGCATCCGCCGGGAACGAGCGCAGGTCGGTGCGCCGCCAGGCTTCTTCGCTGGTCGTGGGCATTTTTGCGCGCGTATAGGCGGCAAAGGCGCGGGCGCGGTATTCGGCTAACGCACCTGCTGGAAGTTCGGCCTGTCCAAAGGGCAATTCTTTGGCGGCGGTGTCTGCGCGGCGCGAGCGGGAGGTGATAACGACTTTTGGTTTTTCGTTCATGATTTATCCGTATCTCAGTAAGCATCGAGGGTTGAGTAGTCCTGAACGTTTTTTGTTCAGGACGTATCGAAACCCGGTGGTCTCGATATGCGCCTCATTAACATTCGGCGCTACTCGACCACCTACTTATCCAATACTGCCTTCCATCTGCAATTGAATCAGGCGGTTCATTTCGACAGCGTATTCCATCGGCAATTCTTTGACCAGCGGCTCGATGAAGCCGGATACGACCATAGTGGTGGCTTCTTCTTCGCTCAGGCCGCGACTCATCAGGTAAAAGAGTTGTTCTTCGCCGACTTTCGAGACCGAGGCCTCGTGGCCGATGGTGACATCGTCCTCGTCGATTTCGATGTAGGGATAGGTATCCGAGCGGCTCTTGGGGTCGAGCAAGAGCGCATCACAAACCACGTTGGATTTGACGCCCTTCGCGCCTTTGTAAACTTTGAGCAGGCCACGATAAGATGCGCGTCCGCCATTTTTGCTGATGGATTTGGACATAATCTTGCTGGTGGTATTGGGCGCAAAATGAACCATCTTGCTGCCGGCATCCTGCACCTGACCGGTTCCGGCAAAGGCCATCGAGAGCATTTCACCGTGCGCGCCAGGTTCCATTAAAAAGCAACTTGGGTACTTCATCGTCACCTTTGAGCCGAGATTGGCATCGACCCATTCGTGGGTGGCATCGGCAAAGACTTTTGCGCGTTGGGTCACCAGGTTGTAGACATTGGTGCTCCAATTCTGAATGGTGCTGTAACGCGAGCGCGCGCCTTTCTTAACAATAATCTCAATCACGCCGCTGTGGAAGGAATCGGTGGTGTATTGGGGTGCGGTGCAGCCCTCAACATAATGCACCTGCGCGCCTTCGTCGACAATAATCAGGGTACGCTCGAACTGGCCGACATTGGCCGTATTCAGGCGGAAGTAGGCCTGCAGGGGTAAATCGACCTTAACGCCTTTCGGCACATAGACAAACGACCCTCCCGACCAGACCGCCGAGTTGAGCGCGGCAAATTTATTATCTTCAATCGGGACGACGGTGCCAAAATATTCGCGGAACAGATCGGGGTACTGCTTCAGGCCGTCTTCAATCGAAAGGAAGATGACGCCCTGCTCTTCGAGGTGCTTCTGGATGGAGTGGTAGACCATCTCCGACTCGTACTGCGCGCCGACCCCGGCCAGGAATTTCTGCTCGGCTTCGGGAATTCCCAGTTTGTCGAAGGTGTTCTTGATGTCATCGGGTACGTCGTCCCATGATTTTTCCTGTTTTTCAGTGGGTTTAACGTAATAGTAAATATTGTCCAGATCAAGGTCTTGCAGATGCGGCCCCCAATTGGGCATCGGGCGCGACATAAAATGTTCGAGGGCCTTCAGGCGAAAATCGAGCATCCACTGCGGTTCGCCTTTCATGCGCGAGATATTTTCGACCACTTCCCTGCTCAAGCCTTTTTCAGATTTATAAGTATAGTAATCATCACGATCATGAAAACCATACTGGTATTCGCCTAGTCCTTCTAGAATTTGGGCATCTTCACTCATG
>DAOUML010000070.1:0-27623 GCA_034411635.1 Anaerolineales bacterium
CAAAAAAGTTACAATCAGCAGGGATTGATCAAGGCCGGTATGTTTCTCTGAGAAATACTGATAGACCCCTGGGGCAAGGAATAGATAAACAGGTAAAGCGTAGATAACAAAAACGAACGCAGCAATCACTTCCAACATATTATTTCCCTCCTTGTTTTAATGTGCCTGTGAAGAACCTTTGACCAGCAAAAGATCTTCATGGTTTATACCCGTCCCGGCCACAAATTGCGCTTTTTATGAAAGTTGAGCGCGCCATTTATGACCACGGGCATGATACAAAAATCGGCGCAGGGCAGATTTTCTTCGTGTATTCCCAATTGGGACTATTATACCTGCTTTCAAAAGCAAAACAAAAAAACCAGAAATTTCTAGCAATCAGACACTTTTGTAGCAAGGTGGTCTCGATACGGCGGAAAATCGCCGCCTACTCGACCATCTGTCGCAATCTATATGGTGGCTAGAGAAATTTCAAATCTCAAAATTGTTTTCGTGGCAGGTAAAACATGTCAAAAACGGAGTCGAAAGTCTCCCGACTTTCGACTCCGTTTCGGCTAGAAATAGCATTTTTCTATACCCGTCCCGGTCACACATTGCGCTTTTTATAAGATTGTGAACGCGCAATGTGTGACCACGGGCATTATACAACTGGAAACAGCAAAACCTATCCCAGGTAACTGCCAACGAACTGATATTCGTAGGGCGACACATCGTCCCCGAATGGGGGGGATGTCGCCTGAAAGCAAATTCTCAAATGCCTTGCTCCAAACGCGACTTGAAAGTCGCGCTACGGTAGGCAGTTACTATGTCAGACCATTCAGGGCGGTTTCAGCATCATCAAAGATTGGCAAAATGTTATCGAGCGCGGCCAATTCGAGCGTTTCGCGCACCCGGCCGGGCGGAACAATCAGCCCCATCTTGCCGCCGCGCCTGACCACCGATTTGGCATTCAAAACCAACAACCGGATGCCAATTGAACCCATAAATTCAACCGCGCTCATATCGACCAATACGCGCAGGTTGTCGCCCGAGCAATGCCCGGCAAAGCGGGTCTCAACCTGACCGACGCCGGCCACATCCAGTTTACCGGCCAGTTCAATCAGGTGGGTCTGGTTTTCGAGTTCACGATAGGTTAATTCCATAACGGCCTCCGGGAATTTGTAGTAAGGCGGGATGGCATCCCGCCTTTTTTATTCATTGGAACGCGCGATAACATCCTGCGCCACGAAAATATTCAGATAATTATAGTGACATTTTCCCAAATTTGATTAACAGCAGGTTATCGTTTGGAAAGGGGAAAAAACATCTTCTTGAACATTTGTTTCATGGTAAACTCTCCCCATGAAACCTATTGTCGTGATTGACCTTGAAACCACCGGGCTGGACCCGCAAAAAGACGCCATTATCGAAATTGCCGCCATTCGTTTTGACGGCAAGCGGATTGAGGCCGAATTTGAGACGCTGGTCAACCCCAACCGCCACATCCCCGAACATATCACCCAACTGACCGCCATCGACGATGCGATGGTGCGCAATGCCCCGCGCATTGGCGAGATACTCGGCCAACTGGAGGAGTTCTGCGGCGACCTGCCGATTTTGGGCCAAAACGTCCGCTTCGACCTGGGATTTTTGCGCCGCCACAGGGCATTGCCGTTTAATGAAGCCGTCGATACCTACGAGATGGCTTCGGTCTTGCTGCCTTCGGCCAGCCGCTACAATTTGGGCGCGCTGGGGCAATTGCTGGGCATTCCGCTTTCGGCGACGCACCGCGCCATGGACGATGCCCGGGTGACCCTGGCGGTTTACCAACGCCTGATTGACATTGCCGCAGGGCTGCCAATTGATTTGCTGGCTGAAATTGTCCGCATGGGCGAGCCGCTGGAGTGGGACGGCAATTTCGGGTTCCAGGAAGCAATGCGGATGCGGGCCAGGGAGCAGGTGCAGGCCAAAAAGGTGAAGAAAAGCCCCTCGGAGCAGATTCTGGCCCCGGCTGAGTCGGCTCCGGCCCGCCCGTTGGGGCCGGTTAAAGAACCGGTGCCGTTGGATGCCGAAGAGGTGGCGTCGATTCTGGAGTATGGCGGGCCTTTTTCCCGCTACTTCGAGGCCTACGAGCAACGCCCCGAACAGGTGGAAATGCTGCGGGCGGTGACAAATTCACTCTCGTACAGCCAGCACCTGATGGTGGAGGCTGGCACGGGGGTTGGCAAGTCGTTTGCGTATCTGGTGCCTTCGGCGCTGTTTGCCATTCAAAACAATACGCGGGTGGTGGTTTCGACCAATACCATCAACCTGCAAGACCAGTTGATTAGTAAAGATATTCCGGCGGTGCGCGCGGCGTTGGATATTCCGCTGCGGGCGGCGGTGCTGAAAGGCCGCTCGAATTATCTTTGCCCACGCCGGTTGGAGATTTTGCGCCGCCAGGGCCCGCGCGACGCCGACGAGGCGCGCGTGCTGGCCAAGACGCTGGTCTGGACGTTGAACGATTGGAGCGGCGACCGCGGCAACCTGAACCTGAACAGGCCGCAAGAACGCGATGTGTGGATGAAACTTTCGGCGGAGGACGAGGCCTGTTCGGGCGAAACCTGCGCCGGGCGCATGGGCGGGGTGTGTCCGTTTTACCGCGCCAAGCAGGCGGCCCAGGCCGCGCATGTTCTGGTGGTTAACCACGCCCTGCTGCTTTCAGATGTGGCCGCCGAGGGCAAGGTGCTGCCCGAATATCAGTATCTGGTGATTGACGAAGGCCATCACCTTGAATCGGCCACCACCGGGGCAATGTCTTTTCGCATGAGCCAGGCCGATTTGGAGCGGCTGGTGAAAGAGGTGGGCGGCTCTTCGAGCGGGGTAATGGGCAATTTCTTGCGCGTGGTGGTAGACCTGGTGCGCCCCTCCGATTATGCCGCGCTGGCAAATATGGTTCACCGCGCTTCAGATTTGGCCTTCAGGCTGGAAAACCAGGCCCGTGACTTTTTCTACGGGCTGATGGAGTTCATGCAATACATGCAACAGGGCCGCCCGCAAAGCATGTATGCTTTTTCGACCCGCATTTTACCGGCTACACGCACGGCGCAGGGTTGGGATAATGTTGAAATCAGTTGGGATTCGACCGGCGAGACGATGCGCCTGCTGATTAATGTGGTTGCGGAGGCCTATAAAGCCGCGGCGGAACTGTATGCCGACGGAATGCAGGAAATCGAAGACCCGCTCGGTTCGTTGAGCGGGTTGTACCGGCGGCTGGTGGAGGCCGAGACCAATATCAGCGGGATGATGCACGAGCCGAAGCCAGAAACGATTTACTGGGTTGAAATCCAGCCGCAGAACAAGCGTCTGACGCTGAATACCGCCCCATTACGGGTCGGGCCGCTGATTCAGGAATACCTGTGGCACAAGAAAGAAGCGGTTATTCTGACATCCGCCACCCTGACCGCCGCCGGTGATTTTACCTACGTCCGCAATACGCTCATGGCCGAAGAGGCCGACGAACTGACCCTCGGCTCGCCCTTCGACTATGAGAGTTCGACCCTGCTGTTCATTCCCAAAGACATCCCGGAGCCAAACGCGCCCGGTTACGAGCAAGCCGTTAACCGCGCCATCGCGCAGACGGCGATTGCCAGCGGCGGGCGCATGTTGGCCCTGTTCACCTCCTATGCCCAACTGAAACGCGCTTCGCAGGCGATCAAGTCCGTTTTGCGCGATAAAGAGATTGAAATGTACGAGCAGGGCGAGGGCGCTTCGCCCCAATCGCTGCTGGAAGCGTTCAAGAGTACCGAACGGGCCGTTTTGCTCGGCACGCGCTCCTTTTGGGAGGGCGTGGATGTGCCGGGCGACGCGCTGCAAGTAGTCATGTTGACCAAAATTCCGTTTGAAGTGCCATCAGACCCAATCATTGCCGCCCGCTCTGAGACGTTTGAAGACCCGTTTGGCGAGTATCAGGTTCCCGAGGCGATTCTCAAATTCCGTCAGGGATTCGGACGCCTGATTCGCTCCGCCAGCGACCGCGGCGTGGTCGCCATCCTTGACCGGCGCGTGCTGACGAAGCAGTATGGCCGTCTGTTCCTCGGCTCGCTGCCGCAGTGCACCGCCCGCCAGGGGAATTTGGCCGAGTTGCCAAAATTGACGGAAAAATGGCTGGGGGTTTGAATAAATCGCGCTCTATTGACACGCCTCCCCAAAAACAGTATAAAAAGCGGGATGAAAACAAAAACTTACCTGCTCTTTGGCCTGGCCCTGCTGGCGCTGGCGGCTTGTACCATGCCCCTGCCCGCGCCCCCGGTGGAAGTAACCCCCTCTGCCCAAGTCCTGCCAACCGACAGCCCTACGCCGCTGCCGCCGCCAACCCACACCCCGGCCCCCAGCGCAACCCCTGTGCCAGCGATACGCATCGGCGATGGCGAAAAAGCCATTTTCTTGGGCGATTATGCCCGCGCTCGCGAGCAGTTCAGAATTTCGCTCAATAGCACCGATCCCGATACGCGCGCCGCCGCCCTGTGGGGATTGGGAAAAACCGAGTTCCTGGCCGGAAACCAGCAAGCCAGCCTCGAAAACCTGCGCGCCCTGACCCAAAACCACCCCGATCATGACTTGAGCGCTTACGGCTGGTTCATGCTGGCCGAAACCTATTACGGCCTTGAGCGCCACAGCGAGGCCATTCAAGCCTATCACAATTACCAGATGCGGCGTCCCGGATTGCTGGATGACTATATCTACACCCGCCAGGGTAACGCCTTGCGCGCCTCCGGCAAACCGCTCGAAGCGATTGAAGCCTACCTGCTCGCCATCAAAGCCGGGGCCAGCGACCCACTTGCGCTGCAATTGCAAATTGCCCAGGCCCAAACCGCCGCCGGCAACCCGCAAGCCGCCCTGCTGCTGTATGACGAAATCGAAGCCGCCACGCAGAACGATTATGTCAAGGCCCAGGTCTATTTGCTGGCCGGGCAAGCCTACCTGAGCCTGGGGGATAGCGCTTCGGCCTACGAAAAATGGCAATTCACGGTCAACAACTACCCGCTGGCCTATGATTCCTATTCCGCGCTGGTGGGGCTGGTAAATGCCGGGGTAAAAGTCAACGAATTCAATCGCGGCCTGGTCAACTACTTCGCCCGCCAATACCCGCTGGCCCTGGCCGCCTTCGACCGCTACATCGCCGCCGAACCGGGTCACGATGGTTCGGTGCTGCACTATAAGGCCCTGACCTTGCGCGAACTCGGACGTCACAGCGAAGCCATCGCCGCCTGGGACGAACTCATCCGCGCCCACCCCGATAGCCGCTTTTGGGCCACAGCCTGGGAGCAAAAAGGATTCACCCAATGGGCCTACCTGAACGATTACCCTGGCGGGGCGCAAATTTTTGAAGATTTTGTCGGCGCGGTTCCTGGTTCACCCTTCGCGGCAGCCTACCTGATGAACGCGGCCCGCATCCATGAGCGCGGCGGAAACCTGGAACGCGCCGCCGAAGTATGGGAATCAGTAGCCCTGCAATATTCCAACGATCCCGAAGCCAGCAACGCCCTTTTTCAGGCTGGCATTGCCAACTATCGCCGCGGCGATTTTGAGCGCGCCCAAGATAATTTCCAGCGTTCCCAAATTTTGGCCGTCGAAGAAATTGAACGCGTTCGAGCCCAGTTTTGGGTGGGCAAAGCCATGCAAGTTCAGGGCAATCAGCAGGGCGCAATCATCGCCTGGCAAGCGACCCAGGCCATCACGCCCAATGGCTATTACGGCCTGCGCGCCCGCGACATGCTGCTAAAACGCGAGATTTTTGCCCCCCCCGCTGAATACAATTTTGACTACGACCTCGAAAGTATGCGGCAGGAAGCCAACGCCTGGATACGCGTGCGCTTCGACCTGCCCCCCGAAACCAACCTGAACGGCCCCGGCGAACTGATCAACGAGCCGCGCTTCCAACGGGGACTGGAATTCTGGCAAATGGGGATGTATGACCAGGCGCGGCTGGAGTTTGAATCTCTGCGTCTGTCGATCATCAACGACCCTTTGGCCTCCTACCGTTTCGGCAATACCCTGCTCGAACTCGGGCTATATCGCCCGGCCATCACTGCCCTGCGCCAGGTGCTGACCCTGGCCGGTCTTGAAGACCAGACCACCAGCCTGAGCGCCCCGGCTTATTTTAACTACGCCCGTTACGGATTGTATTACCGCGAACTCATCTTCCCTGCCGCCGAAGAATACAACTTCGACCCGCTGCTCGTCACCAGCCTGATTCGGCAGGAAAGTTTGTTTGAAGGCTTTGCCCGCTCGGAAGCCGGCGCGCGCGGATTGATGCAAATCATGCCCGCCACCGGGGCCGATATTGCCGTCCAAATGGGCTGGCCGCTCGAATATAATCACGATATGCTCTACAATTCGCAAATCAGCGCGCGCATGGGCGTTTTCTACCTGAACAACACGCGCCGGTTTTTAGACGGCAACCTGTACGCCACCCTGGCTGGTTACAACGCCGGCCCCGGCAACGCCGCCATCTGGAAAAACCTGGCCGGAGACGATCCCGATCTGCTGCTCGAAATCATCCGCTTTCAGGAAACCCGCAACTACATTCGCGGCATTTACGAAATCTATAACGTTTACCGTAGCCTGTACAGCCCAATCGAGCAATAAACACGCTGCTTAATATGCGGCAATAAAAAAGGCGTGAGAATTTTTCTCACGCCTTTTTGAAAAATAAAAAAACTCACTCAATATAAGCCAGCAATCGCTGATGAACGTCGTCTTTTTCCATATCGAGAATTGAAATCAACTTATCGCGGCCAGAAATTCCGGCCACAATATCCAACTTCGAGTTGGAACAGCCCAAAACCTCCGACAAAAATGCCACCAACTGCTTATTTTCATCGCTGGTCGCTTGCGCGGCTGCAAGGCGAATTTTTACCGTACCATCTGCCTGGATTTCGGTAATTTCATTGCGGCTGGCACGCGGCGTAATACGGACCGCCAGAGCCACGCCGCGTTGACCATCATGAAGCCTAAATTTCCTCTCTGCCATTTTTCACCTCACATTCCTAAGAATGTTAATTAAAACGCCCATAACCAATTGTACCAGAATTATCAGCACCAAAGGGCTGAAATCAAACGCGCCAATACTCGGCAAAACGCGCCGAATGGGAGCCAACAACGGCTCCACCAGGCCATCCACCATCATCCGCAATCGATTGTAAGGGCTAACAAAATAAGACATAATCACGCTTGCCAAAACCAACAAAACAACAACCTCGCGAAAAATTCCCAACGCCATTATTAATACTTCAATCATAAACCCTTTTTCCTTTCAAATGAATAACAAATTCAACGTAATCGCCTACGAACTGATAATCGTAGCGCGACATAAACGTCGCCTGAAAGCAAATTCTCAACTGCCTTGCTCCAAGCGCGACTTAAAAGTCGCGCTTCGGCAGGCAGTTCAATTCAATAGCAGATTATGCGCGCGCCAGCCGCTCGCCCATAATGGCCGTGCCAACCCTGACAAGGGTTGCGCCTTCCTGCACGGCAACAGAGTAATCCACGCTGGTTCCCATCGACAACTCATCCCAACGCGCCACTTGAACCTCTTTGAATAGATACGCCTGCAAACGACGCAAACGCACAAAATAGGGACGCGATTCTTCGGCTTGGTCAGCAAAGGGCGGCATGGTCATCAAGCCGCGAATCTGAAGATTGGGCAGGGCGCAAAGCGGCAGGATTTCATCGACCAGCCGCGGCCATTGCGATTCGTCCCAGGCGGGGTAGCCGAATTTACTGCCCTCCCCGCTGACGTTGACTTCGAGCAAAACCGGCAGGGTTCGCCCGGCTTCGGCGCTGAAACGGTCGAGGCGGGTGGCAAGTTTCAGGCTGTCGAGGGTGTGCATCAGGTCAAAATGCCCGGCGACCAGGTTGGCTTTGCGGCTTTGCACGTGTCCGATCATGTGCCATTCAACGGAGGCCGTGGCAAGCGCATTAATTTTTTCCGTGGCTTCCTCGGCGTAGTTTTCACCCAAAACCCTGGCCCCGGCCTCAATCGCGGCGTGAATTTTCTCTACCGGGTGCATCTTGGTGACCACCACCAGGCGCACATCTGCCGGGTTGCGGCTGGCCGATTGGGCCGAGCAGGCAATTTCTGCCTGAACACTTTCAAGGCGGTTGCGAAGTTCGGCTATCAGGGTTTTATCCATGGCTAATTGTACCGTATGTTAGCTTTGCAGGGCAATCAGCGCGCCAAATCGTCCGGTTTGGCCTTTGTCGCGGCGATGAGAGTACCAATCTTGCGGGTTGCAGGCGGTACAGAGTTCAGCCGCCGCGATATTTTCAGGGTTCAGGCCGGCCTGCTGTAAATCAAGACGGTTGGCGGCCCACAAATCAAAATGCGGACGCGGCCCGCCGAAGTGATGGAACAGGCCTTCAGCCTGGCGGCCAAACGCATAACGGGCCTTTTCGACCACATCCGGGCCGACTTCGTAGTGGTCGGGGCCGATGGAGGGGCCGATGGCGGCCAACAGGTCTGCCGGGTTTGAGCCGTAGGCGGCGCGCATGGCGCGGACGGTGGCGCTGGCGGCCCGTCGCACGGTTCCGAGCCAACCGGCGTGGGCAATGCCAACCGCCAGATGGCGCGGGTCGAAGAGCAGAATCGGCGCGCAGTCGGCGAAGCGCATAAAGAGCGTTATCGCCGGGTTGTCGGTGATGATGGCGTCGGCTTTCAGTTCGTGGGGAGAGGAGCCGTGCGGGGCGTTGGCGATGACGACATCGGCGCTGTGAACCTGCCAGACATCGAACATGGAGTAGGGGTCGCGGCCCAGAGCGCGAAAGGCGCGGAATCGGTTCTGGCGCACGCGCTCGTCCTGGTCGCCGACGGTGCCGCCGAGGTTGAGCGAGGCCCAGGGGTCAGGGCTCAGGCCTCCGCGTCGGGTGAAGATGGCGTGGAGGATTTGCTCCGGGAAGAGGTCAAAGTTGAGGTAACGGATTCCGTCAACGGTCTGGAAAGTCATCCATCCCCCATTATTGTTTGGCGTTTTCTTCGATGAAGCGGACTTTTTTTGCCATCAACTGACGGGTTTCCTGCATCGATTCTTCGACGTAGGGCAGGCCAAACCAGGCGGTGGCAAAGCCAAAAAGGAAGCCGGTGAAGGTGCGCAGGAAGGGGGTGCTTTCGCGGTAGGGGAAGATTTCTGAGAGGAAGGGAACGCCCAGTTGGCTGAAGAGTTGCGAAAAACCATCGAGACCAACCGGAACGATGCCAATCAGCAGCCAGAGAATCCAATGCAGCGGTTTGATGCGCCGCCCGGTAAGGCCATAGAGGGCGATAAAGAGGACGATGGCCCCATAAATGGCGACATCGCGGGCGCACAGGGCGGTTTTGTAGCCGACTTCTTCGCTGCCGAGGTATTGGCGGGCGGCCCATAAATCATTTTCAGAGACGCCGGTGGCTTGCTCAAAGGTTAACATGCCTTCGGACGCGGCTACGGCGCGCGGATAAAAAATTTGCGGGCCGAAGAGGTAGATGGAGCGAAAGCCGAGTTGGTGGCAAAGCGGGCTGTAAACGGTGTAAATGGCGCGGGCGGGGGTGGTGATGTTGGCTTTCATTAAAGCCGGGGCCAAAATGGGCAAGCCGACATAAAGCACAAAGAGAAAGAAAATCAGCCAGAGATAGTGGCGCGAAATCCAAAACGAGAATTTATCGGCTCCGTTCATGGCGCCGGCGCGGCGGGTGCGGCGCAGGTAATCGGGATCAGAGAGTTTTTCAAGTTGACTGCGCCGATCACGGGCTGCGCCGAGGGTCTTGCGCAGTTCGGGCAGGTCGAAGGGGGCTTTGAGGCGATAGGGGCCAGCCTCGACCACGGGGATTTCGGCGAGGTAGGCTTTGAGAATGGCTTCATCGCTTTCGATGTCGATTTCAACCAGTTTGTGGGGTATTTCTTGTTGCAGGGTGTTGAGGTCTTGCCGGGCTTGCTCGCAGAGTTGGCAATTTTTGCGGGAGAAGAGGGTGACGGTCAGCACGATTACAGTCCAAAGTCGATGAAGAGGCCGTAGTTGGCAAGCAGATTGAACAGACCAAAAATGAGCATGAGGCCAACCACAACGAGGATAATTCCCATGGCAATTTCAACATAGCGCATGGTTTTGCCGTGATTGCGCAAGATATTGGTGACCCAACCAATACCGAGCGCGGCAATCAGAAAGGGAATGGCGAGACCAGCAGAGTAAGCAGTGAGCATGATGGCGCTGAAACCCAGATCGCCGCTGTTGAGGGCCAGGGTGAGGATGGCGCCCAGCACCGGGCCAACGCACGGAGACCAACCCGCAGAGAAGAAAACGCCCATGAGGAAAGAGGCCAGATAGCCCAGGCGCGGATCGGGCAGTTTGTTGACGCGGGTATCATATTCCAGAAATGAGATGCGGAAGACGCCAATCATGTGCAGGCCAAAGATGACGACCACCAGGCCGCCAATCTTGGCAAGCCAATCGCGGGCGTCGTAAAGCAGATTACCAATTGCAGAACCTATAGCCGATGCGGCCAGGCCAAGCGAGATAAAAACGACGCTAAAACCCAACACAAAAACCAGGCCATGTGAAAATGTAACCAGGCGGTTGTTGCCTGTGGCTTCGCCACCCGCCGCGCGCCCGCCCAAATAGCCGACATAAGCCGGAACAAGGGCAAAAACACAGGGCGAAAGGAAGGAAGCCAGCCCGGCCAAAAAAGCCAATCCAATGGTGATATTACCGAATTCCATGCGTCCTCACAATCAATAGGTTTCTTCTTCAACAGTAACGTGCGTGCCGCCCGGCCCTTCGATGGTGATATCGCCCGGTTCAAGCGAAACCAACGGGGTTGTCCAGCGGAAAATCCATTTGGCATCTTCGGGAGCGACGTTCAGGCAGCCATGCGAACGCGGCAACCCGTACAGATTATGCCAAAAAGTGGAGTGAATGGCGATGCCTGTGCCAGAAAACAGGGTAGTCCAGGAGACGCCCGGAGTGTCCCAACCGCTGCCAACGGTGTTCCCGGCCATGTGCATCGAAATGGACTTGCGCCATGTCCAATGCGTGCCGAGCGGGGTAGACCAGGTTGCGGTGGGATTGCCATAAATATCGTGCTTGGAACCGGAAGACATGCGACAGAAATACACTTCGCGCCCGGCTTCGCGGCAGGAGATGGTCTGATAGGTCAGGTTGGCGTGAATTGTTTTTTCTGCCGGGTCCACCTGGGGGTTGATGGGGGCTATTTCTTCTTCGGTAATGGGACGAAAAGCCGCGCCCTCAGCCCAGAAAATATCGCCATAACTGCCATAGCGTTCGGTGACGCGATAAAGAATACGACCATCGGGACTGGTGGTAATCTGGTCGATCCACATCACCTGGCTGTAATACAGGCGGGTGGGGCGTCCCCATAAGACGGCTTCGCGCAACCAGGGGGAGGCCGGCGCAGGGTTCTCGACGACAAAATCGATGTACGGGACAGTGACTTCGGCCCAGAATCCGCTTTTTCCGGGTGGCATTTCGCGCAGGGGTTCGTTGGGCCAGTTTCGGACAGGCTGCACAAACCCGGAATAAAGATAGCCGTTTGGGGTTTCAACCCAACGCTGGTCGAGGTAATTGAAATCGGGCGTGCCAGCCGTCACCTCGCGCAACAGAGGCAGAACGGTATCTTCTTTAAGTTGCCCCAGAGATGGAAAATCGACCCGGGGGGCGGCGCGCAAATCGGCGACGGTGGTCAGGCGTCCGAGACGTACGCCCTGGGGAAAATCGGTCAGCGAGAAGACCGGGCGAGTACGGCTGAGGGCCAGCGCCGCGGCAGTGCCGCCTGCTAATTTGATGAAATCACGACGGGAAAGAGGCATGGGAGTTTCTCAACAGAAAATGATTTTGGACAAGGATACTCTGAAATTGAAGAAGCGTCAATCGCGCAGGTAATCAGCCAATGCGCGCAGACATTCGGCCCCTACTTTGTGGGCGACATCGGCTTCGCAGTATTCAACATTGGCCCCGGCAGATTGAAAGAGACGCACAACCTGACGGGCGCGTTCGACTGAAATCATCAAATCCTGGCTACCGTGGGCAACAAAGATGCGCTTTTCAGGGTCGAAAGATGCGGGCAACCATTGTTCGGCCCCGGAGGGTAGAAAACCAGCCAGCATTGCCAGTTTGCGAACCCGGCGCGGATGCAAAACCGCGAGAAGCCCGGCCATGGCTGCGCCCTGACTGAAACCGACTACGTCAAATTCGCGGGTATCGACCTGATTGGCAACGCCCCAGCCTTCGAGAAAGTGCAACAGGTCATCGACAGCGGGTTTAAAATCTTCAACCGAGTGCGAGGCTTCAACATGCTCGCGCCAGGAGTAGCCACCCGAAGAGGCAGAAAAAGGCGCGCGGGGAGCCAACATCCACGCATTGCGCGCAAAACTGCGGGCAAAAACCCACATCGAGTTCTCGTCGCCCGTCCAGCCGTGCAGGAGTAGCAGCAATCGGCGCGATGGGGCTTCGGGGGGCAGGAAGCGGAAAGTCCAGTTTTCGAGGGTGGCAAGGTGGGTTTGCATCAGTATTTAGTGTCCAGTGTTCATGGGGCAAGCCCAGAGCGGAGCCGCGCGTTCCGGGCGTGGCGCAGTCGAAGGGCGGTATTCGATGAACAATTAATCATCCCGGTTGGCGCGTTTTACGATCCAGTCGATGCCAAACATAAAGAGCCAGACCAGGCCAATCGGGATGAGTGATCCAAGCAGGCAGAGCAGGCCAGTAATGGCGGCTGGCAATCCGTAAATCAGCCCAATCAGGCTCAGGCCAATCACGAATAAAAGGAAGAATGCGCCAACAAGCAGGCGAAAATTGGTTTGGGATGTGTATTTTCGTAGGTCACGGGTCATGGTTGGTTTGTCCGCAGGAATAAAAATCGGCCCAAGAGACGCGCCAGCCGTTTTTGCCAGGAGGTGACTTCTTTAATGGAGGGCAAAACTTCAAGAGCGGCTTGTTCACCGACCCTGGCAATTTCTGGCACATCGATACTATCCAGCAGGCCAATA
This sequence comes from Anaerolineales bacterium, assembly GCA_034411635.1. Lineage (GTDB taxonomy): Bacteria > Chloroflexota > Anaerolineae > Anaerolineales > Villigracilaceae > UBA8950. Next base: position 12,990 of record DAOUML010000070.1, read on the forward strand.
TCGCCCGTTTGGGGAGAAATCAGCACTTCGGGGCTTTCAATTTTCAGGCGCAATTCGGTCATCTGACGCTGGCCGATGTCGACTGCATCGGCGAAGACTTGAAAAGCCTGGGTGATGTTAAGCCGCGAGAGTTGCTCTGCCAGTGGCTTTGGCACGGGAATTTGCAGGTTAAGCGGCGTAGAGGGTTGCTCAAGCGGCGGATAAAGATTGACAGCAATAACCGGCAAATGAGGCAGCAAAGCGCGGGCCGCGCTGACCGGAACCGGGTTGAGGGTGCCGCCATCAATCAGGCGGTAGGGCGGGTAATCTTTGGGCGGAAAAATGCCCGGCACGGCAATTGAGCCAAGAATGGCATCGACAACGCGGCCTTCGCGCAAGATGGTTTCGCGGTGGCTGATTAAATCGACCGCAACCGCCGCGCAAGGAATTTTCAAATCGTCGAAGTTGCGGTTGCCGAGGTGCGTGCGCAGAAAATCGGCAATGCCGCGCACCCCCAATAGCCCAGGGCCATCGACCAGCGGCCAGCCATAGAGCAGGCGCGGTAAATCGACCGAGGTAAACAAGGTTTCGATTTCATCAGGACTGTAGCCAAAAGCGTAGAAAGCGCCGACTACTGAACCAATCGAGGTGCCGGCGATGGCGCGAACGCGCAGGCCGTTACGCTCCAGAACGCGCAGTACGCCGATATGAGCGGCCCCCCGCGAACCGCCGCCGCCAAGAGCAAGGGTAATATCCATAAGATGGAATTATACCCGCGCCAGTCACAAAATGTTACAATCACAAAAATTTAACCCCGGAGAACGCCCATGCCTTTTTTTGACCTGCCCCTCGATGAACTGCAAAACTACAAGCCCGAACGCAACGAACCCGCTGATTTTGATGCTTTCTGGCAAAACACCCTGGCCGAAGCCGAAAGGTATCCGCTGGCGGCAGAATTCAGGCCGCATGAAACTGGGCTGGCCCTGATTGACTCTTTCGATGTGACCTTCAATGGCTTCGGCGGCCAACCGATTAAGGGCTGGCTCAATCTGCCGCGCCAACGTTCGGGAAAACTGCCCTGCGTGGTGGAATTTATCGGCTACGGTGGCGGACGCGGCCTGGCTCAGGATTGGCTTTTCTGGACATCGGCTGGCTATGCGCATTTTATCATGGATACACGCGGGCAGGGCAGTTCCTGGTCGCGCGGCGATACGCCCGATAGCGAGCCACAAGGCAGCAGCCCACAATATCCCGGTTTTATGACGCGCGGCGTCCTTAACCCGCAGACCTATTATTATCGGCGCGTCTTCAGCGACGCGGCGCGGGCTGTCGCGGCGGCCCGCGCCCACGAAGCAGTGGACAATGACCAGGTCGCGGTGACCGGGGGCAGTCAGGGCGGCGGAATTACGCTCGCGGCGGCAGGATTGGCAAAGGTCCAGGCGGCTCTGCCGGATGTCCCGTTCCTGTGCCATTACCGCCGGGCAACGCAAATTGTCGCCTCCTACCCGTATGCCGAAATCTCAAACTTCTGCAAAATTCACCGCGATAAGATTGAAACGGTTTTTGAAACCCTGGCCTACTTTGATGGGGTCAATTTTGCGGCCCGCGCCACCGCCCCGGCCCTGTTCTCTGCCGGGCTAATGGACGATATTTGCCCGCCTTCAACGGTTTACGCGGCCTATAACCACTATGCCGGGCAAAAAGAAATTCGCGCCTACGAGTACAACAACCACGAGGGCGGCGCGAATTTCCAAACAATTGAGAAGTTGAAGTTTTTACAGCGTTTGTGGGCTTAAGATTCGCCGCTATTTCCGCTTCTGGCGAATGGCAGACAGAAAATGACCGCCTGATTCCGCCGGGAAAATGCCATCCTGGGAGGCGCGCACCTCCTCAACCGATAAAAAGGCGCGCGGGTGAATATGGTGGATGAGGCCGGTCACTTCGGCCAGGTCGCGACGGCGAACGATGGTGTAAATCAGCTTGACCTCGCCGCTGGAGCCTCGCCCATCGACCACCGTGACGCCATAACCAGCCTTATGCAGGGCCTCGGCCACCTCCGCGCCCTGGCTGGAAAGAATCGCGCGCACCACCAGTTTTCCCAGGGCCAAATAGTCTTCAATTTTCATGCCGATATAAGTACCGACGGCAAACCCGGCGGCATAAGCGAAGTACGAAAGGACGCCGCTTGTGGCGCGGCTAATTTCGCCAATAATCGCCACCCAGATAAAGACCTCAACAAACCCGAGCAATGGCGCAATGGTACGCTTGCCACGCGAGGTGAAAATAATTCGCAAAGTTCCCAGGCTGACATCAAACAATCGCGCAACAAAGATAAGCAAGGGAAGACCAAGCCATTCGTACCAGTTGATATCCATAGACTATAAACTCCTGCTATGCCCCATGCCGGGCATAATCTGTTCATCGCTAAAATGTTCGCGCAAAATCTTGTAATAAAACAAGGCTTCTTTGTTGGGCAGCGAATAATCCCATGCGCGGGCCAGGCGTTGACTCTCACCGGCGAATTCGTTATCGCTGATTTCCGCTTCAGCATGTTCAAGGATGACATCCCGCGAGCCTGCGCCGTGCGAGAATTTTTGCTTGGCGCGCCAGGCAATCTCATCGGGAACCAGTCCGGCGCAGGCGCGGCGCAAAAGAAATTTGGGCGCGCGTCCGTTGTGGAGTTTCCATTCGGTGGGCATGCTAAAGGCAAATGAAATCGACTGCGTATCAAGGAAGGGAACCCGCGCTTCCAATCCCCAGGCCATTGAAAGGCGGTCGGCGCGTTGCAGGTTGGTATTGTGCAAGGCGGAGGTAATGGCGCGCAGTTCGGAATCCAATTCACTGGCTTCGGTGTAACGTTCGAGATAGTCATATCCCGCGTAGAGTTCGTCTGCGCCTTCGCCGGTTAAGAAAACCTTGACATAATCAGCGGTCATTTTGGCAAGGAAATAGTTGGGGATGGCGCTGCGCACCAGAGCCGGATCAAAAGTTTCGAGATGATAAATCACCTCCGGCAGGGCGGCAAGCATTTCCTGGTCGGTATAAATCAGGGTGTGATGATTGGTATCCAGCGATTTGGCGGCCAATTCGGAAGCGGCGATGTCTTCGCTGCCTTCCATGCCTACCGCAAAAGTGTGCAGACCCGAAATTTCTTCGCGGGCCAGCGCGGCGACAATGGTGCTATCCAGCCCGCCGCTCAGGCTGACGCCCAACGGCACATCGGCCATCAGGCGTTTGTGGACGGAATCACGCAAAATTTTGACAATCATCGGGTAGGCTTCAATTTCATTAACGGGTACAGGAACAATGCCCTGCCCCAGAAAGTAATACTGGTGCAAGCCCAGATCAGAATGATAGTAATGCCCGGCGGGAAACTCACGAATATTTTCGCTAAAGGCTGTCAGGGCCTTGATTTCAGATGCAAAATAGATTTTCTCTTTTTCCTGCGCCCAGTAGAGCGGCTTGATACCCAGCGGATCACGCGCCAACAGGAATTTTCCCGGCGTGTGCAGGGCAAAGGCAAACATGCCATCGAGCATGCCCACCGCTTTTTCGCCAAAGCGGGCAAACAGGCGCAAAATGGTTTCTGTATCGCTCTGCGTGTCGAAAACCGAATCGCTCAGAAATTGCTGACGCAAGGTCTGATGGTTGTAAATTTCACCATTGAAGGCGATCCAATAATCTTGAGCCTTCATTGGCTGATGGCCGCCATTGACATCCACAATCGCCAGTCGGGTATGCCCCAGCGTGCCGAGGGAAAGCACTTTGACATCATCACCATCCGGGCCGCGATGAATTAGTTTTTGAACCATGCTTTGAACTTCATTTTGAGAATGCGCGTTAAAAACGCCACAAATACCACACATAATTTTCTCCTGATGTTTGAATATTACGTTAGCGCGCCAAATCGAAGGGCACAGGCAAAAGTCGGGTTTAGCCGACTTTGTAAGAATAGCGCAGTCGTTTACGACAGCGCGGTGTTCGGGCAAGAAAACGCCAAAACAGCGGCAGATTTTTTAGCCGTAGTGAACGGCGCCGGCAAATTCCCCGCCCCAAAGCCAGATTCTCCTGCCAAACCGCCCTGTGACCCGTGCTGAAGCGCTCGGTCAGTATGAATCGCAGGGCTACTCCAACTGACCTTGATTTACATAGGCTGTCAGTTCAGTGACAGACAAATCAGAAATGCCCAAGCGTTCTACCGTGCGTCCACGCCGCCAGTAATCAGTCTGGTGCATGATGCTGCACAGGCGGATGACACTCTCCATGCCGCGTACCGAGACGCCATAGCGATTACCCAATGAAGCCAGCGGAACCAGGCTCATGGGTACGTCCTCGAAGATATAACGATGATTCAGCGTAGTCGGGGCCTTGATGCCGTAATAACCTGGCTGGTTGTGAATAGCCTCGTTGAGATCCGCGCCAGTGGTGTCATAAGCCAATTTGAGCCATTCCATCGCGTTACGAGCGCGCACGCCCATGGCCGAGGCAACCGTTACCCGCTCACGGTCAAGCACTTCCAGGATACGCGCAGTTGAGGGGGTAACACCGTCGATATAGAACTGAAAATCGCCATGCGTGCGCTCAATCCAACCGGCGTTAAAAAGGGTCAGGGCCGGGTGGAAAATTGCGCCCATATTATTCAGCCCGGTATGCAGGACGTTGACACCGTCAATAAACTGCGGGTAAGCCGGGTTAATCGCGTCCAGCACCGACTGGGTGCGGGTGGCAGGCAGGGCCGCCAGCGGAACCGCCTCCTTGATGCGGAAAATACGCGCCTGGGCCGGGCCATCGGAGCGGGCGGCGTAGATAAACGTCTCGGCTTCCGAGACGGTCACATCAGCCCTGCAACCGGCATCACGCAAAACTTTGGCGAACTCAATTGCGCCGCAGGTGCGGCCAGGGTGCAGGATGATGATTTGGCCGTCTTTCAAGTGCGGCGCGGCAGCGCGGGCAATATCGGCATGGGCCGAGGAAGGCGTAACGACCATGATAACCTGAGCCTTCGACAGGGCTTCGCTCAAGTCGGCAGTTGCGCCCTCCAGTTTGCCAAAACCGCGCGGGCCATGTTCGCCCGATTCCAAATCCAGGCCACCGCGTTTTTGGATGACCTGAATGCGCTCGAAAGTGCGGTTATAAAGCGTAACCTTGAAACCCATCAAGGCCAGGTGAGCCGCCATGGCTTTGCCGCCATGACCCGCTCCAATGACAGTGTAATATTCGGGTGTGCTCATAATATTCTCCTTGTTGTGCCGCAAAGTTATGCCGCAAAATGGCATAACTTTGCGTTACAGATTACAGGAATTTAGACAGGCGTTGCCGCTCGCTGAGGGCTTTTCCGGTTTCATCAACCGCCACGCATGCCCCAGCGATAATTCGCGCGCGGATCTTTGCCAGCCCAAACTTGTTGTTGCCCAACTGGGGCGCGTCCATCACCCCAGCCGTGACCGACTTCGCCAGGGTGACGGCATCGGCCCAGGGATCAGTCACCCCGGCGGGAGCCAGGTTGCGAATCGCTTCCAGCGTGATGGCGGCTTCAGCCTTGAGTTCGTCGATGCGGGCGCGGATGGCCGGGTCTTGGGTCATATCCGGCGCGCCCATGGCGTTCTGGATGGCGCGGCGGACAATTTTGCTGGCTTCGATAATATCTGGCCCGGTGGCGGCGTGGTGCGCTTCAGTATGCCCGACAATGTGCAGGATGTCGGGCTTGAGCGCCATTTGCAGGTAGGTGCTGGCGGCCAGGTGGCCGCGGGCGGCATCGGGGTCGAGGGGGTGAGAGAGCAATCCGATGCGGACTTGTTTCCAAATGCGGAAGGCCCCCCCCTCAATCCCCCCATTTTCCTGCGGAAAATGGGGGGAAGCCGAAGCCAGCGGGGCAATCATCTCCATCACCGCCAGCATTTTTGCCAAATCCATCGCGTCGCTCAGGCCGGGCGGACTGTTGAACATGAGTTGGGCGATGTAATCGCGCACGCCGTATTTTTTGGCGTTGTAAGCAGCCAGAAAAGCCGAGACGACAAAGATGACATCCGGCGCGTCGCGCATGCCCCAGTGGTGGGGTTCGTTCAGTTCGACAGGAATATCGCGCTGACCGTAAAAAGCCATCACTTCCTGATGCTCGCGGATGGAGCCTTCCAAATCCCAGGGGCCGCGCCCGTCCATCTGGTTGAACCAGTAGAGCGGAATAGCGCACCAGGCGATGTTGATGGTTTCGACGTACATCTCGGCCAGTTTGATGAAATCGTCGGTGCCGGAGTAGGTTCTCAGCATGGGGAAGTTGCCGCGGCGCGAGGCCTGGTACAGGGCGCGGTAATCGTCTGGGCTACGGACGGGGACGCCGCCGGCGCCTTTGCGGCGCGGGTCTTGGCGCTCAGGGTGAAAGAAGTTTTCCTGCGCGTCCTGGTCAATGCCCAGGGAGATGACATCCACCGCCTGGGCCTCGGCAATCCGTTCGAGGTCGCGCAGCGTGTCTTCCATTGTTGGCAAACCGAAGTGATGTCGAATAATCGGGTAAGGCCGCTTCCACAGAATACGGTCAACCGCGCGCTGGGGGAAGTCTTTTTCGCTCAGGTCGTGGGCGGGTTGACCTTTAAGATAGGCCAGCACCTGTTCGGGTTCTTCCGAGCCGTCGAAAATCTTTTCGAAAAAGCCGCTCAGTTTCTCGGCTCTTTCAGCCACAGGGGGCGTACCGGCAAACGCAAACTTGACCCCGGCATCATGCAGTTCGGAGGCGGCTTCGGCAAATTGCCCAAGCAGGCGTTCGCCGGTTTCAGGCGTCAGACGATACGAAACGCCGACAAGGTCGGCTTTTTCGCGTTTGGCGGCTTTTAGCAGTTCATCCACCGGCACCGCTGGGCCAAGAAAAACGGTGCGCCAGCCAGCCACTTCAGCCAGGCGCAGAAAATTTGAGACGCCAGCCACATGGACGCACTCGCCCAGGGCGGCGGCAACGACAGTTTTTTGAGTCATAGATAACATCCTTTCTTGTATAACTCCCAATCGTCCCTTATCTTGTTTCCAAAAAATATTTCAAAGTACCGCGATAAAGCGCGCGTTCAAAATACTCGCCTTCCAACGATAAACCATGATAGCCTTTTTCAAACAGGACTTCGACCAAAGGCTCCAGTTGGCGCGCATAATGGTTCATACAGGCTTCAGGGTGTACCCCCGGCCACGAGTAACAGGTGACGGTCTCGCGGCGGTGCTTTGAGTTGACGGTTTCTGGCACAGTCTTGTCCCAGTTCGGGTCGGCGGGTTCAAAGATATACTGGTTAAGGCTGCCCTGTGGAATTCCCTCCACGCCGCGCACCACCGGCGGGTCGACATTAATGCTGTAAGGATCAACCGCCAGGTCGGCGATGACAGCGTGATCAGGCAGCCAGGCGATCCAATCATTGGGGATGACCGGCAGACTGGCATTGCGACGTTGGGACGCATCCACCAGAATATCGGCCTGGCTCATCAGCGACTGCATGGTCTGTGGGTTGGCGGTGATATTGCGGCCAACCGAAAGCGCAACCGCGCCCGGGCCATCATTTGCAATGTGATCGTTGTTGCGTTCAATGTTACCCAGTTTGGTGGCGGCGTCGATGGCATATTTGCCGACCATGCCGGTTCCCAAAACCAAGACCTGAATGGGGCGACCATCAGGCCGAACGAGGCCAGGCCAGCGTTTTTCGAGCACGTCAAAGGCCGCTTCGAGTCCGTTCCAGGCAACCGCCTGCATGTTTTCAATCAGACGAATATTCCCATCATTCGCAACGCTGTCCATCGAAATGGCATCGATCCCCAAATCAACCAGACGCTGAACCCGATGTGGCCGAGTGGGGAAGTGGAGCATCGAAAACAGGGTTGTGCCAGGCTTGATTAACGGCATCTCATCAGATTTAGGGGTACGCAAAATCAAGACAACATCCTGCTGATATGCGCCTTGCTTGTCTGTTTTATGGATCAGGGGATTGGCCTGTTTGAAATTTTCAAAAGTGTAGCCGGAACGTGAACCATACCCCTCTTCGATATAAACATGAACACCCAATGAAGCGATAAACTGCACAAAATCGGGCAAAAAGACCCGTTTTTCCCCGGCTTCGTTGCGCATACGCGGCAGGCCCAGGGTTTTTGGAACTAGCATCGTTTAACCATCCTTTCCATTTTTACTTAACCAATGCGAGAGCATGGCGCGTGAAAGCGCGCGCTCCATGAATTTCCCCTTGCTATTGATGTTTGCCACCGTACCTTTTTCAATCAAGGTACGCAGCAGTGGGAGAATCTGGTCGCCATATAATTTCATACATTGTTTTGGATGAATCCCCGGCCAGGAGTAGCATGAAACCGAATAACGCCGATTTGCTGTAGAGACACATTCCGGCACGCGCTCAAAGGCCGGGTCGTCGGGCGCAAAGACGTATTGATCAAGGTTGCCCTGCGGCATCCCCTCAATACCCTTTACTTCACGCAACTGGCCGGGTTCGCAACGATACGGATCGACAGATAAATCGACCAAAACCGTATGTTCAGGCATCCAGGCAATCCATTGATTGGGAATGACTACCTTGCTGGGATCAGGGCGCTGGGTGGCATCGACCAGAATGTCAGTACGAGAGAGCAGATCGCGCATGACACGCTCGTTATAGGTCAGGTCATAATCGATGGCAGTTACCTGCACCCCCGGCACGCCGCGTCCAGCCAAAACCGGCCACAAACCCATATCCCCATAGCGGCTGGCAGCCTGCACCGCATGGACCCCCACCGCGCCGACTCCCATCACCGTGACATGAATCGGGCCGCGCTCCGGGCTTTCCAGGCCGGGTGGCGGATAAAGCCGCTGCAAAACCCGAAAGGCCACCTCCAGCCCGTTCCAGGCAACCGAGTGCAGGTTTTCGACCATGCGGCGGCCAACATCGTCTTTGATAGAGTCGAGCGAAATCGCTTCGACGCCAAGCGAGCGCAACAGATCGACCCGCGCCGGTCGGGTGGGATAGTGCATCATCGAGATAATGCAGGCCCCCGGCTTGAGCAAGCGCAAATCCTTTTCAAGCGGACAGCGCAAGACCAGCACATAATCCTGCTGGTAAACTTCATGATGGGAACTAAAAACCACATCCGGGGCCATCGCGCGATAATCGTCCTGCGTAAAACCCATCCCCGAACCATATCCATATTCCAAAAAAATCTTGACGCCTGAACGAGCCAGACGGGCCACAAAATCGGGCAAAAAGTCTCGTTTCTCACCAAATTCAACATGCATGCGTGCCAGGCCAAATGTAATGGAATGCTGCATTGTGCCTCCTGTAGTTTTTAGACATCTTGCAAAAGCCATCCATTGTTTTCCTATAGATGTCCTTCGACTGCGCTTTCTCGCTTAAGGTGACACCGTCCTGAGCGGAGGGCGAAGCGTATTTTGCGCAGCCGTTCGGCTGAGCGCTCACGACGAAGCCCGTCGTCGAAGGACGCTCCGCTCAGGACCTGTGCAAGAAGTCTTTTTTAACTATCTCCGTCTTCGAGAACTGCCTCCTCCGCGCCGGTTTCCACCGCCTCCAGACGGTTTTTGCGGTCGGCGGGGCCGGCTGCTTGCATCTGGCGGGGCAACCAGTCCGTGCAGGGCTTGCTGGTAGTAATCATCCAACAACATAGCCAGCAACGGCAATTCATCCTCGTTCTCGACCAGAGAACGAATCAGCGGCAAAAAACGCTGACTGCGCTCGGCCTGCAATTTATCGCGCTGGCGCAATTTGGCTTCCAACATGGTCGTGGCCCGCTCTGAGACAACCTCCTGCACATCGGCATCAGTCGGAATGGGTCGCTCCTCCATCTCAATACCATAATGACGCGCGATTTTCTCCAGCGAAAACCGTTCGCCCTTGTGAATGAGCGCAATCGCAATCCCGGCGGCCCCGGCGCGTCCCGTCCGCCCGGCGCGGTGGATGTACAACTCGACCTCCTCCGGCGGCTCATACTGGATGACGTGCGACAGGCTGGGAATATCCAACCCGCGCGCGGCAATATCGGTGGCAACCAGAAAACGCAAACTCCCCTGGCGGACTCGTTCCAGCACCTTTTCACGGGCGGCTTGCGAAAGGTCGGCGCTCAATTCGTCGGCATCGTAACCGAAGCGGCGCAGCACAACGCTGACATAGCGCACCCGGTCTTTGGTATTGCAGAAGATAATCGCCGAAGGCGGCTGCTCCACTTCAATCAGACGCACCAGACTGCGGTCTTTGTCCATGCCATCGACAAGGTAAAAAATATGCTGAACATCGGTCACATGGACATGGTCGCTGCTCAGGCTGATAAACTCCGGCTCGCGAATAAACTCGCGCGCCGTGCGCAGAACCGGCTCGGAGAAAGTGGCCGAAAACATGCAGGTATGAATCTCACGGCCCGGCAGGTAGCCTTGCACTTCACGCATATCAGGATAAAACCCCATCGAAAGCATCCGGTCGGCCTCGTCAAAAACCAACATGCGCAACTGGTCGAGCGAGAAGGTGCGGCGCATTAAATGGTCAAGCACGCGCCCTGGCGTCCCAACCACCACCTGCGCGCCCTGCTTGAGCGCGTCGATCTGCGGCTTGTATCCCACGCCGCCATAAACCGCCACCGTGCGCAGTCCCTTTTGTCCAAACAGGCGTTCGGCCTCCTCATGGACTTGCTTCGCCAATTCACGGGTCGGAACGAGAATCAAGGCCTGGCACTCGGCCCGGTCAGGCTGCAAACGTTGCAGCATCGGCAACAGAAAAGCCCCGGTCTTGCCGCTGCCGGTGCGGGCCTGCACCATCATATTGCGCCGCGCCAGCAAATACGGAATTGCGCGCGCCTGAACGGGCATCAATTCACCCCAACCAGCGCGCCCAGCGGCCTGCTGCAACTCATTTGGCAACTGGGAAAAGGTGATTTCGGGCAGGGGTTCGCGGTTTGTTTCAGAGGGGAATGACATAAAAATTTCCTGTTCTTTTTGCTCAAAATGTTCCAATATCAGTATAACAGTTTTTTTAGGCTGATTCTGCTCCCAACAGCAATTCTAACCCAAACAAAAAAGCCCGCCCCTGTCACCAGGAAACGGGCTTCATCCTCAACTTTTCAACGTTTACTTGATTTCATAAGCAACCGTCACCGTTACCGTCAACTGCATCGTACCAGGATTAATCGGCACCGACATCTCCATCGCGTTTGCGCCGCCCATGCCCTTATTATCGTAAACCGGATAAGGAACACTGTCATAAAAAGTAATGGTCTGAACCTTGCCCAGCGTCACCCCGGCAGCAGCCGCCAATTCCTCGGCCTGTTTGCGAGCCGCCTCCACCGCCGCCGCGCGGGCCTGGCTCATCGCCTCGGTCTTATCGGCCAGGTCAAACTGAATGCTATTAATATTGTTCGCGCCCGAACGCACCGCCACATCCAGCAAATTACCGAGGTTATCCAGATCGCGCACCGTCACATTGACCATGTTATCGACCACATACACCGGGGCGCCCGCCTGCCCCTCGAAATCATAAGGACGATTGGTCCAAATCGAGAAATTACTGGTGCGAATATCATCCGCCGCCACGCCCTCAGCCTTCAGCGCATCAATCAATCGTTGGCTATCCGCATTATTGCGGGCAACCGCATCCGCCGCGCTGGGGTCTTCAGTCGTCACACCGATATAAATATAAGCAATATCCGGTTTCAGCCCAACCTGGCCCGCGCCCGTCACGGTCACACTGCGCGCCAAATCAGGCGAACCAACCGAAACACAGGCACTCAGCGACAAAACCATCGCCATCAAAACCGAAAAGAAAAGAAATTTTTTGTTCATAATAGGCTCCTTTTTGAATGTTCAAACTACATCAAAGACGCCGCGACTCAAAAAAAGTTCCCCAAACCCTTAAAATCGGGTAAAATGTAACAAATGTTCTAAAAGAGAAAACCAATGGCCATCGATTTCCAGCAGGTCTACCAAAAAATTCGCGAAATTGGCGCAAACGCCCAGCAACGCAAAAAGACCCTCGACGAGCGCCGCAACCGCGCCCGCGATTTACTGCGCCACCATGCAAATAACTTGGATGGACTCCGCTACAAGGTGGAAACCGCCAAAGAAGCCGACCCAGCCATCCGCTGCGCGGTTCCGCTTAACGAACCACTCGACACGCACCTCCCGCCGCCTGGGTCGCCGTTAAATGCAGTCTTAATCGCCGCCGACGGCTCCCAAATTTTCCCTAGTCGGCACAAACCCATACTGTATTACCTTATTAACGTTGGTGTCATTGTGATGGAGATGGGTACAGGCAAAGTCCCAGAGATTTTTGTCGAAACTAATTTATATTATGGCGACGAAAACGAGGCAGAAATTCCTACAGAAAGCCAGATTGCCCTACGCCGTGACCTTGCCGAGCGTAAAAAAATTCTTGAAGTCTGTGAGAACTATGTCGGTGATATTATTACCCTTACAGATGGGCAGTTGGAACTATGGGGTGCAAGCGACAACGAAAGTTTGCGAGAATTTGAAAAAAGTATTCAAGATTACCTGAATACCTTAAGGGCTTTTCGGGAAAAACAAATTGTTACTGCAGGCTATATTGATAAACCAAGTGCAAACTGGCTAATAAGATTATTAGAAATTGCAGAAATTCCTGAAAGTGAACTAAAAAACCAGAGATATTTCACCCCATTGCGTGGCGTAAAAGATGTGTGGCTCTTTAGCGAAATATTGGGGAAACACGAACGTTCAGCAGTTTTCACTTTTCAGGCTAAAACGGCCGAAAAATATAAAAACGATTTGTCTCTGCACTTCTTCTATCTCAATATCGGTGATGAAAAGCACCCGAATATTGCTCGCGTTGATATTCCAAAGTGGGTAGCGCAAGATGAAACTCAACTTAATTTACTCCATCTTTCTTTGATAGAACAAACCCGAATCATGGGGAGCAAACCATTTCCCTATTTATTGCATCGCGCTCATGAACTGGCCGTTGTCAGTTTTCAAGAGCAACATCAAGTTGACCAAATGCTCGACCTTGAAATCCGAAGAAATAATGGCGAAATTGGAGAAATTTCCGGGAAACAATCAGCCAAAGATTTGTCGGGAAGAAGCAAGTATTAATGTCATTGCGAGAAGGCGCAGCCCGACGAAGCAATCCCCATTTAAACGGTGGGCGTTTATCGAGAAATTTTATCCGTCAAACCGGAGATTGCTTCGCTCGCTGGAAACCGCTCACTCGCAATGACAGCGAAAAGGAGTTTTTATGCCATCATCCATCGAAATCGGACGTTTACTGCGCGCCGGAACCACCGGATTCATTGCCGGTTGCTCCGTCTCGCAATTTGAAGCCCCGGCCTTCGGGTCCCTCGTCCGCGCCCCGCTTGGGAACGGATACCAGGTCTACGGCCTGATTTACGACATCCACATCGACGATGACGGGCTGGTGCGCCAACTCGTCACCGCTGAAAATGTCAGCGCGGAAGTGATGCGCGATAACCGCGAGCGCAGAATCGTCCCGGTTGAAATGTCGGTACTCTCAGTCGGCTACGAACAGGACGGTAAAATCTTCCACCTGCTGCCGCCTCGTCCGCCCCTCAGTCTGGATGTGATCTACCTGTGCGACGATACCGAACTGAAGCGTTTCACCTCGGCAGGCCGCTTCGGCTACTTCCGCCATATTCTCAGGGCCAAAGACGCCCCCATCGGCGAAATCCTGGCCGCGCACATCCAGATAGCCGGAAAAGCCAATGATGAGCGCTGGAAGGAATCTGCCACTCAAGAACTGATTACACTTTTGCGCGATGATTACCCAACCCTGATGAGCGTTTTGGGCGCGTTAGGCGAAGTGCTGTGATTTTAGATTTGTGATTGTTGATTTTAGATTAAGCGATAGGCAAGGAGTCTGTCATGAATGAAGAAGAGTTAAAGTTACGCACCAAACAATTTAGCCTGCGCATCATTCGGCTGGTGGAGGCCTTACCGAACACGTCAACAGCGCGAACTATCGGACATCAACTTTTGCGCTCTGGAATGTCAGTAGGCGCAAATTACCGCGCCGCCTGCCGAGGAAAATCAAAAGCCGACTTTATCGCAAAGGCAGGAATTTCCCTCGAGGAAGCGGACGAATGTCTTTATTGGATGGAATTACTTCAAGAAGCAGGGATAATTCCGTCTGAACGGCTGAAAGACTTGCTCAAAGAGGCCGATGAACTGGTCGCCATTTTCACGGCATCCATCAAAACCGCGCGCGCAAATCTGAAATCAGGAGGGTCACATGGCAAATCAACAATCTAAAATCGAAACTCAACAATCCCAAATTGGCTATATCATCGGTGGTGGATTGAAAGATTCGTTCTCCGCGCGGCTGACCGTTGACCCGCTCGATGTGCAGGAAGGCGGATTTGTGGTCATCGACAGCGGCAACTACCGCTTCTACGGCCTCGTCACCGACCTGCGCCTGGGCGCAACCGACCCGCGTTTCGCCGATGAACAATCCGAAACGCGCCTGCCGCCCAACCTGGCCCAAGCCCTACACGGGCAGACGCTCTACACCAATCTCGAAATCCTGCCCGCCCTGATGCTCGAACGCGGCCCCGAACCCAGCACGCCCGAATACAAACTCTGGCGCGCCGAACATGCCGATACCCTGTCGGGCACAAGTGACCCGCGCCCGCTGCCAGTCAAGACCATTCCCAAGCATC
>DAOUML010000071.1:0-36202 GCA_034411635.1 Anaerolineales bacterium
CATGACCCAATTCTCCAACGCCGACAACGACGAAATCACCAAATTCGACAACGTCTCCCACATCTGGTGGGACCCCAAAGGTGAGATGGGAACCCTGCATACCATCAACCCGCTGCGCGCCAAATTCATCATGGACAATATCGAAACGCCTAACCCGCGCATCATCGATGTCGGCTGCGGCGGCGGGATTCTGTCCGAGGCCCTCGCCAGGGCCGGGGCGCAGGTGACCGGCATCGACCTGTCGCTGGCCTCGCTCGAAGCGGCCCGCCAGCATGCCCGGGCCGGGGGACTGACCATCGACTACCGCGCCATCAACGCCGAGCAAATTGCCGAGGAACAGCCCGAATCGTTCGACGCCGTCACCTGCATGGAAATGCTCGAACACGTCCCAGAACCGGGTAAGGTCATCGCCGCCTGCGCCAGGCTGGTCAAACCCGGCGGTCGGGTCTTCTTCTCGACCATCAACCGCACGCTCAAATCGCTGGTGGCCGTCATCCTGATTGGTGAAAACATCCTGCGCTTGTTGCCGCGTGGCACGCATGACTACCGCAAACTGATTCGCCCCTCCGAACTTAAAGCCTGGTCACGCGAATCTGGTCTCGAGTTCGTCCAAATCGCCAGCCTGATGTACAATCCAATTACCGGTAACTTCAAAGTGGCGCATGATAAGGAAGATATGAACTATATGGCCTATTTTCTAAAATCACCTACAACCTGAATCATCAAGCATCGATACTCGGTAGTCGATATTCGAATATCGACTACCGAGTGTCGAATATCAAAACACTGGATACTGACTTATGCTCAATCGCTTTCTCGCCCTCTCCCGCACCACCCACGGTATTTTGGATGTCGCCATGCCCGGATTCACCGCCCTGCTCTGGCTGGGCGCTTTCCCGGCCTGGCAGGTCATCCTGCTCTCGCTCATCACCGCCTTTGCCGGTTACACGGCCATTTATGCCCTCAACGACCTGGTCGCCATCAAGGCAGACCGTGAAAAATTCGCCGGGGATGGCATCAATGCCGGCTACTCGGTCGAGGCCTCGGCCATGCGCTACCCACTGGCCCAAAACATCCTGACCGCGCGCCAGGGTTGGGGCTGGTTCGCCTTCTGGTACGCCATTGCGCTCATCGGGGCCTACGTCCTGAACCCGGTCATCGTCTTCATCGTGCTGGCCGCTGCCGTGCTGGAAGTGATCTACTGCCGCCTGCTCAAAGTGACCTACTGGCGCACCCTGGTCAGCGGATTGGTTAAGTCTGCCGGGCCAGTCTCGGCGGTTTTTGTGGTCGAACCCAACCCATACCTGCCTTACCTGCTGCTGATGGTTGCCTGGCTCATGCTCTGGGAAATCGGCGGACAGAACATCCCCGCTGACTGGAACGATGTCGAGGAAGATCGACGAGTCGGCGCGAAAACCATCCCACTCACGTTTGGGCCGCAAAAAGCCGGGCTGTTGGTCGTCATCACCCTGAGCCTGACCACCCTGATCAGCCTGTTCCTGCCGCTCATGTCGCCCAAACCACTTGGCTGGCCCTACCTGCTGGCTACCGGGTTGGTCGGCCTGTTCCTGTTGATATTGCCGGGCATCCAACTCTACCAGAAACGCGAGAGCCGCCAGGCCGGGCGGCTCTTCGACCGCGCCAGTTACTATCCGCTGGCGCAGTTGGCAATGATGACGGTGTTTGTCCTGCTTATGTAACCCCCGCAATGTATAAGCAGAGCCGGACATTTGATGTTCATACGCACGAAGCACGTATGAACATCAAATGTCCGATTTTTTTAAATCCCGGCCACTTTCAGTCCATCCTGCAAAATCGCCTGCACTTTGTCGGCGTGGCGGGTTTCGCAATAGATGCGCATAATCGGTTCTGTGCCGCTGAAGCGAATCAGCATCCAGCCGCCGTCTTCCATGCGGAATTGGAAGCCGTCCACAGTGATCAAGTCGGTCACTTTCAAGCCGCCGAGGGTTTCAGGTTTGGCGTCCAGAATCATTTTTTCACGGGCGGCCCGGTCGCCGCTGAAGGCGCTATCGACCCGGTCGTAGAAGTATTCGCCGCCGACTTTCTCGAAGAGCATCGCCAACAGTTCAGTCGGCTTTTTGCCGGTGCGTACCATAAAATCGAGCATGTACAGGCCAGCCAGGATGCCGTCACGCTCCGGCACATTGCCGCGGAAGGCGTAGCCGCCGCTCTCTTCGCCGCCAATCAGGGCGTTGGTTTCGGTCATCTTGGGGGCAACGAATTTGAAACCGACGCCGGTTTCATGCACCGGAACGCCGTAAATTTCGCCCAGGCGATTGAGCATGTTGGTTGTCGAAAGGGTCTTGACGATGTCACCGCGCTCGCCGCGAATTTCGAGCAGGTAATAGGCCAGCAGAGCGTAGACGCGCAACTGGTTGATAAATTCGCCGTTTTCATCGCCAATGCCGCAGCGGTCGGCGTCGCCATCGAGAATGAGCAGGACATCGGCGTTGTTGGCAACCGTCGCTTCGAGGCCCTTGTCAATGTTCGGGCGAATGGGTTCGGGGCGTTTCATCTCAGGAAAGAGCGGGTTGCGCTCGGCATGGATTTCGAGGACTTTGGTTTTTCCGCCGCCCAGCAATTTGGTGAAGTAACCCGCGCCGTTGCCCCACATGGCATCGACCTGCACCGTCAACCCGGCATCGCGGATGGGTTGCAGGTCGATCAATTTCTGGATATGCTCAAAATAAGGGGTGTGAGCGTCGAATACGACGATGCTGCCAGAAGAAATTTCTGCCTTGTAAGCGGAGCGTTTGACCGAATCAATACTATCAGGGATTAAGGCCTCGATGCGCAGCAAACCTTCAGGGTCGATGGCGCCGCCGGTCTCGTTGCGGACTTTGAATCCGTTGTCGGCGGGTGGGTTGTGGCTGGCGGTGATGTTAATCGCGCCGCAAGCCTGTTTATTGACCACCGCAAAAGCAATGACCGGGGTGGGCGTGGCGCTGTCGGTCAGGTAGACTTTGAAGCCGTTGCCCGCCAACACTTCAGCAGTAGCGGCGGCAAAGTTTTCGCTGGCAAAACGCTTGTCATAGCCGACCACAATCCATTTGCCGGCGTTGCCCTGTTCGAGCATGTAAGAAGCATACCCCTGGGCGCAGCGGCGGACATTGTCGAAGGTGTAATCTTCGGCGATGACACCGCGCCAACCGTCGGTGCCAAATTTGATTTTATAAGTCATGGGAGTCTCCTGGAAGATATTGGATGATTCAAAATTACTCAATCGCAACCTGATGGTCGCGGTACGGGTTCAGGGGGTTTCTGCTGGCGGCGCTTCTGTTCCGGGCAAAGTCCCTGTCTCGCCCAGCACGAGCAGGTTCCAGGCGATGTTCAAATCGTCTACGGCGATGACCGGGAATGCGGGCAGGTTTTCGAGGGCCAGGTTAAGACGGAAGAGCGCGGCGTCAAAATTGGCTCGTTCGGCTTCGGGAGTTTGTTCGCGCAATTCGGTCAGCAAGTCACGGGCCTGGGCGACATCCTGACGGGCCTGCCCGAAGTTGCTCTGAGAGAGATACAGGCGGGCGCGGGAGAGCAGATCGATGACGCGCGTCAGGCGCATCTCGCGGGCCAGTTCCGCGCTCAGGCCTTCGCGCTGCTGGTCGGCGCTTTGATCAAGTTTGGTTTGCATTTCTTCGAGTTTTTTCAAGGATGCGCTCTGGGTCTGAATGGCAGTTTCGACTGCGCCCAACTGCGCTGCAAAATCATCATCGCGGGTTTGCAGGGCTTCGGTTTCAGATTTCAAGCGCTGGATTTCAGCATTCAAATCGTCAATTTGGGCGTTGAGAGCCAGAACATCACGGGCTTGCTGTTGGGCAACTTCGCTAATGCGCTCACGGTTCTGGTCTACCGGCACGATGAACATCTGATGCAGGTAAGGCAAGCCGAAATAGACGCCCGCGCCGACACCACCCAGAAGCAGGGCGATGAGCAGCAGGACAAAGACAAATTTTAGGAATCCGACAAAGGCGCGTCCCAATCGCTGGAAAAAGTTCGGTTTTGATTTTGCGCTTGGGCGCGGCTCAGGCCGGGGAGCCGTGTTGACAACCGGGGCCGGTTCGGGCCGGGACGGCTGGACGGGTTCAGGTGCAGGGGGTGGGGGCGGCACGAGGCCAGTTTCTTCGCTCATGGGATCTATCTCCATTTCATTAAACCTGTCGCGCAAACGCTGAAGCAATTTCTCCCCCAGGCCGTTGACGGCAAGGCTGTCTTCGACGCGCTCAAAAGGCCGGGCGGCGACGATGCGCTCCGCCAGGGGCAAACCGATGCCAGGGGTTTGGCTGAATTCGGCGGCGTCGGCCTGGTTGAGGTGGTCGAGGAAGGTTTTCATGGCAACTTAATCATACCAGAGAAGCGGGCCTGGCCTGACGCCAGGGTTCGCTTGCGGTGGCGATTTCGTAGGCGCGGCTGGCGCGCAGGAGAATATCTTCAGCAAAGTCGCGGCCCTGAAACTGGATTCCGATGGGGAGGCCGTCCGCGTCCAGCCCGGCGGGGATGGAAATGCCGGGGATGCCGGCGTGGTTGCCTGGCACGGTCAACTGGTCAGCGTACTGCATCAACACAGAATCTCCGTACAGGCCGCCGATGGGAAAGGCCGAGGTGGGGGTGGTGGGAGTAAGCAATAAATCGACTTTGGCGAAGGCTTCGTCGAAATCGCGGCGCAGGAGTGAGCGCACGCGCAAGGCACGATTGTAGTATTGCTCACTGTATTGGGCGGCAGAGACGTACATGCCCATCAGGATGCGCAGTTTGGGCTGCGGGCCAAAGGCTTCGGCGCGGGTGCGGCGGTACATCGAGCGCAGGTCGGTGATGCCGGATTGGGCGCGATAGCCGTATTTGACGCCGTCGAAGCGGTGCAGATTGGAGGCGGCTTCGACGCGTGAGATGACAAAATAGGCCGGAATGCCATAACGGGTATGCGGCATGGGCACGTTTTCGACAATTTCGGCGCCCAGGGCAGCCAGGCGTTGGGCGGCATCCAGCACGGCGTTTTTCATCACGTCTGGCACGGGTTGGGTTTCGAGTTGGCCGCTTTCGGCGTGGAAATAGGTGATCTGGAAGTATTCGGGCGACAGGCCAATTTTCAGGCCGCGCACGCCTTTTTCGAGTTCGGCCAGGTAATCGGGAACCGGGACGGTGGCGGCGGTGGCGTCACGCGGATCGGCCCCGGCGATGGTTTGCAGCATGAGCGCGGAATCGCTGACGGTGCGCGAGAGCGGGCCGGGACAATCGAGCGAGGAGCCGAAGGCGATCAGCCCGTAGCGCGAGACGCGTCCGTAGGTCGGCTTAAGGCCGACGACGCCGCAAAAGGCGGCCGGCTGGCGAATCGAACCGGCGGTGTCGGTGCCGAGCGAGAGCGGGGCTTCGTAAGCGGCGACCGAAGCCGCCGAGCCGCCGGAGGAGCCGCCCGGCACGCGCGAGGTATCCCAGGGGTTGCGCGGGGCGGGTTGGAAGGCGGATGATTCATTGGAGGAGCCGTAGGTAAACTCGTCCAGATTGACTTTACCGAGAACAACGGCCCCAGCCGCTTCCATGCGCTGAACGGCGGTGGCGGTGTAGGGAGCGTTGAAATTGGCAAGAATTTTGGAGGCGGCGGTCGAGGGGGTGTCTTCGACGCAGAAAATATCCTTGACCGTGACCGGAACGCCAGCCAGTGGGCCGGGGTCTTGCCCGGCGGCGATTTTCTCGTCTACGGCGCGGGCCTGGGCGCGGGCGCGTTCGGCGGTGAGGGTGATGAAGGCGTGGACTTTCTCGGGCTGGGCGGCGGGGTCGCCGTCCAGCGCGCCGGGGATGCCGTCGACGGCCTCGATGTGATGCAAGTGCGCGTCCAGCACTTCTTCGGCGGAAAGTTGGCCGGTTTTGATGTTTTGAGCAATTTCCAGGGCAGTTTGTTGGTGGAGTTTCATTAGCAATGAGCCTCTTGTAAAATTCGTCATGTTGCTGGTAAACGCTGGTGAATGTCCTTCGACTACGCTTTTTTACTTAAACTTCATTTTGTCCTGAGCGGAGGGCGGAGCGTATTTTGCGCAGCCCGCAGTCGAAGGACGCTCCGCTCAGGACGTGTGAAATATTTATTCTAGGTCCTGGTGCGGGATTTCGGGGACGACGATATAGCCATCAGCGGTTTCGGGCGCGCCTTTGAGCAGTTTGGCCGGGTCGGGGTGCGGATGCCATTCGTCGGGGCGGATGGGCGCGGAAGTGGCCGGGGTGTAGGAAACGCCATGCGAGGCGGGCGGCGTTTCGGGGTCGAGCGGGACCTGGTTCAGGTCATCGATGGCGGTCAGTTGGTTGTTTAACTGTCGGCGCAGGTATTCGGCTTCGTCTGGGGTCAGTTCCAGCGCGGCCAGTTCGACAAGGTGGTTGAAAACTTCGGGGGTGATTTGGTCACTCATGGGGAGTCATCCTGATTGGGGTTGAGCAGGAAGCCGTTTAACAGGGCTGATTTGCCGGGGCCGTCCTGGTTGAACATTTCGGTATGCAGGCCGCATTCGGTTTTGCCTTTGCCAGCCCAGCGCCCGGCGCGTTCGTCTTCATTAAGGCGCACGGCGCGGGTGCAGGGTTTGCAACCAATGCTGCGATAGCCTTTTTCAAAGAGCGGATGGGCGGGCAGGTTGTGCTGGCGAATGTAATTTTCAACGTCCTGGCCGGTCCAGTTGAGCAGGGGGTTGATTTTGAGCAGGCCGCGCGCTTCAAGTTCGAGAATTTGGGCGTTGCGGCGGGTGGATGTCTGGTCGCGGCGGATGCCGGTTATCCAGGCGCGGACGGTGGCGAGTCCTTTTTGCATGGGGTGGACTTTGCGCAAGAAACAGCACAAGTCGGGGTCTTGCTGGTAGAGTTCGCGGCCAAAGCGGGAGAGGAAGTTCTGCCACTGTTTATCGGGGTACAGGTTTTGGATGTGAAGGTTGAATTCGCGCTGGAGTTGTTCGCGGAAGATGAGCGTTTCCCAAAAGTGCAGGCCGGTATCGAGGAAAAAGACCAGGATTTCGGGGTCGATACGCGAGACGATGTGCAGGAGCGGGAGGCTCTGGGTTTGGAAAGATGAACTGACGGCGATTTGAGGGGCGAACGTCTCGACTGCCCAGGTGATGATTTCCTGGGGCGTTTGGCTTTCCATTGCTACGGTCAGGCTATCGATGTCGGCTTGGGAGAATGTGCTCATGGCGCGGATAAAAGTCAGTATATCCCACATTTTTTGGCTGTCAAGTTTACCTTCGTGGCCTTTGCAATTCCAAATCTAAAACGTAATTTTTCAGGCAAAGGGTTGTCCCGCTGGTTCCGGCGGGCTGGAAGCCCTGCCTCAGCACAAAAAAGCCCTTCGGGCTGACAAACAAGTCGGCTAAAAGCCGACTTTCATGAACTGAGGCAGGGATTTATCCCGCCGGATACGGTTAGTAAGACGGCTGGCTGACAAGTGGATTTTAGATTTGGAATTGCTGTCATGGCCTCAGCACTTCACAATAGAATTCACCACAGGGCGGTTTGTGCTAAAATCCCAATACCATGAACAATACCACCTTCCCCCAACTACGCGAAGCCATCCGCGCCGCCGGGCTGAAAAACGGCATCGTCTGCCTGCATTCCTCGCTCAAATCATTTGGGCAATTGGACGGCGGGCCCGAGATGCTGATTCGCGCCTTTCTCGAAAGCGGCTGCACCCTGCTCGTGCCGACTTTTACTTACGATTGCGAAATCGCGGCCTTGCGCAGCCTGGCTCAAAACGGATACGATGAGGAAGACGATTTTTCGCCGGGAATGCCCTACGACCCATCCGACGATAGGATTGCCTGCGATATGGGCGCGATTCCGGCGCGGCTGCTGCAAATCGAAGGCCGCGCGCGCGGGAATCACCCACTCAACTCGTTTGCCGCGCTTGGCCCGCTGGCCGCTGAACTGATTGCCGCCCAGGGGCCGCTGAACGTTTATGGGCCGTATAAAGTTGCTTATGCCAGCCCTGTTCCGGCTTATGTCGTTTTGGCCGGGGTCGATTTGACCAGCGCCACGCCCGTCCATTTTGCCGAGGAACGCGCCGGACGGCGTTTGTTCCGCCGCTGGGCCAGACACCGCCAATATGCGATTCAAGAAATCGAAGTCGGTAGTTGTTCCGATGGCTTCAACAACCTGGATGGGGCGGTTGCAGGCATCGAAACCCGTGTTCAGGCCGGGCCGAGCAACTGGCGGATTTTCCCGCTGGCAGAATTTATCGATACCCTGGCCGCGGTCATTGCAGATAATCCGTCCATCACCCACTGCCCCGACGCGAACTGCCTGCGCTGCCGCGATTCGGTGGCCGGCGGGCCAATCCTGCGCGACGAAACCACCGCCAACGACGTGGTCGCCTTTGTCGAACTGCTCCGTCAGCATGGGGTCGAAGTCTGTCTGGATGGCGGCTGGGGCGTCGATGCGCTGCTCGGTTGGCAATCCCGTCCGCACGCTGATTTGGATATTGCCCTCGAACATCGCCACGTCCCGACGGTGCGCGCCCTGCTCGAAGAACGCGGCTACCGCGATGTCCCGCGCGACGATACCCGCGATTGCAATTTCGTAATGGGTGATGAGATGGGGCGTTTGGTCGATTTCCACACCTACACTTTTGACGAAAACGGGAAACTGACCTTCGGCCTGGATTACCCACCCGAATCGCTGTCCGGCTCCGGCACGGTAAACGGCGTTCCGGTGCGCTGCATCACCCCCGAATGGATGGTCAAATTCCACACCGGCTACCCGCTCGACGAGGGCGATTATCACGATGTGCGTTTGTTGTGTGAGAAGTTCGGAATCCCCCTGCCGGAGGAGTATCGGCGGTTTTTGAATGGATAAGAATAGGAAAGAGAAGATGAAAAAAATATTTGTGTTCTTACTGGTAACGATGTTCTTGCTGGCTTCTTGCGATGTATTGGAAGATTGGAGTCATGACGCGGACGAGTATCCGGCCCAGTCTCAGGATTCAGGCCTGAGCGTGGAAGCGGACGAAATGGCCGAGGCTGAATCCGGCCCCAACGGCGTGGTATCCGGGCCGGTGTCCGCGCAGGTGGATGGGTTGATGTCCCAATTTGAAAACGGCCCCGGCGGGGTGGTAATGGTCATCCAGGGCGGCGAAATT
This sequence comes from Anaerolineales bacterium, assembly GCA_034411635.1. Lineage (GTDB taxonomy): Bacteria > Chloroflexota > Anaerolineae > Anaerolineales > Villigracilaceae > UBA8950. The sequence goes on from DAOUML010000071.1 coordinate 9,119, forward strand.
ATCCACCAAAACGGCTATGGCCTGGCAGATGTAGATCAGGAGATTTACATCACGCCAGAGACGATTTTTCACCTGGGTTCGGTGGGCAAGCAGTTTACCGCGATGGGGGTCTTGATTCTGGTGGAGCAGGGGCAAATCGATTTGGACGACCCGATCAGCGACTATATCCCTGAACTGGATTGGATGGATTCCGGGGTTACGGTGCGCCGCCTGCTGCATCATACCTCCGGGGTGATGGGGCATGACGATAGCGACGAAATTTATGATGCCCTGTTTGAAGCCTCGGATACACCCGGCAACGAGGATGTCATCCGGGCGCTTTCGCAATCGCAGGAGATGCTTTCAGCGCCGGGTGCTGAGTTTTATTACAGCAATACCGGTTACGACCTGCTAGGCTCCCTGATTGAGCGCGTTTCGGGCCAATCCTATGCCCGCTTTATGGATGCCAATGTTTTTGCCCCGCTGGGCATGAAAAACACCTTTGCCCTGCCAAACGAGCGGCGTTTTGGCGGCAATACCGCCGAGAGTTACGACGAGAACGGGCCATACGAACCCGATGCGCTGGACAACTTGAACGGTTCCGGCAGTATCTACTCGACGGTTGGCGATATGTATTTGTACGACCAGGCTCTTTACACGGAGAAACTTGTCAGCCGGGCTTTGCTGGGCGAGATGTTTACTTCGGGCGTACTCAACAGCGGAAAAGAAACCGGCTACGGGTTTGGTTTTGATGTGGCAACCCACGCAGGCCATAACTATGTTGGCACGCCCCTTCCAAACATAGGAAGGATAAAATCAAATCAACGTAGCACGAAGGAGTTTCGATGAAATACATTAAGACTTTCGTTTTTGCAGTAGTGATTTTTGCTCTTGCGGCTTGCGGCTCACCCGCCACACCTACACCTGTACCAACGTCGCCGCCATTGCCCACAAATACTGCTATTCCTGAACCTACTTCAACACCACTTCCCCCCACTGCAACCGTAGAACCCTCTCCTACACCTGACCCTCTCTTGTTTAGAGATGATTTTGATGGCTCTTTGGCTGAAGGATGGACTTGGACGCAGGAAAATAAAAAATCGTGGAGTCTCACAAATAACCCTGGTTGGCTAGAAATTATTGCCCGTCCTGGGTATGTTGGTGGTGGAAACCTAGACAATATTTTGTTGCGCCCAATCCCTGATGGGAATTTTGAAATTGAAATCAAACTTAACTTCAAGCCTGTCGGTGATTATCAGATAGCAGGTCTGCTCATTTACGAGAGTGCAGCAAACTATTTGCAATTTGGCAGAGCCTTCTGTGACGCCCCGAATGTTTGTGCCAAAGATGGTTTTTATGTGGACTTATCGACAGGCGGTAATTTAGACGGGCAGAATTTAGCCACAGCCGCTGAAAATACCGAGATTGCATTTTTGCGCTTGCGCCGTGAAGGAAACAAATATACAGCGTATGCGAGTCACGATGGGCAAGACTGGCGATTGATTGGTGAAAAAACAAGTGATATGAACCCTGTTTTTATTGGGATTTTTGCAGGGCAAGCATGGTCTGCGCCACAACCAGCACAGTTTGATTATTTCGTAGTCAATCAAGTGCCATAGGAACAGAGTCTTAAGGTCAAAAGCGTGCCAACATTGCGTGCAGTGGACAAGTGCGGGCTTTGCCCTCACTTGAGGGGATTCAGCCCCATCGAGTTTTTTCTACGCTCTGGCTTTTATCTGCCAAATCCCGCACTTGCCACTAACGCTTGCCGTTGGGCATCAGGGTAGTTGGTTGGGCTTTGATGCTTACTATTTGCGTTTCCCCGAAGAAAAATTATCTGTGGTCGTGTTGTTGAATCTGGATTATGCCCGGCAAGATTCGGAGGCAACCGCTTTCGCGGTTGCCGATTTGTATTTGCCATAATTGGCAAAAGACCACCGAATGGGGCAGGTCAGCCTTGCCAAAGACAAGGAAAATACTCGCGGGCATTCTATCATGCCCGCGAGTATACACTCTCTCAACACGATGCGCGCTTTACCGCACCCGTATCACCTGACCGACATAAATTTTGCTGGGGTTGGTAATCGTCGGATTGAGTTCGAGCAGTTTTTGAAGCGTTGTGCCATATTTCGCGGCAATTTTATTCAGCGTATCGCCTTTTTGAACGACATGGTTGGTCACTTCGCCCGGCAGGTTAATAATCTGACCGACATAAATCAGATTGGCGTTTTTAATTTGCGGGTTAATCTTCAAAATTTCCTGCCAGGTGCTGCCGTGTTTTTCGGCAATTTTGCGCAAAGTATCGCCTTTTTGCACCGTGTAAGTTTTACCGCCAGGGGGCGGGGGAGGCGGGGTGGTGGGTGGCGTAGGCGTGCCTTTGATGACCAATCGCTGGCCTTCGTAAATTCGATTGGCGTTGGTGATGTTGGGATTGATTTTCAGCAGCGCATCTACGGTAGTGCCAAAGCGGGTTGCCAGCGCGCGCAACGTATCGCCGCGAGCAATAACATAGATGGTATCGCCAATCAGCGCGCCAGGCAAATACAGTTTCTGGCCGACCTGAATCAAATTGCCGCTGCCAACTTCAGGATTTGCCAGGCGCAAAGCCGAAAGCGTGGTGCCGCATTTTTGGGCAATTTTTAGCAAAGTATCGCCACTGACAACCGTGTACTCACTACCGCAAGAAGACGCGGCCTGCGCCGCCCCAGCCGGAATAAACACGCCCAGCGCGAACACAGCCAGCGCCAGGATTTGGATGAAAAATTTTGCTTTCACGGGAAACCTCCAGATGAATATGCCCGTCCCGGTCACAAATTGCGCTTTTTAACGCGCAATTTGTGACCACAGGCATTATAGAGAAAAACGGACGATTATCTCTGTGATGTTATTTTTCATCCTTTTGTTCCCGAAATTTGTTGCAACTGCGTTGCAGGTTATCCCCATCCCACCATCTTGCAAAGCCGGGCAAACCCATAATTGGATTTTTGGAACAAAACACGATCAAGATCAGGCAAAAGCGTTGGCACTCATTTCGGAAGACGCGGACGTTTTGCAGCCTCATCCACAAGTTGGTTATTGCCCGAAGACCAACGGCTAATTCCAGCCCAGGCCAACAGCGGCAGGCCAACAGCCGTGCCAGCAACGGGATAAGGCACGCCTGCCACAATGCCCATCACCAACCCTTTGGCAATCGCCGCGCCCCAGGTATCATTATCGAGAAAACGCTGCACCAGCGTAGTTGCCGCAAAACCGAGTGAGCCAATCCCCAGCGCGGCCAGCGGATTGATTGTCTCAATGAAAAAGAAAAAGAAGATGCCGTCCAACGCAATTGTGGCAAAAGCGGCCATCGGGTGAATGGGCGGCGGGGTAATCGAACGGGATTCTTGGGACATGCGGGACTCCTTACTCCCACTCAATCGTAGCGGGAGGCTTGCTGGTAATATCATACACCACGCGATTAATGCCGCGCACCTCGTTCACAATCCGGCTCGAAACCCGCGCCAGCACCTCGTAAGGAATGCGCGCCCAATCGGCGGTCATAAAATCATCGGTCAGCACCGCGCGAATGGCGCAGGCTTCCTGATACGTCCGCTGGTCGCCCATCACGCCCACCGAGCGCACCGGCAGCAGCACCACAAAAGCCTGGCTTGTGCCAGCGCCCTTGCCCAACAGGCCGGCAGCGGATAATTCTTCAATCAGGATGGCGTCCGCTTCGCGCAGCCGCTCGGCCCTTTCGGGGGTGACTTCGCCCAAACAACGCACGGTCAGGCCCGGCCCCGGAAACGGCTGCCGCCAAACCATCTCAGACGGCAGCCCAAGCGCCTCGCCCACCGCCCGCACTTCATCCTTGAACAGGTAGCGCAGCGGCTCAACCAGTTCGAACTGCATATCCTCCGGCAACCCGCCGACGTTGTGATGGGTCTTGATTTTATCGGCTTTGTTGCGATCCGGCGCAGAAGATTCGACCACGTCCGGGTAAATCGTGCCTTGAACCAGGAATTTTGGCTGCCCAACGGCTTTGGCCTCGCGCTCGAAGATGCGGATGAACTTCTCACCGACAATCTTGCGCTTTTGCTCCGGTTCTGTGACTCCAGCCAACGCCGCGAAGTATTCCTCCGCCGCCTGCACCGCCACCAGTTCGACGCCGAGCATCTCGCGAAAAGCCACCACCACCTGCGCGCCTTCGTTCTTGCGCAACAGACCGGTATCGACAAAGACAGCCACCAACTGGTCGCCGATTGCCTTATGAACCAGCGCCGCCGCCACCGACGAATCGACTCCGCCCGAAACCGCCGCCAGCACCCGCGCATCGCCCACCTGCTGGCGAATTCGCGCCACCGACTCGTCGATAATCGACTGCGGCGTCCAATCTGGCACGATTCCGGCGATGTCGGTCACAAAGCGGCGGATGATTTCACTGCCGCCGATGGTGTGGTTGACTTCCGGGTGGAATTGCAGGCCGTAGTAATTGCGGGCCGGGTCGGCCATGGCGGCGAAGGGGCTGTTGCCGCTCTTTGCCAGCGCGCTGAAACCGGGCGGCAGTTCGGTCAACTTGTCGCCGTGCGACATCCAAACCTGGAAAGAATCGCCGCCCAAGAGCGGGTTTTCGGCCAGCGGCTCGACAATCGCATGGCCGTATTCGCGTTGAGCCGAAGCGTCCACCTTGCCGCCCAGGGCGTGGGTCAGGGCTTGCATGCCGTAGCAAATGCCGAGGATGGGCAATCCGCTTTCCAGGATGAAATCCTGAATAAACGGCGCGCCCGGCGCATAGGCCGAGTTTGGCCCGCCTGAAAGGATGAAAGCCCTGGGCTGAATGGACATGATTTTTTCGCGCGGCGCGTCCCAGGGGAAGAGTTCGCAGTAGACCTGCGCCTCGCGCACGCGCCGGGCAATCAGTTGGGCGTATTGTGAGCCGAAATCGAGAATGGCGATGGAATTGTGCATGGGGTATCCTGTGGTAGGGGCGTAGGGGCGTAGCAATGCTACGCCCCTACTACAAAAACGATAATTAATCCGAAATCAAATGAAAATGCAAATGCGGAAAATCCTGGTATTCGCCGCCGTTGACCACCAGCCGGTAGCCGCCTTCTTCGAGTTTGTACTCGCGCACCAGGCTTTGGACGGCGCTCATCAGGTCGGTCAGGAAGGCGCTGTCGGTTGGGTCGAGTTCGGTCAGGGTGGCGGCAGGGCGTTTGGGCGTCAGGATCACGTGAAACTTATAGGCCGGTTTGGGATGCCAAAAGGCCAGTAACGTGTCCGTTTCACGCAGGCGGGATACGGGTAGGGCGAAGGTCATGCGGGTAAAAATTAATCGAACAAGAAAACGCCCGGGTTTTGTCCGGGCCAGGCGGTAGAGAAAATCCATTTAATCCGCAAATTGAATTGTAGTGCCTTCCAGCGAGGAGATTTTTGCCAGCGATTCGACCGGGATGCCCAGCCCCGCCAGGGCTTCGCGCCCGCCCTCGAAGGTTTTCTCAATCAACGCGCCAATGCCGACAATTTGGGAGCCGGCGGTTTGGGCCAGGCGCACCAGGCCGAGAATGGTGGCACCGCTGGCGAGAAAATCATCAATGATGAGCACTTTTTCGCCGTTTGCCAGGTATTCGGGCGAGACAATCAACTCGACCATGCGGCCTTTGGTGTGCGAGGGGGCCAGGGTTAGAAAAACCTGGTCGGGCATGGTGATGGGTTTGGTCTTGCGGGCGTAGACGACCGGCAGGCCGAGGTGAATGGCGGTGGTGACCGCCGGGGCAATGCCGGAGATTTCAGCGGTCAGGATTTTGGTCGCGCCGAGGTCTTTGAAAATGCGCGCGAATTCGCGCCCGCAGGCGTCCATCAGGCGGGCATCGACCTGGTGGTTGACGAATCCGTCCACCTTGAGAATGCCGCCGCCCAGGTTTTTGCCCTCGCGGGCAATTTTTTCAACAAGTTCTTTCATGCGTTTTCCTCTTCTTCTTCATTTAATATTTCATCATCGTCCCAGTCATCTGCTGGAATGGGCCAATCAGTGTATTGTTGAACGCTGTTTTCTTCCACCGGCAGGCCAGCAAATACTTGCAGGGTGTGGGGGCTGGCCGGCAAATAGGTAATCAGGTAAAGCGAGCCAAACGGGGTGGAAATGTTGGAAGTGGCCGGGCTGAAAAATTTCAATTCGCCAAATTGCGGATGCCGCAGGGTAGCCGGGCTGGATTCGTAAACATATTCGCCGCCCTCGTTTTTAGGCTGGCTGAAGTATTCGCCAAAGCGGCGCATGGCAGGTTCTGTGGCAAAAGCATCCATCATTTGCGCGTAAAAACGGGTGGCGCGATTGCGAAAGGAAATTGTCTTGAAGAAGTGAATGCTCTGGCGCAGGTAAGGGGCAGAATTGCCGTCCAGTAGTTCGTAAAAGCGGGATTCTTCCGAAAAAACAAAGCGCAGAATGTTGTATCCGGCCACCCGCTCTGGCGCGATGCGGCGCAGGTCGGTGATGAAATCGAAGAGGGCCAACATACGGGCATTGACCAGCACGGCGTTATCGTAAGAATCGACCACGAAACCGGGCAGGGAAATTCCTTCCAAAACGCCGGTGACCTCCTGCAGGATTTTTTCGGCGGTCAGGCTGGGGTGAGGCAGGTCGCATTCTTCGATGCCGAGGGCAGCCTGGAAAAATTCAAGCCGCTGGCGGGTGTTCAGGTTAAAGGCATTGGCCATGAGCGTGAGCGCGCCGGGTTCCAGCAGCACTTTTTCACCGCGTTCGATGCGCCCAATGATGTGCGGGCTGGTGTTGGCGCGTTCGGCCAGATTGGACTGGGTCCAGGACTTGCCGTTGTGGTCATGTCGTTCGATGCGCAATTTGGCAACCAGGCGGCCAAATTTCTTGCGATTCATGGGAGATTCTCCTGTGGATGGCGCAGGTTTTGCCCTGCTCAGGCGTATCTGGTAAAAAAATCTGCAGAAATCCGTAGATCAATCTGCGGATTTCTGCAAATCAATCTGCGGAAACTCGCACATCGATCTGCGGAAATTCGCACCTAAATCTATTGACTTTTCCTTGCGCAAAAGTATATCATTGCTTTATCCACTCGCGAGGTTGGAAGACTAACAAGATTTCTAATTTGAAGAAAATTCAAGGAGAAACTATGAACAAAAGAATTTCGATTTTCCTATCCCTGCTCATAGGGAGTCTATTGCTCGGAACGTTATTTCTGTTTCCAGAGAAAACGGTCTATGGCGCTCAATACCGTCAAAATGGCTGCTACAACACAAATTGCGACACTAAAGACCCGGACATTATGGCTTGCACTGGAAATGTTACGCGTACGTGGACTGCTAAAACTGGCCCGGTAGGGCGTGTGGAAGTGAGAGTAAGAGAGAGTTCAGGTTGCTATGCGCGTTGGGCTTTGGGTATCAACTGGGATTACCAAACCTGGGTACACCCAACAATACGGAAACTCTATGGAAATCCAATGACTCAAGGACAACCTCAATATGGTTGGTGGAGGTGGTCACCCATGCTTGGCGTAAGCCATGGCGCAAAGTGCGGCAGGGTCACTGCCTATCATGTTAATGGCGGCCCCACATCAGACTCAGGGTCGGTCTGCTATATTCCGCCTAATCGTCAGCCCCAGGTGCTTTCGAATAATGAAATTTCTGCTAACGAGTCCCAAATTCTGGACATCAAAAGAGACCAGGGCCAACTGCAGGTTGCTTTTTGCAGCCAGCCGCCCGGCAGCGGGGATTGGATTCCGCGCCCCACGCTGGAACTGGATGGGCGCATCTTGATGGCCTCCGGCGGAACCCGCCTGGCTGAGGATGGTTGCTGGCAGGTCGTGTTCGACACGGAAGGTGAGCCTGGCAAGGAAAGCAAAGCCGTTTTCCACCTCAACCGCTGGGTCTTGAGCCTGGAGGAAGGGCAAGCCCTGAAACTGACCTCCGACCCGGAAATGCTCCTGAAAGCCTGCCAGCAGGCCCGGGAAGATTTGAAAGCACGCGGGTTTGCGTTCACCTGCCAGCCTGATGCCGGCAAATCCTTTGGTCTCGATACGCAGGTTTCCCGCCAGCCTGACTCCTATTCAGCGGCAGATACCCGCATGGTCATCCTGGAAAGTGTCACCGGCGAAGTGGTCTGGAGCGACTGGCAGGCAGCGATTCGCATTCCGTAAATCCATCATCATCCCGGACTGCGGCAGGGCGAGCAGGAATGCTTCCCTTGCCGCAGTTCTTGTTTTTGGAGGAAGACCATGAAAAAACATCGAACGATTCTCATTTACATCCTGTTTGCGCTGCTCCTGGCCGCTTGCCAGGGCGCAAGCAACGCCAACGCGCCAACATTGCTGACCCCTGACCCTACGCCAGTAGACTCTCTACCGAACGAAGCAGATTTGCTGCCCCAGGATGATGTCGCCGTATCTCCCAGCCCTACGCCTTTTTCGATTCCTTTCAGCCAATTCGAGGACGGCGGGTGGCGTTACCTGCGCGATGAGCAAGGTCTTGCTTACTGGCATTTTCCCGAACTTCCCGGCATTATTTTTCGTAATAATGGCATCCGCTATGAAAAGACACCTTCGCCAGCCCACATGGCCCCCCTTCCGCCAATTGTCAAAGTAAGGTTCTATGTTGAAATTTATCCGCGCCCGGAACGCCAAAGCGACAACATCCGCTGCGGTACTTCGCCATTCCTCGCAAGCATTCACAATGAAATTTGCACCCACTTTTTCCGTGATATCGTTGTATTCTCGCCAGGCGGCGCGCCGTTGGAGACAAAGCCTTGCGGTGGGGGCGGGTACGATGGATTCCTGGAAAAAGACGGTTTTTTAGCAACCAGCGAAGGGCTGTCGGTCTGCCTGAAAGCGGAGGATGAACTGCCATTTGCCCGCCAGGAGCAGGGCGAAATCCTGGATTGGCTCATCGAATTTCAAACGAGCGAAGACCTGGGCTTGGAAGGCCCCATCCGCTTATGGATACCGCTGTATTATCAAACTGAATTGGGCGGGTGAGACGCCCCCTGGCTCGATGGAACGACACCCCCAAACTCGCGCCCAAATCCTGTTCGCAGTATTCCATGAATGGAGATAGAAACGATGAATCTGAAAAATATGTTCCTGATGTTGCTCACCGGCCTGCTTGCCCTGGCCGCGCTTTCTGCCGTCCTGTTTTACTTTACCCAACCGGGAGCGACCGCCGTCGCGGAAAGCCAGCCGACAGAAATGCCTGCCCAGATTGAATCGGATTTTGCAGATGACATGGTTGCGCCAGAGATAGCCCAGGAAGAAAAGAAATGGCCGTCCGCAACCAGCAACGGCATCGCTGTCCAGATTACATCGGTAAAACTTACCCAAGTAGAAAGACTCAAATTCGAAACAGACAAAGATGGCAACCCTCGTCTTGTTCCGGGAGAGTTCGATCTCGTTGATGCCCTTGAAATCGGGATGTGTTATACAGCCCCGGACGATGGCGAGTGGCGAATATTCTCCAGAGGAATTTCTTTTGGAGATTACCAGATTTTTGACGTTAGTTATGAAATCTTTGAAGGAGAAAAACTGGCGGATGGCAAAGAGTTTGGTATGCGTTGTGGCGCAGCCCGGTATTTGTTGCAAGATGGGGCAAAGTCTCTTGTAATGCCGGTTAGATATTCAATAGAATTTTTCTCTGCCGCGCAAAGGGAGAACTTTACCCCTTGTCAGGAAATCCAACAAAGATGGCGCACCAACCCCCTGGCGCAGGAATATGGCATGAAAATCTCCTGCCAGGACGATTTGGCCAAAGGCCCAACCGTCACGCTGGACGATTACTCGAAATCCGTAAACAGCGAGGATGCGCAGTGGGTTTTCGATATGCTGACCACTGCGCAAGCGCCAGGCCATTGGGAATTTGTGCTCACCGAAATCGAGCCATAGCCCGCCCTTGAAACACAAGCAGGAGTCCCTTCCCGGCGGAGGGGACTCCTGCCTTTTTGATTCCATCTACCCAGCCCGCGCCATTCTCTCTCCGCAAGGAAAATCACCCGCGCGGATGTGATAGAATCCCAATTCGTATGAACGCATCCCCCACCCTCATCCTGGCATCCAACTCTCCCCGGCGTCGTGAACTGCTCGCCCTGGGCGGATGGGCATTTGCCCGCGAAGCAGCCGATATTAATGAAGACGCGCATCCCGGCGAGCAACCCGCAGCCTACGTCGAGCGTTTAGCCAGAGAAAAAGCCGCCGCCGTCCTGCCGCGCGCTGAAGCGGGGCAAATCATCATCGGTTCTGATACCACCGTCGCGCTGGACGGCGAAATCATCGGCAAGCCCGCCCACGCCGCCGAAGCGCGCGCCATGCTCACCCGCCTGCGCGGGCGCGAGCACCAGGTCTATACCGGCATCGCCGTCTTGCGCGTTGCCGACCAGTCCTTGTTCAGTGATGTCTGCCTGACCCAAGTTCCGATGCGCGATTACTCCGACGCCGAAATGGACGCCTACATCGCCAGCGGCGACCCGCTCGACAAGGCCGGGGCCTATGGCATTCAGAATCCCGACTTTCAGCCGGTGGTGGACATGCGCGGCTGTTACGCCAGCGTGATGGGATTGCCGCTCTGCCACCTGAGCCTTTTGTTGCGTCAACTCGATATTCACCCGGCAGCCGACATCCCCAAAAACTGCCAGGCCGCCTTGCGCTACGATTGCCCGGTTTTTCGCGCCATCCTTGAAAGATAAACCATGAAACTTAATCGCATTCTCCCCATGCTTGTTTTGCTTGCCATCCTGCTTGGCTGCTCCAGCCCTGGCGCTGCGCCAGCCAACCCCCAGGCCACAATCTCCGAAGAAGACCTGCCAACCCCGGTGGTGCGCATCACCAAAGCCCCCGACCCACAAAGCGCCCTCGATATTTTCCTCGCGGCCTGGCAGCAGGATGACTACGCCTCCATGCACGCCATGCTCAGCGCCGAAAGCCAGCAAAACATCGGCCTTGAAGATTTTTCAAAACGCTACAACGATGCCATGAACGCCATGGCCCTGCGCGAACTAAAAACAGAGGTACTCAATCTTACCTATAACGCCCAACGCGCCCAGGCCAATCTGCGCATTACCTATACCAGCAATGTAATTGGCGATATCGAGCGCGAAATCCTTTTTGGTTTCAAATACGAAAACAGCAACTGGAAAATTGAATGGGAAGAAGGCATGATTTTGCCCGAACTGCGCGGCGGCAACACCCTTTCGATGGACTATACCCCCGCATCGCGCGGCAACATCTACGACCGCAACGGCAATGTGCTGGTCGAACAAACCGATGCGGTTGCCATCTACCTCATCCCCGGCGAACTCATCCCTGAGCAGGAAGGGCGGCTGATTAGCGAAATTGCCATGCTTACCGGCGAAAACCGTGATGTCATTCGCAGCAAATACGCCAACGCGGGCAGCACCTGGCGCATTCCGCTGGGCGAAGCCTCCCAAGCCGATATCAGCCGCCAGGGAAGCACGCTACGAGGCATCAGCGGCGTCAGCCTGCAAGAATACACCTCGCGTTTCTATTATAACAACGGCGTCGCCGCCCATGTTGTCGGCTACACCACCGCCATCCCCGCCGAGCAGCTCGACCAATACCTGCGCGCCGGATACCCGCTCAATGCCCTGGTGGGGCAAACCGGCATTGAACTTTGGGCCGAAGAAACCCTGGCCGGCAAACACGGCGGCACGCTGTACGTCATCAGCCCAACCGGAAGCGTCTTATCCTTCCTCGGGCGCGCCGAAGCCGTCCCTGGCAGTGACATATACCTGACCATCGACCGCAACCTGCAAATTCAAACCCAGCAAGCCCTCGGCACCTTCCCCGGCGCTATCGTCGTCATGGAAAATGACACAGGGCGCATCCTCGCCATGGCCTCCAACCCCGGCTTTGATAGCAACCTGTTCAACCCCCAAAACCCCAACACCCTGAGCGGCGGCATCAGCACCATTTTTGACAACCCCAACCGTCCGCTCTACAACCGCGCCACGCAAGGGCAGTACCCGCTCGGCTCAGTCTTCAAAATCATCAGCATGGCCGCCGCCCTCGAAAGCGGCGTCTGGACGCCCGATAGCATGTACTATTGCGGACACGAATGGACCGACCTGCCCGGCCGCACCCTCACCGACTGGACCTACGAAAAATGCGTTAACCAAATGCGCGAATTAGGAACCAACACCTGCGACTTTCGCCCCTCCGGTGATCTAACCCTCGTCGGCGGGCTAATGCGCTCGTGCAATCCCTGGTTCTACCACATTGGCTACGACCTCTACCGCCAGGGCCGCACCACTGCCATCGCCGATATGGCGCGCGGCTTTGGCCTGGGCAACCCCACAGGAATCGACCAGATCAACGAACAACCCGGCGTCATCCTCAACCCGCCCGTTCCCAGCGGCGAAGTCGAAGCCGTCAACCAATCCATCGGCCAGGGCGATGTCCAGGTCACGCCCCTGCAAGTTGCCACCTTCACCGCCGCCCTGGGCAACGGCGGCACCCTCTATCGCCCGCAGGTCGTCGAAAAAATCGTCGCTCCCGATGGCATCGAAACCACCGTCTTCAAGCCTGAAGCGCGCGGCACCCTGCCTATTTCCGAAGAAACCCTGGCCGCCCTGCGCGAAGGCATGCGCGAAGTCATCAGCAACACGCGCGGCACCGCCCACAATCGCTTCTACAACTTCCGCACCCCCATCTACGGCAAAACCGGCACCGCCCAAACCGGCGGCGGACTGCCGCACTCGTGGTTTGCCGGTTATACCGACATGCTCGATGAACGACCCGACATCGCCATCGCCGTCATCGCCGAAAATCGCGGCGAGGGCTCCGAATACGCCACCCCCATCTTCCGCCGCGTGGCCGAAATCTACATCGCTGGCCGCCCGCAAGCCCGCTACTGGTGGGAAAGCCAAATCGGCCTCGTCAGCACCCCCACCCCGCTCGGCGGCATCCCCACCGAAACTCCCGAACCATAATGGAAAATGTCTGACCTTCAGCCGCGCCCCGGCCTCATCATTCGCGCCCAATCGGGCTTTTTCCACGTCCTCAGCGCGGACGCGGACTCAGCCGTCACCTGTCAACTACGTGGACGCCTAAAACAAGGCCCCAAACTGGGTGACATCGCCGCCGTCGGCGACAACGTGATCTACAGCCTGCAACCCGACGGCAGCGGCGTCATCGAAGAAATTCTGCCGCGCAAAAGCGAAATCGTGCGCCTTGATCCACGTCCGCAGGGAGAGTACCAGCAAATCCTGCTCGCCAACGCAGACCAGGCCGTTTTCGTCTTCTCCTGCGCCCGGCCTGCCCCGCGCCTGCGCATGTTGGATCGTTACCTGGTCATCGCCGAAAAACAGCGCATCCCGGCGATCATCGTCGCCAACAAAGTAGACCTGATTGGCCGCCAAGAAGCCGAAGAACTCTTCCACATCTACCCGCCGCTCGGCTACCCGGTCATTTACACCTCCGCTGAAAAAGGCATTGGGCTGGAAGAACTGCGCGCCGCCCTGCATGGCAAACTCAACGCCCTGGCCGGGCCGAGCGGGGTGGGCAAATCGAGCCTGATGAATGCCCTGCAACCCGGCCTGGGAATCGCCGTCGGCGAAGTCAGCCAGTCGATGAACAAAGGCAAGCACACCACCAACTTCCGCCAATTGCACGCGCTCGAATTCGGCGGCTGGATGGCCGATACCCCCGGCTGGAAATCGCTGGCCCTGTGGGATACCGAACCGGTCGAAATCGACGCCTACTTCCCCGAACTGCGCGAACTGGTTGCCAATTGCCAGTTCAGCGATTGCTCCCATACCCACGAACCTGATTGCGCGGTGCTAAACGCCGTCGAAAGCGGGCAGGTGAGCGAAGAACGGTATGAATCGTATTTGAGATTGAGAGATGAATGAGGAAGTTAATGGAGGATGGTTAATAGTTAATAGTTAATCGTTAATGGAGAAGCCAGCAATGCCATTAACCATTAACCATTAACTATTAACCATTAACCATTACCGATCAACAATTATGAACCCCTGGAACATTTTCGGACACGATTGGGCTGTTGAAATGCTGCATGGGCACGTCGTCCATCAGTCGTTGCGGCATGCTTATCTCATTACCGGGCCATCTGGCGTTGGGCGGCGCGCGCTGGCAATTCGGCTGGCGCAGTCTCTTAACTGTCAGACGCCGATAGAGGCCGGGGTGCCGTGCGGGGCTTGCCGGGCCTGTAAACAGGTCGAGGCCGGGCAAAATATCGATTTAATGGTCGTCCAGGCTGAAAAGGAGGGCGGAACGCTCAAGGTCGAGCAGGTGCGCGAGGTGCAAAAATTCCTGTCGCTTAAACCGTATCAATCCACCCACAAAATCGTCATCTTTTTGCGCTTCGAGGAAGCCAACCCCAACGCCGCCAACGCCCTGCTCAAAACCCTCGAAGAAGCCCCCTCCTATGGCCTGCTGCTGCTCACCGCCAACAACGCCGAGCAACTGCTGCCAACGATTGTCTCGCGCTGTGAGATTTTGCGCCTGCGGCCTGCCAGCATCCAGGCAACCCAATCCTTTCTCGAAACGCGCGGCATCGCGAATGAACAAGCCCGCCTGCTGGCCCATCTCTCAGATGGACGCCCCGGTTACGCCCTACGCCTGGCCGAAGACGAAAACGCGCTGGCCTTCCGCGCCGAAAAACTGGAGGCGTTGCGTCACCTGCTGGCCTCCCCGGCGCGTGAGCGATTCAAATATGCCGAAGCCCTCGCCAAAGACAAAGACGCCCTGCGGCGCAGCCTGTTCCTGTGGCTCTCGTGGTGGCGGGATGTCTTGCTGCGTACTGCCGGGGCCAGCACGGCCCTGAGCAACATCGACCAGACCGATGCGATTGATACCGCCGCCAAACAGGTCTCGCTGGCCGAGGCGCGCAAAACCACCCGCGCCCTGGAAGATGCAATTGAGAAGTTGGAGAAAAATGTTAACGCCAGGCTGCTGGCCGAAGTGACTTTGATGGATTGGCCGCGACTGCAATAACTAAAACGCCCACAGCATGGTCATGACCGCCGCGACAGCGGTGATGACCAGCGAGATGACAAAAGTCACGCGCAAGACGCCGCTCTCCTCGCCGATGCGGTCGATGCTGGCAGCGGCGTTTTGCAGTTTGGCCGGGGAGATGACGCTCGCCAGCCCGCCGCCGATTCCGCTGGCGGCGGCCACCAGCAAACCCACCGCCCCGATTTTCTCGGCTGCTGAAAGGTGGATGGCGGTCAGCATGGCGATGGCCGAGGCTTCAGATCCGCTGATGAAACCGGCCAAAAGCCCGAGGTAGGGCGCGGCCAGGGGGTAGAGCGAGCCGAAGGCGCGCGTGGCGGCGTCGGCGATAACGAAGACCATGTTGTTGGACGGGTCGAGCAAGACCCAATCGGCATTTTTGCCAGAGTGATTGATGATGTAGGCAATCGCAAAGAAGACCGCCGAGGCTAGCATGGGGCGCGGGGCGCGTTGGAGCCAAAGGCGCGCGGAATGGGTCAGTTTGGCCTTGTCGGCTTTGAGCCAGGGCAGGGCCAGCAGGGTACTGACCAAAAGCCAGAAATAGGCCTGCCAGAACAGGCGCAGTTTTTCGGGCGAACCGGGGAGTATCGTCAGCGGCATGGCCCACTCGTTAAACGTCAGGTCGAAAAAGGGCAGGAAGGGGGCATTGACCAGCAGGGCAAAACCCGTCAGCAGCAACCAGGGCGAGGCCGCAGCCGCGAGCGACATTTTCGCCTCGGCAGATTTGTCGGTAGCGGTCAGCAGGCTTCGGTCGAGCAGGGGTTGTCCGGTCAGTTTGAGATAGGCCAGTAAAACGGCGACCACGCCCAGTCCGGCGGCGATGCCGGTTAACGTCACCAGTCCGAGGGCGTTCATCCCGATGGCGATAAATCCGGCGGTCAGCCCGGCCAGCAGGGTGGGGAAAAATCCGCGCCAGAGTAGTTTCCAGCCGCCGACAATCCAGAGCATGGACAGGGCAATGCAGGTGCTGATGACCGGCATGAAGCGCGCAAAATAGCCGCCGACCTCGTTCACCGGCAAGCCGACGAAGTTGGAAAAGACCACCACCGGAATACCGAGCAGGGCGTAGGAGCAAAGCGCGTCATAGCCGAGGGCAGGCAGGGCGATGGCGACAAAGGAGGAGTAGCCGAGCGCGAGCATAATCGGCGGCAAAATCGAGACCGGGGTTGCGCCAAGCGCGGCCAGGAGCGTGCCGATGCCGATATTGAGAATCAGGATTTGGGCGACCTGGTTGCCCGGCGCGATGGTCTTGATGGCCGCCACCACGCGGTCGATGGCCCCGGTTTCTCGCATGATGGTGATTTGCAGCAGCGAGGCGGCTACCATGAGCGTAATCGGCAGGGAGGCGACCACCCCCGCCAGGCTGATGACGAGGGTGTTGGCGAGCGGGGTCTCAAAATAGAGCCAGGCCACCAGCGCGGCGGCCAGCCAGCCAATTAGCCCGGCAGTATCGGCGGGGCTGCGCCGCCAGACGAGCAAGACGAGGATGATGACAACCGGCAAAAGGGCCAACAGGACAGAAACCAGGTTCATGGACGCGCTCCTTTGTGGATTCCCGGTGAGTATACAGGAGAATGATGTTTTTTGGCGGCGCGATTTTGCGTTATACCGTAGCCCGGCATTGATACCGCCACCAAAAAGGCGACATCAATGTCGCGCGACAAGATTTACGCATTAAACGAAAATAATACCACCCTTACCAAGAAATATGCTACACTACGCCCATGAGCGAACCACAACCTACCCAACATAAAGTATTGATTTTATCCAAATTTGCGGAAACCTACCGCAAACTGTTACAGGAAGCCAACCTGCCAGGTTTGGACATTCTGACCCCCGACTCGGCCCCACGCAACTGCGACATCCTGTTCGGAGAGCCGAGTCTCATCCGCCCGGCGCTGGCAGAACAAACGAACCTGAAATGGGTTCAATCGACCTTTGCCGGGGTCGACCCGTTGCTAGATCCCGCCCTGCGGCGCGATTATATGCTAACCAATATGCGCGGCGTCTTTGGCCGGCTAATGTCTGAATTTGTGATTGCCTACCTGCTCTTGCACGAACGTAAAATTTTGCAGCGGCTCGAAGCCCAAAAACACCAGCGCTGGGATGATACGCTAACCGGAACCCTGCGCGGCAAAACCATTGGTCTGCTGGGCGTCGGCTCGATTGGGGCTGAAGTGGCGCGCGCGTGCAAGTTTTTTGGCATGAAAGTGCGCGGGTATACAAGAGCCAGTGAATTAAGTGGCAACGTCGATGAGTATTATCATGGCGAAGAATTATTGAGATTCGCCAAAGGGCTAGACTATCTGGTTAATATCCTGCCCAACACGGTTGCCACCCGAAAAATTGTAGATACCGGGGTGCTGGCGCAGTTGCCGCCCCATGCCCTGTTCATTAACGTTGGACGCGGCAGCGCGGTTAAGCAAGATGCGCTGATCGAGTCGCTTGAAACCGGCAAATTGGCCGGAGCGGTGCTGGATGTCTTTGAAGCCGAGCCGCTACCCGCCGGGCATCCGTTTTGGAGCGCGCCGAATACAATCATCACCAGTCACACTTCCGCGCCGAGTTTCCCGGTTGAAATCACAAAGGTCTTTATTGAAAACTATCAGCGTTACGCCTCAGGCCAGCCGCTCAACTATCAGGTCGACTTTGAAAAAGGTTACTGATTCGATATCTATGCACAAAATAATCCCGCTTCTCGTCTTGTCCCTACTGCTCGGCGCCTGCTCGGCCAGCATTGAAATGCCGCAGACAGCAACCCCCGCCCCCACCCAACCCGCGCAGACCTTTGCAACTGCCACCCTGCTGCCCACCGCCACCCCTGCGCTTACCTACACCCCCGCGCCGCCTACCGCCGTGCCCACCTCCGCGCCGGTCAATGGGCTAACCAGCACTCAGGTCAACGTCCGCGCCCGTCCCGATGCCACCAGCGAATCGCTTGGCATTCTACAAACGGCCAGCCAGGTAGAGGTGGTTGGGCGTGATGGTGAAGCGCAATGGGTTGCAATCCGTTTTCCACAGTCGCCCAATGGCCTGGGTTGGGTAACGGCCCAATTTATCGAACTAAGCGGAACGGTGGAACAATTGGCCGTGCTGGTCGATTCTGCCCCTGCCCAGGCGGTTATTGAAACCCAACCCCCGGCAAGCCCAACCACCCCCGAACCAGTCGTCGAACAACCCAGGCGCACGGCCCGCACCACCAGCCAGATCAATGTCCGCAGTGGGCCAGCCTCCAGTTTTGAGGCCCTGTCGCTGCTGAACGCGAATACCACCGTCACGCTTACCGGGCGCAACCAGAACAACACCTGGGTCCAAATCGAATACCCCGAAGGCTCGGCAGAACGCGCCTGGATTGCGGTGGCTTATATCGAATACGAAGGCTTCTTCCTCGACATTCTGCCAGCCTTCGACAACCAGGGTCAAGCCATTCAGCCCCCACCCCCCGCCGGAATCGGCCAACCTGCGGCCACGCCATCGAGCGATGGCTACCAACCCGCCCTGGAAGATATGGATTCGGCTGAAAACCCGGCGGTACGCCTGAGTTTCTCGCCATCCGGCACGCGCCGCATTATCTATGCCAGCGATGTATCCTCCCCCAATGGCGATCGAGCCGATTGGGTCGAATTTACGCTGGTAACGCCCCAATCGGGGCAAGCCGTCTTTATCTATTTCAAACTGGAATGCAGCGGAAACGGTGCCATTAACTCCGAATTAAGACAAAACGGATTATTAGTGAATGAATTTCCAGGCCTGCAATGTGGTCAATACAGCGTGCCATTCAAAGCCCTGAGCGGCGTTCCGTACCTGCTGCAACTACAGGCCGATGGCTCGGCGCTGGACGTGCGCTATGTGGCCTATCATTTGTATATCAGCACAACGCCGTAAAACGACGATTTTTTATCTTTGCGCTGAATTGCACAAAAACGACTTCTATGGTAGATTTAATCAGCATTGACTGTTCAGAAAAAATCTGCCGTTTCAGCCACAAACCTTCGCTCTATCTTTGCAGGGAGACCGATTCCATGATTAACCAAAATGTGCCAGATGTGATTGTGAGCCGCTTGCCAGTATATCTGCGAGCCTTGCAACGGCTTGCCGATGCCGGCGTAGTGACCACCTCCTCTCAAGAATTAGGAGAAAAAGTGGGCATTTCCGCAGCCCAAATTCGCAAAGACCTTTCACAGTTTGGCGAGTTTGGCAAACAAGGAACTGGTTATCACATCCCCTTCTTGATTGAACGCATTAGCCAAATCTTGCATGTTGACCGAATTTGGGACGTGGCTGTTGTTGGCATGGGTGATATTGGTCATGCTGTGGCGCGTTATAACGGGTTTTCCAATCGTGGTTTTCGGGTTGCAATGTGTTTTGACTCCGACCCGGCCAAAATCGGAAAGGTTGTTTGCGAACACCCCATTCGCGATGCGCGTAATATGGCGGAAGATATAAAATCTGCCAACATTAAGATTGTAATGCTATGCGTACCGGCTTCAATCGCCCAGGAAGTAGCCGACAAACTGGTTGAGGCCGGCGTACGGGGCATACTCAACTACGCGCCGCTCAAATTAATCGCTCCGGCGCATGTGCGGGTACAGCACATCGACCCGGCAATTGGCTTGCAACGCATTACTTATTACATTGCATGAAAAACCTGTATAAAAAAGCGGCTCTTCAATGAGCCGCTTTTTTTTCTTACTTCAGATTGTCTCTGGTATGATTTTGCCAAATCTGAATCGCTTCATCGAAGACCTGGCGCAAACCGTCATCGGGCAAATCGTCAATGTGGTCAAATTTTCGGTCATTGACCCATATTTCGAGACCGCCATCAGGGGCAGTACCCAGATCAACATGATAATGGTTAAGTTCAGGATGTTTTTTGAGTAAATGCTGCAACACATCTTCAATTTGTTCGGCAAACGGGGCGGCCAATCTCTCTCCGTCCTGCTGGTCAAACATCTGAAAGTCTTTCTCTCCGGCGCGGGTGGCAGATAACGTTTGTGGAGGCGGGGTAGAGCGCACCCAATCCGGTTTTTCTGAGCCAGAACCGGCAATATCCACCTGATTGGCTCGTATAAAAACGAGCGCAATAACAAAAAGCACAACCAGCGCAACCAAAAGCGCAACGGCTATCAGAAAGGTGGAAGAAGCCATCTCAAGAATCCTTTCTACTCCAGCGAAGAGAAAAAAGCACTAAACCGGGGGCAGGTTACGGCGCAAGACATTATACATAGGCAGGGCGCGCGCTGCGCCTTCCGCCACGCAAGTTAGCGGATTATCGACCAGATAAGCCGGAATACCCAACGACTTGGTAAGAAGTTTGTCAATGCCACGCAAAAGCGCGCCGCCTCCGGCCAGGGCCATGCCCCGGTCAATAATATCAGAAACCAACTCAGGCGGGGTTTTTTCCAGAACGCGGCGGCAGGTCTCGGTCACTTGTTTGAGCGGATCCTGCAAAGCCTCAACAATCTCGCCGGTTGTAATCGTCACAGGACGCGGCAGACCTGTTACCTGATCCTGACCCTGAACATCCATACTTTGCTCAGTATCCTGGGGCACCGCAGCGCCAATTCTGATTTTTAGTTGCTCTGCGGTTTGCTCAGAAATCATCACCCCATATTTTCGGCGCACATAGGTCACAATAGCATCGTCCATGTGCATACCGCCAGCGCGCAAGGTTTCAGCAGAAACAATGCCATACATTGCCAAAACCGCCGCCTGGCTGGCGCCACCGCCCAGGCAGACCACCATATTGCCCGAGGGCGAATTAATCGGCAAATCTACGCCCAATGCGGCGGCCAAAGGTTGTTGAATGAGATAAGCCTCGCGGCTGCCTGCCTGTAAGATGGCCTCATGCACGGCGCGGCTTTCGACACTGGTTACGCCATAAGGCACTGAAATCATCACCGTCGGCTTAAAGATGCGAATAGGGCCGCTTACGCGTTGCAACAAAATGCGCAACAGGGTTTCGGTAATTTCATAATCAGCGATGACGCCATTTTGCAACGGCATCGCAACTTCAATCGAGTCAGGGACGCGCCCCAGCATATTGCGAGCCTTCTGACCCACCTCAACCATTTTCTGGTCGGCAACATCAATCGCCACAATGGTCGGTTCTTGTACCATAACCTGATTGCTGTCGGCAATGCGCGTATAAATTGTACCCAGGTCAATACCCAGGTCGCGGGAAAAACCGGCCATGATTCTTCTTACCCTTCGTTGGGATTGAAACGTCTCCCAGAACGATGGCGTTTGACTGCGTCGAGGCGCAGATTGGAACGCCTTAATGCCATTTCCAGTTTTTCATAGGTATCGGCATCGTCTGAACCGATTTTACTGAGCGCTTCTTCGGCATGTTTGCGCGCTGCCTCGGCGCGGGCCACATCGATTTCTTCGATGTTTTCTGCCGCATCAGCCAAAACGGTTACGATACTCGGTTGAATTTCAGCCACTCCACCCGCTACGGTGAAAATTTGTTCGTTTGCCTTTTGGCGAACTTTGATAATTCCATATTTCAGGGTGGTGAGTAAGGGGGCATGGTGCGGCAAAATACCCATTTCGCCATCAGCGCCGGGCAAAACGACAATATCAACATCGCCTTCAAAAACCATGCGGTCTTGTGAAACAATTTCACAGCGTATCGTCATAACAAGTTCTCCCGTGTCAGGCGTCAGATGTCAGGGGGGCCTGATACCTGACGCCTGATACTTGACTCTGGCTTACCCGCCTGCAGCCAGTTTTTCGGCTTTGGCGCGCACATCCTCGATGGTGCCGACCAGAAGGAAAGCCTGTTCGGGCAAGTCGTCGTGTTTGCCATCTAAAATTTCACGGAAGCCGCGCACGGTTTCGCGCAGGGGAACATAAGTGCCAGGGATGCCGGTAAACTGCTCAGCCACATAGAAAGGCTGGGAGAAGAAACGTTCAATCTTGCGGGCGCGCGAAACCAGGAGTTTATCATCTTCCGAGAGTTCGTCTACGCCAAGAATGGCGATGATATCTTGCAGGTCTTTGTAGCGTTGTAAAACGCGCTGAACTTCGCGAGCCGTGCTGTAATGGTCGGGGCCGACAATGTTCGGGTCGAGGATGCGGCTGGTAGAGACCAGCGGGTCGACCGCCGGGTAGATGCCTTTTTCAGCGATGGAACGCTCAAGGGCGATGGTGGCGTCGAGGTGGGTAAATGTCGCCACCGGGGCCGGGTCAGAGTAGTCATCCGCTGGCACGTAAACAGCCTGCATGGAGGTAATTGAGCCATTGCGGGTGGAGGTGATGCGCTCTTGCAGTTCGCCCATTTCGGTGGAAAGGGTGGGCTGGTACCCCACGGCGGATGGCATACGCCCAAGCAAGGCCGATACTTCAGACCCGGACATGGTGAAACGGAAGATGTTGTCGATGAAGAGCAACACGTCCTTGCCCTGGTCGCGGAAGTATTCCGCCATCGCCAGGGCGGTCAAGGCTACGCGCAGACGGACGCCCGAAGGCTCGTTCATCTGACCATACACCATGACGGTATCTTTCATAACGCCCGATTCAATCATTTCGCGGTACAGGGCCGTACCTTCGCGGGTGCGTTCGCCTACGCCCGCAAAAACCGAGTTGCCCTGGTGAACAGTGGCAATTGAGCGAATCAATTCCATGATAACCACAGTCTTGCCCACGCCCGCGCCGCCAAAGATGCCGGTCTTGCCGCCTTTGGTAAAGGGCGCAATCAGGTCAATAACCTTGATGCCGGTTTCAAAAATTTCGGTGCTGGTAGATTGCTCGGCAAAGGACGGCGCCGGGCGATGAATGGGGTAGCGCAAATCGCCTTCAACCTGGCCTGCCTCGTCGATTGCTTCGCCAAGAACATTGAAAATACGCCCCAGGGTAGCCGGCCCAACCGGAACGCGAATAGGCGCGCCAGTTGCGTGAACAGACAAGCCGCGTTGCAGGCCATCGGTTGAAGACATTGCAATCGCGCGCACCCAGTTTTCTCCCAGGTGCTTTTGGACTTCCAAAACGAGCGCGGGTTCTCCCGGACGCTCCACTTCAATCGCTTCATAAAGATTGGGCAAATTGCCTTCAGGAAAGGCTACATCTACCACACCACCTTGAATCTGGACTACACGGCCAGTTTCTTTCGCCATAGTTGCCTCCAACATAGTGATTAAGAGATCCCTTGCTGGGCCAGCGCTTCAGCGCCGCCTGCAATATCGAGAATGTCGTTTGTAATTGCCTGCTGACGTACTTTGTTATATTCCAACTGCAATTCGCCGACCAATTCATTGGCATTATCGGTGGCATTGCGCATGGCAACCATGCGAGCGGCGTGTTCACTTGCCAGCGATTCCAAAATAGATTGGTAAACCTGCAAAGCCGTAAAGCGTGGAATAATCTCATCCAAAATCTCAGATTCGGCGGGTTCATACAGATAGGCTGCATTGGTCTGTTTCTGCTGCTCAAAATCTGAAACGCGCCCTTCACCGCTGCCCACTTCAAGTGGTAGCAACTTCTTGATCACCGGTTCTTGCTTAACCATATTGATAAAATCGGTATAAACCAAAAAAACCTCATCTGCGCGTCCGTGCAAAAATTCTTCAACAGCCATCCGGCCAATCGAAGAAACGTCTGAGAACGAAGGCGCAGGAGGCAGGTTGCTGAAATCTGCGATTACACTTTGCCTGCGGCGCAAAAGCAAATCGCGGCCCTTACGCCCAACGGCAATATAACTGACCGGGGTAGGCCAATTGGAAAAATGGCGAAACGTAAAGCGGATCAGATTGGTGTTATAAGCGCCAGCCAAACCGCGGTCGCCGCTAATTAACACCACCAGGGTATGCTTAATATTTTCGCGCTTGGTCAACAAGGGATGCAGCGAATCGCGCCCCGGCTGGTTTGAAATGTGGGTGAGAACCTGCCAGGCCTTGGTTGCATACGGGCGCGTACCCATCAGGGCTGCAATCGCCTTGCGCACCTTGCTGGCTGAAACAGCCTGCAAAGCGCGGGTGACCTGGGAAATATTTTTTACACTTTTAATGCGCAGTCGCATCTCTCGGGCAGAAGCCATCTGTTTTTCTCCTCGTCGGCTGGTTTATGAAAAGAACCAGCACGGAATCAGGCTTGCCAGGTCGCATTGAACGCCGAGAGCGCCTCGCGCAATTTTTTCTCATTTTCTTCAGTAATGCGCTTGCTTTCGGCAATATTTCTCCCAATTTCAGGGTGAGAAACATCCATATACTTGAGCAAGTCAATTTCCCAGCGACCCATTGCCTCAACAGGCACATCATCGGCAAAGCCTTGCGTGCCAGCATACAGGGAAATTACCTGATGCTCCAGCGAAGCCGGGCTATATTGGGGTTGCTTGAGAATTTCTTGCATACGGCGACCACGGTTAAGTTGGCGTTGGGTTGCCTTATCCAGGTCTGAACCGAATTGGGCGAAAGCGGCCAGTTCACGATAAGCGGCCATATCAAGACGCAGGCGGCCGGCCACTTGTTTCATGGCTTTGGTCTGGGCCGCGCCACCCACGCGCGAAACCGAAATACCCACATTGACCGCCGGACGAATACCGGCATTGAACAGGTTGCCTTCAAGGTAAATCTGACCATCGGTAATCGAGATTACGTTGGTTGGCACATAGGCCGAAACATCACCCAGCAAGGTTTCGATGATTGGCAACGCAGTGAGCGAGCCACCTGTCTCTCGCACCTGAACCACCTTGTAATCTTCGGGGGTGTCTAGTTTCTTCAGGGCTTCTTTGGCATCTTCTGCCGAGAGCGGGCCAGTATAGACTTTGCCATCAAAAGCGTCAGATTCGCTGGCTTCCTGGCCTGCAAAATCTTTTTTAGTAATCACAAATTTGAAAGCCAGGCGCGCGGCGCGTTCGAGCAAACGAGAGTGCAGGTAGAACAGATCACCAGGGTAGGCTTCGCGTCCGGGCGGGCGGCGCAAGAGCAGGGAGACCTGGCGATAAGCCCAGGCGTGCTTTGAAAGGTCGTCGTAAACGACCAGGGCATTGCGTCCGGTTTCCATGAATTCCTCGCCCATGGCGCAGCCGGCATAGGGCGCAATGTATTGCATCGCGGCGGCTTCATCGGCAGCCGCGACCACAATGATTGTGTGATCCATGGCACCCTGCTTCTCAAGCAAAGCCACCGTGCGGGCAATCGCCGATTTCTTCTGCCCAATGGCAACATAAATACAAACAACGCCCTTGCCTTTTTGGTTGATGATGGCGTCCAGCGCAATCGCTGTTTTGCCGGTTTGGCGATCACCAATAATCAACTCGCGCTGACCGCGCCCAATCGGGATCATCGCGTCGATGGCCTTGATACCGGTTTGAATGGGCGTATCCACATCCTGTCTTTCTACCACGCCGGGCGCAATGCGCTCAATCGGACGGTAGCCGCTAAAACTAATCGGGCCTTTCCCATCGATTGGCTCTCCCAGGGCATTAACAACGCGCCCCACCAACCCATCGCCCACCGGCACCGATGCAATGCGCCCCAAAGCGCGCACAGTCATGCCTTCGACAATTCCGGCGTAATCACCCATAATGATTACGCCGACTTTATCTTCTTCCAGATTGAAAGCAATGCCAATTACACCATTCTGGAACTGAACCAGTTCCTGTGAACGGACATTGGCCAGGCCTTCAACCCTGGCAATACCATCACCAGCCTCAAGCACGGTTCCAACATCGCTGATGCTGTAATCAGGTTGGAAGGAATCGATTTGCTTCTGAAAATCGCTCGTGATTTGCTTAATCAGGTCTGACATTTGGCCTCCACCATTGGGATTTTTGAGAAAATTCAACCCCGCCTGAACACCAGGCGCAAACTTACTTCAAGGATATTAAATTAGAAAATGCCGTGACAAGCGGCGGGTAGAACGTGCCAATCATACCTGAAAGCATAAGGATTGTCCAGTTATGACCGTCTGGCGAAACAATTCTACGAATGAACAAAGTCGATATTAGCGGACGACTTTTTTACCGGGAGAACGCCGCCCAGAACCGGGACGCGCTGGTCGGCCCGAATCGCCATCAGGACGGCGGGTGCGTTGTGGTCTTGAATCTGGTCGCCCCGAATCGCCGTCAGGACGGCGGGTGCGTTGTGGTCTCGAGTCTGGTCGGCCCGAATCGCCGTCAGGACGGCGGGGGCGTTGCGGTCTATCTGCCGCGCCTGACGCTTTGCGCGCTTTCGGCAGGCCTTCACTTTTCAACTCGACCACTTCCTCATCGGTCAGATAACGCCATTCGCCACGCTTGAGCGTGCCCAGGCGCAAAGAACCAAGCGCAATCCGCAAAATTCGCACCACCGGCAGTCCGAGCATTGAACCAATCTCCCGAATCTGACGTTTGCGTCCTTCACGCATCACCACCCGCAGCCAGGCTCCCTTTCCAGAAGTGCCTTCCTGGGTAACATCTGCCGGAGCGGTTTTGTAACCATCTTCCAGCACCACGCCACGCCGCCAGGTAGCCAACTGGTCGTGATCCGGGCGGCGCGCCACCAGTACGCGATAAATTTTCAGGTGGCCGAATTTGGGGTGGGTGAGTTTGTTCGCCAGGTCGCCATCGTTGGTCATTAGCACCAGGCCTTCGCTATCAAAATCGAGCCGTCCCACGGGGTAAATACGCCCTTCCACCGGAATCAGGTCACGCACCGTTTTACGGAAATCGTGCGTCTCAGCCTCGACGGTTGAAAGGACATTGCGTGGTTTGTGCAGGATGATATAAATCGGCGCTTCAGGCCCTGCAATCACCCGCCCATCGACCACAATCCGATCAGTCGCCGGGTTGGCTTTCTGACCAATTTGAGCCACACTGCCATTAACTGTCACGCGCCCGTCAACGATGATTTCTTCACAATCGCGGCGTGAACCCAGCCCGGCATGTGACATAATTTTTTGCAAACGTTCTTCCATGTATTTCCTTTTCTCTAATTGAATACCCTTATTGTACCCGTTTCCGGTTAAAACGTAACCATCCCAGCAATTCTCAATATACGACGGCAGGCAGATGCTTTGCCAAGTATTTTCTGGCACAAAAGCGGCTGGATCTTTCGATAATTGCATTTATATTATGGCTAGTGCTTATTTATAAGGCTTGGATGGGAGAGGAGTGGGAAGTTCCATTGTTGGGAGTATATGCAAGGAA
>DAOUML010000072.1:0-10848 GCA_034411635.1 Anaerolineales bacterium
CACATCGTCCCCGAATGGGGGTTTATGTCGCCTAAAAGCAAATTCTCACTGTCTTACTCCTAAACGCGACTTGAAAGTCGCGCTACGGTAGGCAGTTACCTATTTTATCTGTTGTGACAGAGATTTTTGCAGCTTGGCGTTAATTTGATAGATGTCCGCATTATCCATTACAATCAAACCATGAATACAGAAAAAAACATCGCCATCATCGGCGGCGGCCCGGCGGGGTTGATGGCCGCCGAACGACTGGCCCGGCCAGGGGTGCGCGTAACTCTATACGATGCCATGCCAACGGTTGGACGCAAATTCCTGCGCGCCGGGGTTGGCGGACTGAACATCACCCATTCTGAGCCGCTCGATACCTTCATCGCCCGTTACAGCCAGCCCGAACGACTTGGGCCGTTGTTGCGCGAATTTGGCCCGGCCCAGGTGGTGGCCTGGCTGAACACCCTCGGCTTTGAGACCTTCACCGGCACATCGGGGCGAGTCTTCCCGGTGGGCATGAAGTCCTCGCCCATCTTACGCGCCTGGCTCAAACGGCTGGACGAGGCCGGGGTGACCATTCACCCCAATCACCGCTGGACAGGCATCCTTCCAAGCGAAAACAAAGCCTATCGCGGCCCATTATCGCTTACCTTTGAAACACCCACAGGCCCAACCACCATCCCCGCCGACGCCGTCCTGCTGGCCCTGGGCGGCGGCAGTTGGGCCAAACTCGGCGCCACCGGCGGCTGGGTTTCCATGCTCGAAGCGTATGGCATCCCGATTGCCCCGCTGCGCCCGGCCAACTGCGGATTCGATGTGGCCTGGAGCGACCATTTCAAGGCCAAATTCGACGGCGCGCCGCTCAAAGCCATCACCATCACTTTTCAAGAAATTTGCAAACAAGGGGAATTTATTGTCACCAGCGACGGAGTCGAAGGCAGCCTGATTTATGCTCTCTCGGCCCGCCTGCGCGACGAAATCGAAGCCAACGGCCAGGCCATCTTCCATCTCGACCTGGCCCCCGATTGGCCCATCAAAAAACTGATCAGCCGCCTGAGCCAATCGCGCGGCTCGCGCTCCATGAGCAGTCATCTTCAAAAAACAGTCGGAATTTCAGGCGTCAAAGCCGGCTTATTGTGGGAATTTGTCGCGCGGGAAGATTTTCAAGCCCCTGAAAAACTGGCGGCGACCATCAAATCCCTGCCCATTCCGCTGCTGCGTCCGCGCCCATTAGACGAGGCCATCAGCACCGCCGGCGGCGTGCGCCTTGAAGCCCTCGACGAAACCCTCATGCTGCGGGCCTTGCCCGGCGTCTTTTGCGCCGGAGAAATGCTCGACTGGGAAGCCCCCACCGGCGGCTACCTGCTCACCGGCTGCTTCGCCACCGCCTGCCGGGCCGCAGAAGGTATTTTGGCATTTATAAAGTAGACCTCTTGCAAAAGTCATCAATGGCAGCCTATAAGTGTCCTTCGACTGCGCTTTTTTGCATAAAGCATTGCCGTCCTGCTTGCGCCGTGCGCCAGCACAGGTGAGCGGAGGGCGAAGCGTATTTTGCGAAGCCCGTAGTCGAAGGATGGTTGTTGAGCCTGTCGAAACACGCTCCGCTCAGGACTTATGCAAGAAGTCTACTATAAGACCGGTAAACAAACAGACTAAAAATAATCTATCCACCAGACACTTTTTCAGCAGGGTGGTCGAGTAGCCCCGATAGGGGCTTACACCTGCACTTGCAGCGCAGGTGCAATTGTCGAGACCAATTTTTGCCAAATTAACATCTCTTTTGGTCTCGGATACGGCGGAAAATCGCCGCCTACTCGACCAACTTGAGCAAACTGTATGGTGGCTAAAAAATAATCCTTTTCTACTCCTTTCGAGTGCCGACAAATTCCTCCCCGGAGCGTATCCTTAAGAAAAAGATACCTCCGGGGAGCATGATTTAAAACGGAACACGAAACACAAATTTGGCGCGTATCTCGTGTTCCGCAGGAGTCAGAGCCATCCCCCCACCGAAAGGACACCCCATGCACCTCATCGACCTCAACGCCGTCACCAAATCCTACCAAACCGACGCCGGCCCCTTCCTGGCCCTCAAAGACATCGACTTGCACGTCGAAGCGGGCGAGTTCGTTGCCATCGTTGGCAAATCGGGCAGCGGCAAAACCACCCTGATTAACATGATCACCGGCCTCGACCGCCCCACCGACGGGGAAATCCTGGTCGGCGGCGCGGCTGTGCAAAAACTCGGCGAGAACCAACTTGCCGCCTGGCGCGGACGAACCATCGGGGTCATCTTCCAGTTCTTCCAACTCCTGCCCACTCTCACCGCGCTCGAAAATGTCATGCTGCCGATGGACTTTTGCGCCACCCCGGCCTTCGCCGAACGCCGCGCCCGCGCCCTGGAACTGCTGGCCCTGATGGAAATCGACGGACACGCCAACAAACTGCCTGCCAAACTCTCCGGCGGACAGCAGCAGCGGGTCGCCATCGCCCGCGCCCTGGCTACCGACCCGCCCATCCTGGCCGCTGATGAACCGACCGGCAACCTCGACTCGAAAACCGCCTCCGCCGTCTTCGCCCTGTTCGAGCGGTTGGCCGGCCTCGGCAAAACCATCCTGATGGTCACCCACGACCCCGACCTGGCCCGCCGCGCCGGTCGCCAACTTCACATTGCCGACGGAGTGATTGTGAATGATGTGAATGGGAAAGGTTCCCTATGACCCGTTGGACAAAAGTCGCCCGCGACCTGTGGAATAACCGCTCTCGCACCATCCTGGTCGTGCTCTCCATTGTGATTGGCGTTTTTTCGGTCGGCATGATTGTCTCCGCCCGCCAGGCGCTGACAGAATCGCTCGCTTCCCAATATACGGCCCTGCAGCCTGCCGACGCCATCCTGCAAACCGAACCCGCCCTGACGGATGATTTTGTGCAGGGTGTTCGCAAAATGCGCGGAGTAAACGAAGCCGAAGGACGCCGCTCCCTGCCCCTGCGTATTTCTCTCGACGGACAGGGCGAGACCTGGCGCGACCTGACCCTGTACGCGCTGGCCGATTACAGCGATCAGCATCTGTTTCTCGTCCACCAGCAAGACGGAACCTGGCCGCCCGAAAAGGGCGAAGTCCTGTTGGAACGCGCCTCGATGGAATACCTCGGCCTCGCCCCCGGCGACCAAATCCTGGTCAAGACCCCGCGCGGGCGTCAGTACCACCTGACCGTCAGCGGACGCGCCCATGATTTGTATCGCATTCCGCCGGTCATCGAGGGCTGGGTTTATGGCTACATCAGCACAAGCACCCTGCGCTGGATGGGCGAAGCGGACGGCTACAACGAACTCTACATCAGCGCCAGCCCCAAAGCCCAAATCGCGGAAGTCGCCGACCGGGTCGCCAACCGCATCGAAGGCAGCCGCCTGCCGATCTATCAGAAGACCCTGCCCAAGCCCGGCCAACATCCGCTTGGCTTCATCATCGACACGGTGCTGATCCTGCTTGGCCTGCTGGCCGCGCTCTCGATGTTCTTGAGCGCCTTGCTGGTCGTCAACGTCATTTCGGCACTGATTGCCCAGCAGGAACGCCAAATCGGCGTGATGAAAGCCATTGGCGCGCGCTCCTGGCAGGTAATTGGACTGTACTTTGGCATGGTGCTTTTCCTGGGGCTGCTGGCCTGTCTGATTGCCATCCCTTTGAGCATACTCGGCGCAGACGCCCTGGCCGCCTTCGTCGCCGGGCTGATTAACTTCGACCCGCCCCAGGTCGCGTTCAGGCTCGAGACCCTGCTCATCCAGGCCGGGGTCGGGCTGCTGGTTCCGCTGCTCGCCGCCACCCCCGCCATCATCAACGGGACACGAGTCTCCCCGGCCCGCGTCTTGAGCGAGTACGGCATCAACCAGGTTTGGGCCGGGGCCGGCCTGCTCGACCGTGTCCTGCGCCGCTTTCCCCGTCTCACCCGCGACACCCTGCTGGCCTTGCGCAACCCCTTCCGCAAACGCGGACGACTGACCCTTTCACTGGTTACGCTCACCTTCGCCGGGGCCGTCTTTATGGCGATTATCAACCTGCAATCTGCCCTGAATACCAGCCTCGATGAAATGCTCGGCTTCTGGGGCTACGATGCCTGGCTCATCGTAGATGATTACCGTCCCGCCGAACGCCTGGTCAACGAGGCCAAAGCGATTCCGGGCGTGCGCGAAGCCGAAGCCTGGAACTTCACCATCGCCCGCTACGTCCGCCCCGATGGTTCTGAAAGCGACAACCTGTGGCTGCTGGCCCCGCCCGCCGGAACCGACCTGCTCGACCCACCCATCATCGCGGGCCGCTCACTGCGTCCAGGCGACACCAATGCCATCCTGATTACGCCGGGCCTGCTCGCCAACGAACCCACCCTGCGCCTGAACGGGCCGATGTCGGTCAAAATCGAAGGCCGCGAACAGACTTACACCATCGTAGGCATTATGAACATGCTCGGCAACAGCGCCGTTGGCTACTTCACCATCATCGATTACAGCGCCTATGCCCGTCACGTGCGCGAGCCAAACCGCGCCAATGCCATCATCCTGACCTTTGAACCCGGCACAATCGCCCAGCAGCAAGCCATCTCCAGCGCCGTCGAAAAACGCTATGACGGCGCCAACATCCGGGTCGTCTCCAACTTCCTGATTGGCGAAGAACGCGAAGAAATCGACGCCGCGTTTGCTATCATCGTGGCCCTGCTGATGGTCATGGCAATCGTGCTTGCCGCCGTCGGCGGCCTCGGCCTGGCCGGAAGCATGAGCCTGAACGTCCTCGAGCGCACCCGCGAAATCGGCGTCATGCGCGCCTACGGAGCCTCCAGCGCGGCGGTCTTCCGCATCGTCATTGTTGAAGGACTCTTGATAGGGATGATGAGTTGGGTGCTGGCGATTGGCCTTTCCCTGCCCATCAGCCTTTTCCTTGCCCAAAACATTGGCGAAGCGTTCATGGACTACCCGCTAATTGCCTCCGTATCGAGTGGCGGAATCCTGGCCTGGGCCGCCCTGGTCGGCGTAATTTCAATCGCCGCCAGCCTGTTCCCCGCCCTAAACGCCGTGCGCCTGACCGTTACCGAAGTTTTGGCGTATGAGTAAAAACCACCCGTCCTGAGCGGAGGACTGAGCGCTCTTTGCGAAGTCCGCAGTCGAAGGACGCTGGTCGAGTAGGACGCCGCTCTATGGCGTCCGTATCGAGACCCAGCCCTCCGCCCAAGGCTACAAATAAACACAACAAAGGAACCCACCATGAAAAAACTCACCCTTCCCCTCGTCCTTTTCACCCTCCTGCTGAGCGCCTGCGCCGGGACAGCCACCCCCACCCCGACCGAAATCCCCCTCTCCCCTGGGGAGAGGGACGGGGTGAGGGCCAACATCATCACCGCCGAAGGGACGCTGCGGCCCGCGCCCTCCATCGAACTGGCCTTCGCCCAGGGCGGGTTGGTTGCCGAAGTGTTGGCCCGCCCTGGCGACAAAGTCGCCACTGGCGACGTGCTGGCCCGCCTGGTTGGCATCGAAACCGTCCAGGCCGAACTGGCCGCCGGGCAACTGGCCCAGACTCAGGCTG
This sequence comes from Anaerolineales bacterium, assembly GCA_034411635.1. Taxonomy (GTDB): domain Bacteria; phylum Chloroflexota; class Anaerolineae; order Anaerolineales; family Villigracilaceae; genus UBA8950. Next base: position 5,553 of record DAOUML010000072.1, read on the forward strand.
AACAAACCCTCAACCAACTCAAACGCAACGCCCTGCTGACAGCCGCCCAGGCTGAACAGGCCCTGCTTGCCGCCCAGGACCTCTACGAAAACGAGTCGGACGGCTGGGAGATCAACAATCTTGAATCCGCCAGCGACCTCGAACTGGGGCTGGAAGATTACATCCTGACAGAGCAGGATTACCGCGAAGCCCGCGATAAATTGACCAACTTACTCGGCAAAGACGAATCCAACCGCGAACGCCGCAGCGCCCAAACCGATTTCGACCGCGAAGCCCAATCCCTGGCTGAGGCATACGCTGATTTGCTGAAAGATGTTGCCGCCAATGAGCATCCGCTCAACGAAAAACAGGCCAACCTGCTGGCCGCCATCGCCGCCCTTGAATCGGCCCGCGAGAACCATTCCCGCCTCGACAGCCAAAACCTCGATAGCGAAACCCTGGCCCTGGCCGAAGCGCGTCTCGACGCGGCAACCGCCCACGTAACCGCCGCCCAGGCCGCCCTGGCGTTCTACGAACTGCGCGCCCCCTTCGCCGGCACAATCCTGCACCTCGACCTGAAACCCGGACAGGCCACCCAACCCGGCTTGCCCGTCGTCTGGCTGGCCGACACCTCCCGCTGGGTGGTCGAAACCAAAGACCTGGCCGAAATTGACATTGCCCGGGTTGCCATCGGACAAAGTGCCACCGTCAAACTCGACGCCTTCCCCGGCGAAGAATTCCCCGCCACAGTCACCGCCATCAACCCCATCGGACAGGAATACCTGGGCGACCGAACCTATCAGGTCACGCTCACCCTCAACCAGCCCGACCCCAGATTCCTGTGGCAGATGACGGCCACGGTCAGCATTATGGCGGAATGAAAGATAAAGTCAGGGCAGGCGCGGCAAAAAAGACGATTTTAGAGTCTATTTTCCTACGCGCAAGAAATGGATTTAGACATTCCGATAACGGCAAAAATTGATCTGAACCCGATGAGTGAATTAATGAAACTCTCCCCATCTGTCTGCTTTTATGGTATAAGAAGGCCATGCCCTGCTGTGTTCGTGATGGCGTACCATCGGTTCTGGGCCAACACCCACCAATTGGGGTTCCATCTCTGGGCGAGGATGCGATAGGCCTGAGCCAAGGCTGAATCTCCCGGTAGAATCCCGACCTGCTTCGGCAGGTTCAGAACTTCGCGCCACACGGCATGTGCGGGGCCTTCTCTCTCAAAAGAGAAACAAAAAGCGCGCTCAATGAGCGCGCTTTTTGTTTGCGCAAGATTATTTGCCCTTGGTCGATATTTTGAACGGTATGTACAGCGGACAAAAACTGACCAGGCTGGTTAACACAAAAACCGCCGCGAAAATCCACAAAATCAGGCCAAAGGTTCCGCTTACAACGCCAAGCAGATTGAGTGCGGCAAACACAAGGGCAACCACAATACGAATAATTTTGTCGGTTTGTCCCATATTGGTATTAAATTTCATGGCATGACTCCTTTTTGATTAACGAAAGAATACAATACTTTTAACCGATTTGATGCGCGCTGGGCAGAAAAGTTGCATCGAAACAAAAATCAAGCAAACAATCCAAACAACATACCATCCAGAGCCATGCTGATCACTACCAAAATTGCGAAAAATGCCAGCAAAGTATAGTAGATTTTTCGTAAAATATGCCAGGCAGGCGAAAACCAGCCCTGAAAGGCCATGCCAAGCATAAAAAAGGCAAAGAGCAGCGTAAGCAAGGGCAGAATAAAAATTGGGCGATAGACGCCAGGCAAACCAAAAAAGAGCAGAAATTGCAAATCGCCATCCAGCGAGGCAATCATCGCCGCGAGATAGGCCACCGTAAAGATACCGACCAACGCCGCGTTAATCAGCGCAAATGGGGAGGCAAACCACAGGCTGCAAGACGCTTTGGGCGCATCAGGCGCGGCAGGTTGAAATTTACCAATCAGCCAGGCGAGAGGGAAAAAGAGCCAGGCCGAGAGCAGGCCCACCAATCCCAGTATAAAAGTCAGGGTTCCAGGCAGGATGGAGGCATCCAGGCGCAGTAATTTGAGGGTGAGCGGCAACATGATGACGTCACGCGGGGCGAAAAAGCCAACCGATTGGTATTCGCTCAGGCAGTCCGTATCCGGTTGGCGGGAGGGAGTGTTCAGAAAGTCTTGAATAATTTGGTCAGCGCAAACGTTGCTGAAGAGTTGTCCGTGCGCGCCCCAGGGAAAGGTGATGCTATAACCACCGGGAAGCAAAGCGGCCACGCGTTCGGCATTGCTGGCGGGCGTGACGGGGTCGAAACCGCCGGAGAGCAGCAGAGTAGGCAGGTCGCTTTGCAGGGGGCGAAGTGAATCGGTTGAGAGGGCGGGAACATCCCAGGCGCGACAGGTTTCCAGAACTGATTCGGGGCCACCCTGATTAAATTCGACAATTTCAGGCCGAATGCCGTTGGTATCGATTCGGGTCGGGTCAAATTCGCCGACTTCGGCGCACATCACCGAGAAATACATGCCATAACTCATGGTGCGGTCAAAAACAAAAAGGGAAAGCACTTTGCTTAAAATTTCATAATCACCTCGTTCAGCATCAACAATAATGCGCGGCAAGAGTCTTGAAAGGGTGGCATCGTAGAGCATCTGAAAGACGCTGCCATAAAACGATGCGCCGGTGAGCAGGGCGGGATGTTCGGTATCGGTTTCCAAATCATGCAAAAGGAGGGATGCAGGAGACTCGTCCAGTTTGGCGATGGTGGCGTAAAAGACTTCTTCTAAATTGGGGTAATGCTGATTGCAGGATGCATCGGCGCGGCAGGATTCAAATAAATGGGCAAATGCTTTGCTCTCGTGGTCGAGGCTTTCAAGGAAAAGATTGGAGCCGATTGGCACAACGCCATCCAAAATGACGCTGCGCAAACTATCAGGGTGCAAGCGCATGTAATGCTGGGCCAGCAAAGAACCATACGAAACGCCGTACAGGTTGATTTGCTCATAACCGAGGGCCAGGCGCAAGGTTTCAATATCGCGGGCATTTTCAACGCTGTTGAAATCGGCTGGGTTAATACCTTCAGCCCGGAAATTTTCGAGGCAGGTGAGCAAGGCCTGGCGCGATAGTTGCTCCGATTCTTCGTCAGATAAATTGACATTGAGGGTTTCGATGACGAAATCGTCATATTCGGCGCAGTAAAGCGAGGGCTGGGAGTAAAGCGTGCCGCGTTGCTCAAGCAGGACAAAGTCGCGGTCAGGAGTCAGACGGTGGCTGCCAAACAGATAGGAGGTGTAAAGATCGATGGTTGAGCCGCCGGGGCCGCCTTGCGCGAAAAAGAGCGGGTCGGGGCGCGGGTTGGGGTCGGTGGCCGGGAGGACGATAACGGCCAATTTAAGGGTACGCCCGCCTGGGTCGTCGTAGCGAGCGGGGACGGTCAGGGAGTAGCAAAAAACATCCTGTCCGATCACGTATCCGACCGGCACATCCACCGCGCAGTCGGCTGGCTCAAGGCTGAATGGGGCGGCCTGAACAGGCGTTGCAAATATGATGAGCAGAAGACTCAAAAAAGCGACCGCGATGAAAGGTTTGACGAGAAAACCAGAATTCAGGACGAAGGATGCGGGGAAACGCAATTTTTGCATAAAAGCACCTCGGTTATAGAATGGATTGAATTTTACCTGAGTTCTTGCCGTGAGGCCGCAAGGTAATCAGGAAACCTGTTTCAAACCCAAAAAGCCGTTATTCGCCAAACAACAGGGTTAAACTCGTCTTAAACATTCAATCTTGGGTTAGATTATGTTGGTTTCGGAAGATATTGTTTGCTTTTTGGGTATCGAACCTGTATAATTGCCGGGTATTTATTCCAACCAGGAGGTAAAGCCATCGAAAAATAATCCAAAGCGATTGCGCCGGTTATGCGCAGGTTTGCCCAATCAAAAACCAATAAATTCTAATATTCACAAAGGAGAAACACCATGGGAGAAGACGTCATCACTGTCTTTCAATCAGCAAACTGGATTCTTGCACTCCTGGCAATTTTTGTGCTGGTAATCTTGTACATTGGCATCCGCTATTCGAGCAAAATCGAAGAAGGGGATGACCTGGTACTGGCGGGGCGTGGATTAACCATGCCTTTTTTGATTCCCTCCATTCTTTCCACCTGGATCTGTGCTGGGGCGATTATGGGCGCGGCAGGCGAGGCGTATCTGGGCGGTTTTCAGGGCGTTCTTTGGGATCCGTTCGGCCCGGTCATGATGTTTATTCTGGTGGGGCTGTTCTTTGCCACACGCCTGCGCAAGGGTGGTTTTACCACCGTTGTCGATTTTATGAACTCGCGCTTTGGCAATAAAATGGGTACGCTGTACATGATTATTCAGATTCTATCAGCGATTGGCTGGCTGGGTGGTCAGTTGGTAGCCCTGGGAACAATTATCTACCTGACCACAGGCTTCAATATGATGATTTCGTTGATCATTGGTTCAGCCGTGATGATCTTGGTCACTTATCTGGGCGGCTTGTGGGCGCTCTCGCGCATTGATGCAATTGTTTTTGTGCTGATCATTGCCGGATTACTGGTCATGTTCCCGGTTGTTCTGGAAGAAGTTGGCGGACTTGGCTACTTGCTCGAAAACGCAAACGTGTACTATGAAGTGCCGCCTTTCACCGTCTTCCCGGCTTCTGAAGAAGATGGCGGCTTCCTGGGCTATGTAGGCATTCTGGGTATCGCTTTCTGGCTATCGGCCTGGACCGCGCTGGGCCTGGGCGACCTTTCGAGTCAGGTTTTGCTGCAACGAGTGCTGGCGGCAAAAAATGAAATGACAGCCAAATACAGTTTCTTGATTAGCGGCGTACTTTATCTTTTCCTTGGTTTGATCCCTGTAACGATTGGTATTGCCATGTATACCAACGGTCTGCGGCTCCCTGATGGCCAACATGAACTGGTTTTACCCTGGGTAGCCGATTACATGCTGCCACCCTGGGCCTCGACCTTGTTTGTGGTTGCGCTGGCCGGGGCCATCGTCGGCACCGTTGGCGATACCTGCCTGATTACAGCAACCATGTTTGGTCACAACATCTATCGACTGCTTAAACCAAACGCCACCAATAAAGAAACCCTGCGCATGGTGCGCATTGCTATTCCAATTACCATGATATCAGCCCTGGCCTTGGCCCTGTACTTTGAGACCATTTACCAATTGGTTGTCTTCTCTGGCGCGTTGCAACTGACAACGATTACGGCGGCTTATGTAGCGGGTTTCTATTGGAAAAAGGCCAATGGCACCGGCGCAGTCGCATCATTCTTTGCCGGATTTATCTCCTGGCTAATC
>DAOUML010000073.1:0-2095 GCA_034411635.1 Anaerolineales bacterium
AGGAGACCCACCATGACCGCCCCTGAAGAAATCAGTTTTGACCACCACGAACCCCGCACCATCCCCGGCGGATGGGACATGTCCGAACTGGCCGGCGTCAGCCCGGCGCGCGCCAACAAACCCCGCCAAACCGACCCGCACGCCGAATGGTTCGCAGAACACATCGAAAGCCTGCGCACCATGCCCGGCGGCTGGGACCTTTCCGACGTGAGATAGGCCATGCCAAAAACCCTATTCCAAAAAATCTGGGAAAAACACATCGTCGCCCAGGAGCCGGATTCGCCGGCAGTTTTGTACATCGACCTGCACCTCGTCCACGAGGTGACTTCGCCCCAGGCTTTTACCGGGTTGCGGACGCGCGGATTGAAGGTCCGCCAGCCGCTCAAAACGGTCGCCACCATGGATCACGGCATCCCGACCCGAACCGACGACCCCTCCGACCCGTTTGGGCGCCTCGCTTATGCCGATATGGCGGCCAAATCCCAACTTCAGCAGTTGACCGATAACTGCGCCGAGTTTGGCATCCCGCTCTACGGCATGGGCAACGACAAACAGGGCATCGTCCACGTCATCGGCCCGGAACTGGGGCTGACCCAGCCCGGCATGACCATCGTCTGCGGCGACAGCCACACCGCCACGCATGGCGCGTTTGGCGCGCTGGCCTTCGGCATCGGCACCAGCGAGGTGGAACACGTCCTGGCGACCCAATGCCTGCTCCAACGCCAACCCAAAACCTACGAAGTGCGCGTGACCGGCAAACTCAAACCCGGCGTGACCGCCAAAGACATCATCCTGGCCCTGATTGCCAAAATCGGCATCGGCGGCGGGACGGGCCACGTTTTCGAGTACACCGGCGAAGCCATCCGCAGCCTGAGCATGGAAGAACGCATGACCATCTGCAACATGTCGATCGAAGGCGGCGCGCGCGCCGGGCTGATTGCCCCCGATGAAACCACCTTCGAATACATCAAGGGCCGCGAATTCGCCCCCAAAGGCGCGGACTGGGACAAAGCCGTTGCCGAGTGGAAAACCCTGCCCAGCGACGAAGGCGCAGTCTACGACAAAACCATCGTCATCAACGCCGACGAACTGGAGCCGATGATTACCTACGGCACCAATCCCGGCATGGGCATGTCCATCACCGGCCGCGTCCCCGACCCCGACCATTTCGACGACGAGAACGCCCGCCTGGCCCTGCGCAAAGCGCTGACTTACATGGGGCTGTACGCCGGCGAAAGCCTGCTCGGCAAAAAAGTGGATGTAGTTTTCATCGGTTCCTGCACCAACTCGCGCATTTCCGACCTGCGCCAGGCGGCGGCCTACCTGAAAGGCAAGAAAGTCGCCGATGGTCTGCGCGTGCTGGTCGTGCCAGGTTCTGGAATGGTCAAGCGCCAGGCCGAAGCCGAAGGACTGGATAAAGTCTTCAAAGACGCCGGGGCCGAATGGCGCGAAGCGGGCTGCTCGATGTGTATTGCGATGAACGGTGACCAGCTCGAACCGGGTCAATATGCCGTCAGCACCAGCAACCGTAATTTCGAGGGTCGTCAGGGCAAAGGCGGACGCACCTTTTTGGCATCCCCCCTCACCGCCGCCGCCACTGCTGTTAGCGGAGTGGTGACAGACCCGCGCACACTCAATTAACCATGTCATTGCGAGCCGTCCTGAGCGGAGCCGCCGGTTTTAGCGGCGCAGTCGAAGGGCGGTGAAGCAATCTCCTAATGATCAATTTTGCAGGCCTAACCGAAGATTGCTTCGGGCTAGCGCCCTCGCAATGACATAACAAGGAAAATTATGGCTCAATTTACCCAACTTACCTCCGGCCTCGTCCCGTTGCCGGTCAATGACATCGACACCGACCAGATCATCCCGGCCCGCTTCCTGAAAGCAACTGACAAAAATGGGATGGGCGACAACCTGTTCGCCGACTGGCGCTACAATGCCGATGGCTCGCCCAAGGCCGATTTTGTGCTCAACAAACCCGAATCAGCCGGGAAACAAGTCCTTTTGACGGGAGACAACTTCGGCTGCGGTTCGTCCCGCGAGCACGCCCCCTGGGCGCTGACCGGCTACGGATTCCGGGCCGTCGTCAGCACCT
>DAOUML010000074.1:0-11578 GCA_034411635.1 Anaerolineales bacterium
GATGATTTCAAAGTCGCGCTCGCCCTCCGAGACGGCCTTATATACCGCCACCCGCTCGGCGCACATCGTCGTCGGGTAGGCGGCGCTCTCGACGTTGACGCCGGTGTAAATCCGCCCGCTCGCCGTCCGCAAGGCCGCGCCGACCGGGTAATGCGAATACGGCACATAGGCGCGTTTACGGGCTTCGTTGGCAAAATCAATCAGGGATTGGGTTTCCGGGGAAATAGTCATTTTTTATCCAACTTCTTAATCGCCCGCGCCGGTACGCCAACCACCAGGGTATCTTCCGGCACGTTCTTCGTGACCACCGCGCCGGCGCCGGTGCGCGAGCGCGCGCCAATCGTCAGCGGGGCCACCAGCATGGTATCCGAACCAATAAAAACGTCCTCGCCAATCGTGGTGGGGTGTTTTTTCGCGCCGTCGTAGTTGCAAGTGATCGTGCCTGCGCCGATGTTGGTGTTCGCGCCAATTTCGGCATTGCCGATGTACGAGAAATGACCCATTTTGACGCCTTCGGCCAGGTGCGAATCCTTGACCTCGCCAAAATTGCCCATGTGAACGTGGTTGCCCAAATGGGCGCCCTTGCGCAGCCGCGCAAACGGGCCCATATCAACGTCGTTTTCAAGAATCGCGCTCTCCAGGTCGGCCATCAGCACCTTGCAGCGGTCGCCAATCTGCGTATTGCGGATGATGGTATTCGGCCCGATGACGCATTCTTCGCCGATGGACGTTTTACCGTGCAAGTAGGTATTCGGCCACAGGATCGTATCAGACCCAATCGTGACTCCCGATTCGATATACACCGATTCAGGCTGAATCATGGTCACGCCGTTGAGCATGTGCGCGGTATTGATGCGTTTTCGCATGGCGGCTTCGGCCTCGGCCAAGTGGACGCGGCTGTTGACGCCAATCGTCTCGACCATGTCGTCCATGACGATGGCCTGCACAGGCAGGTTCTGTTCGACAGCCAGGGCGACGGTGTCGGTCAGGTAATATTCGCCTTTGGGCGAAAGCGGAATACGCTTCAGGGCGGCCCAAAGCCACTCGGAACGGAAGCAGTATGCGCCCACGTTGAGTTCCTTAATCGCCAATTGGGTAGAATCGGCCTGGGCCTCCTCCACAATCGCTTGAACGGTTCCGTCTGCATTCCGCACAATCCGCCCAAAACCGCGCGGGTCTTCGGCGATGACGGTCAGCAGGGTCATTGGGCCGGGGTTGGCCTGCTGGGCATCGACCAGTTTTTTGACGGTTTCGGCGCGCAGGAGGGGCATATCGCCGTAGGTGACGAGCACCAGGCCAGTCTGCGCGCTGAGCAGGCGCTCAGCCTGCATGACGGCGTGGCCGGTGCCAAGTTGCTCTTCCTGAACGACAAACCTGGCCGCTTCGCCCACGGCGGCCTGCACCGCTTCAGCGCCATGCCCGACGACCATAACCGGGGTTTCGGTGCTGGCGGCGCGGGCGGCATTCAGGGCATAAAAGATCATTGGCTGGCCGCAGATTTTGTGCAGCATTTTGGGCAGTTTTGATTTCATGCGCGTTCCCTGCCCGGCGGCAAGGATGACAGAGGTGATTGGGGTCATATCGGCTCCGAGGGAATTAATGCAGAATGCAGAATGCAGAATTTTTCATTCCACATTCTGCATTCTGCATTGAAAAAAATATGTTGCTGGGGCGCCTGGATTCGAACCAAGATCCACGGCTCCAAAGGCCGGTGTGCTGCCATTGCACCACGCCCCAATACGAGCGGGCAGTATTGTATCACAAGGTATAGCGGCGCGCAACTGCGATTTATTTTTTTTCTTCGTGTTTGGGGGCCAGACCCAATTGGGCGGCCTGCTCGTAGGTTAATTTATCTGGCTCGGTGTATTGCGGGCCTTGTTCAATGGCCTGATTCCAGAAATCATCGGCGTCTACCTGTTCCGCAGCGCCTTTTTTGAGCAGTTCGTCGAATTCAAGCGGGATTGTGACCGATTCCATGAAGGCGGGAATGCCTTGCGCTACTGGCTCCTCTTCAGATTCGTCCGCCGCGATGCCATTAAGGATGCGAATTAATTCTTCTTTGCTTACTGTCAGGGTGTCAACCGTTTTGGAAATCGATGCAAGGTCAGCCAGGCCTGAACCAACCGCCGACAAGGCGTGCGAAGAGCCCAGGGGGATAAAAACCAGGTCATAGTCTTCGCCATCGAATAAGTGCAGGTGATTTTTGGTTTTGCCCAAAAGGCTGGCTATTTTTTGGGCGGCGTTGTGCATGCCCATTAATGAAGAAATTAAGGATACCTGATGATTTCTATCGCGCAATTGCCCTGCTTCAGCCTGAATATGGCCGAAGCCATCGAGCAAGAAAACGACATCAGCCGAGAGCGTCTGGCGAATTGTGACTAAAATATCGGCCAGGGTATCTTCTTCTTCAGGTTCGTTGCCGCCGGGGGTTTGCAAAATGGTGCGGGCAAGGCCCAGCAAGCGTTCAACGGCATCGAGAAAGTCGGCCATGGGAACAGGCTTGGTAAAAAACGCATCTGCGCCAGAATCTTCAATTTCTTTGAGCGATTTGCGGTCAGAAACGCCTGAAATGACAATTATTTTCATTTCAGGATAGCGCGCGCGCGCTTTTTTCATCAGTTCGATGCCGGTCATGCCGGGCAATCGATAATCAACCACGAGCAAGTCCATCGGTAAGCGGCTGGCTTCGAGCAAGGCCTCCTCGCCAGAGGGGGCTTCGCTTACCAGCAAGCCTTGCTCAACCGTTTCAAGCGCCGAACGCAAGAGACGGCTTACTTCACGCTGGTCATCTACAATCAAGATTCGTTTTTGCATAGTCGTCATTACTCGTATAACCAACAGGCTACCCAATGTTCTTTGGAAACCTCTTTGAAAACAGGCTCTTCTTGCGAGCAAATATCTTTGACCATTGGGCAGCGCGGATGAAAACGGCAACCTTTGGGCGGGTTAAGTGGGCTGGGAACATCACCCTTGAGAATGGTGCGCTCGCGCTTCAGCGTTGGGTCTGGAACGGGAATAGCCGACATGAGGGCTTTGGTGTACGGATGGAGCGGGTTGGCGAAAAGTTCATCGCGCCCGGTCAGTTCGACCATCTTGCCCAGATACATGACGGCCACCCGGTCGGAGATATGTTCAACCACGCTCAGGTTGTGGGCAATAAACAAATAGGTAAGGCCAAATTCGCCCTGCAAGTCTTTGAGAATGTTAAGGACTTGCGATTGAATGGATACATCCAGCGCGGAAACCGGCTCATCACAAACGATAAACTTGGGGCGCAGGGCCAGGGCGCGGGCAATGCCAATGCGCTGCCGCTGTCCGCCTGAGAATTCGTGCGGGTAGCGGCGGGCGTGGTAGTCTTCGAGGCCAACCTTGCGCAAAACATCAAGCATGATGTCAAACCGCTCTTTGCGCGAGCCAATGCCATGAATATTGAGGCCTTCCATGACAGATTCGCCAATGGGCATGCGCGGGTCGAGCGAGGCATAAGGGTCCTGAAAGATAATCTGCATGTTACGGCGCATCTTTTTGAGGTCGCCGCCTCGCAATGCGAGAACATTCTGCCCGTCGAAAGTAACTTTGCCCGAGGTCGGTTCAATCAAGCGCAAAATGGAACGTCCGACGGTGGTTTTTCCGCAGCCAGATTCGCCAACCAGCCCCAATGTTTCGCCTTCGCGCACAAAAAAAGAAACTTTATCGACGGCTTGCACATGGGCTACGACGCGCTGAAACAGCCCGGCCCGAACCGGAAAATATTTAACCAGGTTTTCTACGCTCAGAAGATGATTCTCTGGCGCGGCTGACGTGGACCTGGCCTGTGTAGCAAGGGTTTCTATCATCCACTATCTCCAAAAATTATGCGGTTTCAGCAATCGAAAGAGGCGCGCGATGACCGTCGGCATTCTGATACAGCCAACAGCGCGCAAGATGAGCATGCTCAACCTCGAGCAATTCTGGCGACTGATCAGCGCAGATTTGCAGGTTATGCTTCTCGCGGGCAAGGCAGCGCGGCGCGAAGCGACATCCGGGTGGCAGGTTGACGAGGTTCGGCACCGAGCCAGGAATTACTTCGAGACGGTCTTTGAGTTTGCCCAAAATCGGGATGGAGCCGATTAAACCCTGCGTATAAGGGTGCAAAGGGCGGGCAAAGATGGTCTCAACATCGGCTTGCTCGACAATCTGCCCGGCATACATAACGGCTACGCGCTCGCACATTTCAGCCACAACGCCGAGATCATGGGTAATCAAAATAATGGCGGTGCCGATATTTTCGCGCAAATTGCGCATCAGGTCTAAAATTTGGGCCTGAATGGTGACATCGAGGGCAGTTGTCGGCTCATCGGCGATGAGAAGTTTTGGCACGCAAGCCAAGCCCATGGCAATCATTACCCGCTGGGCCATGCCGCCAGAAAGTTCGTGGGGATAGGCTTCGGCCCGGCGGGCCGGCTCAGGGATGCCCACCATTTGCAACAATTCAATTGCGCGCGCCAGGCCGGCTTCGCGCCCCATGCCCTGATGAATGTGGAGCACTTCGGCAATCTGGTCGCCAACCTTGAAGACGGGATTGAGGGCTGTTTGCGGCTGTTGGAAAATCATCGAGAGACGGTTTCCCCGCATTTGTACCATTTCTTCTTCGCGGGCCTGAACCAGGTCTTTGCCTTCGAATAAAATCTCGCCTTCGACAATTTTTCCTGGCCTGCTAATCAGGCGCATAATTGAAAGCGAGGTAACACTCTTGCCACAGCCTGATTCGCCTACCAGTCCCAGCACTTCGCCAGGCCGGACGTAGAAATCGACGCCATCGACGGCTTTGACAACGCCATCTTCGGTGTAAAAGTACGTTTTCAGGTTGCGAACTTCGAGCAAAGGCGCGGGACTGTTAGACATACAATGACTCCCTGATTATGAAAGGCAACAATCAAATCGATTTTGAAAAAATGCCCATGATGAAAAAATGGGCTTTTCTAGCGGACAAAATGACCGCATGATAATTTTTCACTTTTGTTTGTCATCCCTGACAGGCAATGCCAGGGATGACAAACGATAAAGCAGAAAACAGGATGATACGTTTCTAGCGCACCATCCTGTTCTATCTAGCGATTACGAGAGCGCATGTCCTGCACATAGCCTGCCGACCAGATTAAGCCCAAGGCAATTCCTACAACCGAACCAATATAGGAACCGAAGAGCAAAAACAAATTTGAGGGCAGAATACCAAGCATGGTCAAAAACGGTACCAGCACGCCGCCCAGCACCAGAAAAAAACCAATAATCAGCAAGCGATAGTAGCGCAAACGAGCCATTTATTTATATAACCAACAAGCGGCCATGTGTTCTGAATCGGGTTCAAACTCAGGCGGCACTTCCACCTCGCACAGACCCTGAATGGCCTGCGAGCAACGCGGATGAAAACGACAACCCGACGGAGGATTAACCAGACTCGGTGGCTCGCCCGGAGGCAGTTCGCGATAAGTGAGGGCGTTGTTGGCGTCTGGGTCGGAGGATGCCTCGAGCAGGGCCTGGGTATAAGGGTGGCGCGGGTTCTGAACCAGCGGCTCAATCCGGCTACGCTCAACCAATTTTCCTGCATACATGACGAAAATACGCTCAGAGAAATAGCGCACGGTTGAGAGGTCGTGCGTGATGTAGATAACGGCCAGGTTGTGCTTCTCTTGCAAGTTACGCAACAGGCGTAAAATTTCAACGCGCACGGAGGCATCGAGCATGGAAACCGGTTCGTCGGCAACCAACAACTTGGGGCCCAAAATCATGGCGCGAGCGATAACAATACGCTGCTGCTGTCCACCACTTAGCATGTGGGGGAACTTGTGCAGAAAATCATCCACCGGGGTCATCTTGACCTCGTCCAAAACTTTGCGGATGCGTTCAATGCGTTCTGCTTTGCTCTTAACCCCATTGATAATCAGCGGCTCATGCAAAATTTGTTCAACGCTCATAAAGGGAGCCAGGGCACCATACGGGTCTTGCTGGACATACCCAACCTGCGAACGATACCACTTTAATTCGCTGCGGTTCATCTTGCTCATGCGACGTCCATCAAAGACAATATCGCCTTTGGTCGGGGTATTAATGCCGAGAATGGTTTTCATCAGGCTTGATTTGCCACAACCGCTCTCGCCCACCACAGCAGTCGATTCGCCGTATTTCAAGTCAAACGAGACATTATCGACCGCGCGAACATAACCAGCGTGCCCAAAACCGAACTTCTTCAGTTCAAACCAGACATGTAAATTCTCTACCGATAACAAAACATCGCCAGACTGCGCCTGGTGCGTTTCTGTTGTAGAAGGTACATTCAAAGTCATTTGATTGCTCCTCGCTTACTCAAATTATTCCAACAACCAGCATTTTGCCCAGCGGCCTTCTTTTTCAAAAACAGGCGGCTCCTGATCACATTTCGCAAAGCGTTGCGGGCAACGCTCGGCGAAACGGCAACCAGTGGGAGGATTAAGCAAACTAGGCGGGCGACCTGTAATAAAAATTGGCTCTTTATTGCCGCGCAAACGCGGCACGCTATCCATCAGCATTTGCGAATAAGGGTGCAACGGGCGGTCAAAGAATCGTTGGGCATCGCTGGATTCGATGATTTGGCCGGCGTACATCACTGCCACGCGGTCTGCCAATTCGCTGGAAGTGGCAATATCATGAGTAATCAGGATAAAACTGATTTCCAGTTCTTTTTTGATGCGCTTCAGCACATTGAAAATATTGGCCTGGGTAAGAACATCGAGCGCGGAAGTCGGCTCATCCAAAACTATCAGACTGGGTGCAGTCACCAGCGACATGGCAATCGCCACGCGCTGACGCATACCACCACTCAGTTCAAAAGCATAACGGGTGAGAAAATCTACCGGCACGCCAACGTGCTGAAACATCTTTTTGGCCTGTTCGAGCGCTTCTTCTTTTTTGACGCCGTGGTGGATCATCATCGGCTCGGCAACCTGCTCACCGACGCGAATAACGGGGTTGAGCGAGTTCATGGCAGCCTGCGGCACGAGCGACATGCGCACCCAACGAATCTGTTGACGATATTCTTCGTCGCTCAACTTCATGGTATCGAGCCCGTCAAGAATAATTTCGCCGCTGTAAGATTCGATGTTACGAGGCAACAGACGCAACAGGGCTTTGGCCAGAGAGGTTTTGCCACAGCCAGATTCACCCAGAACAACTACCGCTTCCTTAAAGCCCAGTTCAAAGTTTACTTTGTCAACCGCTTTAACGGGGCCTCTTTCGGTGCGAAAGTACAAAACCAAGTCTTTGATAGAGAGTAAGTTTTTTTCGGTCATGAGTTTACATACCTCGCAAGCGGGGGTTGAAGATGCGATCAAGCGAGAAACCTAGCATGGAAAAAGACAAACCGGTGAGCATAAGCAAAACCGCCGGCTGGACGATCCAGTAGTAATAGCCATTATAGAGCGCGCCGTTGAACTGGGCATCGTTAATAATTTTTCCCCAGGTTGGCAAAACCGGGTCGCCAAGCCCAAGAAAAGCCAGGGATGCTTCAAGAAACACAAAGCTAGGAATGCCAATGACCAGGCCAGGAATAAGCAATGGAATAATGCGCGGAATGAGGTACTTGAAAATAATGCGGGCATCGCTGGCCCCATAAGCGCGGGCGGCCTCAATATAAGTTGATTCGCGCACTTGCAAGAAAATCGCGCGATAACTTTTAATGCCGCCAGTAAAAATACTCAGCGCAATCGTAAACCCTAAAATTACCCAGATACTTCTCGAATAGAAAGTGCCCACCATAATCAGAATGGAAAGGAAGGGTAGCACCAGGTTAATTTCAGTGATACGCTGAATAAGTTCGTCCACCCAGCCACCAAACCAAACGCCAAAAGCGGCTATGGTCATGGTAGCCATACCTGTGCCTAGCGAAGCCACAAGCCCAAACGCCAAAGCAATCGGAATGCCCCAAAGCAACGGCACGGTCAAATCTCGGCGCTGATGATCGGTTCCAGCCCAACCATGCAACTGACCATGCAAGACAAACTCGGCATTCAAATCGGCACTATTTTCAAAGGTAATGCCTTCAACGACAACTTTATAGGTTCCCTTCAGAGGAACGGGGGTTTCAATATTGGGGTCCGCGAACAAACCAATTTCGGGGGAAACACCCTTCAAGCGGCGGATGAGTCGTTGATCCTGAAGAATGCGATAGGTTTGTCGGGCATCGACGCCAAAATCAGCAATACGAATCTCACGCCCATCCGGCGTATACCAGCGAATCGCCGCGAAGGATTGTTTTTCTGTATGGGATGAGCGGAAATAGAAGATTAAATCTTTGGGAAACTCATCATAGTCATACTCAAACGTGTAAGTCATCACAATATCTGCGCCTTCTTCACGAGGCGTAACCACTTTCTCTGCGGCATCTTTTTGCAAAAGTGGGTTCTCTTCTTCGGCGCTGGTGATGATGATGGTTTCGGGGTAATGCTTCTGCGTAAAATAATTAAACCAGGCTGGCGCAGCGTTCTTGGGATTCTGATACCATACATCTTCGCCGCCACGCCAGAGGCGAATCGCCTCATCATAAGGAATGGTCGTTATCGCATAAACGCCGACAGAAATCATAATAAAAATGATTGTCAAACCGACAAGCGCGGACGGATAACGGGCAAGTTCACCAAAAGTTCGCGTTATGCTCTTCATAGTTAGTTACCACCTACCTTAACCCGGGGATCTACCAGGGCGTAAATAAAATCAAGCACAAAAACGGTTATTGCCAGAAGATAAGCAAAGATAATGGTTGAAGCAACGATGACCGGGGTATCATACAAACCGATCGCGCGAAAAACCGTGCGCCCCAGCCCCGGCCAGTTAAAAACAGTTTCGGTAATAATCGCGCCACTCCAAAGGCTAATCAAAACCAGCGCAAAACTGGTAATAATCGTGGGCAAGGTTGGCCGCAAAATATACCGACGTTCAATATCGCGAGAATTAAGACCCTTGGCCTTGGCCATCTCGACGTAATCTTCACTGGAGTAAATGAGGAAAAAAGTGCGCCAGTTGTAAATGCTCAAGAAAATAGACGCCAAAATCAATGACGATGCAGGCAAAATCATGTGGCGAATGAGACTAAGCGCGTAATCAAAGGTGTTCTCAGGCGGCGGCGCAGACACCATGCCGCCAAAAGGCAGCCACTTTAATAAGGCCGCGAAAATCAAGATCAGAAAAATTCCATAAAACCAGGGCGGCACAGCCGAGGTTGGCGAGAGGGCGACCACAATTTTATCAATCAGGCTGCCATAATGACGGGAAAGCGCCAATGCCAGAAAGACGCTGGTGAAGAACAAAACAAGGTTTGAGAGCCCAAACAAAATCAGAGTTGAAGGCAACCGTTCCAGAATAATATTCCGGACCAATTTCGAGCCGCTGTCGCTGGTCATCTGCATGGCGCGGCCAAAATCAAGCCGCAACGCATTCCAGAGATAAGTCAGGCTGCGAATGGCAAAAGGCCGGTTAAGGCCCAGACGTTCTTCTTCGATGCGAATCTGATCCGCGATTAATGCCGACCGTTGCTCAACGGTATAATCCCGATAAACAGGGTTCATGGAAACAGAAATCGAAATATTCTGACGAAGTTCGCCTTTTAAGATTTCATCTACGTAACCACCCATATTGGCAATCAAGATGGTGAGATAAACGCCGACAACCACCGTAAAGAACAAGGTCAGCAGGCGCACGGTGGTATATCTGAACAAGCGATTAAACGTATTAGAAGCCGCTTTTCTGGCAAACGAGGCGGCTTCGTTCGACTGAACTGCTGTAGATTCTGTCATGGGCCTTCTCTTTGGATAAGAAGATATAAGGAATATACAATTATAAAAGTATGGGGAAGGTCAGGGGCAAGGTTGCCCTTGCCCCTGACTGTTTACGTGCAAGCCTTACTTGGCGGTAACAAACGAGAAATCGACGAAAGTAGGAATACTGACGAGTTTGGAAACAACCACAACCTCGAGTTTGTTCGAACCTTCGGCAAGTTTACCAGTCTGTTCGGCAGTGAGGGTCACGGTGAAGTAACCATCTTCCACTGCTTCAGCCTCACCAACTGCAACCAGCGCGTTGGTGGCATCGAAGAGCAGGTACTTGACGCTGTCGAGTTCGGCCACAGGGTAATTCTCGCCCTGGAAGGTGACGTAGACATCAAAGGTTGCTTCGCCGCCGATGGTCACACGGCCTTCGCCGTCAACTTCGACTTCAGCAATCTTGGGGGCGGCAAAGCCGGCCCACTCGTCGGACAGGTCGATGAAATCAGGATTGTGCTTGAGGGTCATGGTCTTTTCGACAGTGAAGACTTTGTCGAGATAGTAAGGACCAGTGGCAACCCAGTAGTGACCCTGTTTTTCGAACCAGGCTTTGTAGTTGGCGTAACGGGCAGCGGCCTCGTCGGCGGTGATGTACTGACCGAGGGTCGGCTCGTAAGGAATGTGGCCTTCAGCAATCGCCTGATCGAGGTACTTGCTGATAACTTCGATGCTCGGGCCATCGAGGAAGGACATCCACTCGATTTCGAGGGTATCGGCTTTGGCGTTGGTCCAGGCCAGTTCGCCATTGGATTCAGCCAGGTTGCCGAGGGCGATCATCTGCCAGGGGGCATTGCCATAGCCGTATTCGGGCCAGTTGGTGAAGACGTTCAGTTCAGCATCGAGAGCGTACACATCCGAGTAGTACTCGACGGTGAAGGGATCAGCCGAGGTGACGCGGAAACCCTTGAAGGCGGCCATGAAGGTTTCGAAAGCCGCAACGTAGGCTTCATCATAAAGCGGGCTGGCTTCCTTGGCGCGATCGAAGGTCATAATCCAGTTCATCATGAAGTCCGCAGCCGAGAAGTTGCTGCCATCGTGCCACTTGACATTGGCGTAGAAGTCGGCCGGGTAGGCGACAACGCTCTTGCGCAGGGCAGTCAGACCATCGGGGAATTTCTCGCCAGCGGTGATGAAGGTCTGGGTTTCAGGGTTCCAATCGACGAAAGCGTCGGCGGGAACTTCGATTTCAGCGGCGAATTCGAGGTCAACCCAATCGAGGGTCTTACCAACGGGCAGGCCTTCCTGAACGGTCACGGAGGCGCTTTCAATACGCTGCGGCCAAGCCAAACCGGTGAAGGGATCCGGAATGACGCCATAATCACTGATCAAGCGCTTGGGAGCGGTGTCGTAAACCCAGTTTGAGCCACCAACGGGGTTCCACGGATCGGTCAGCATGTCGGACATGGCATAGGTCAGGTTGCCGCCTTCTTGCCCGGTGTAGCGCAGGGTGAAGCCCTGCAGGGAACCGCCCTGAATACCACCAGCGAGGTCAGCGGCAACTTCGATGCCGGGGCGCAGGGGGCTGAAGGCTTTCTGATCAACCAACCAAACGCGGACGGAATCTTCCATGCTCAAGCGCAGGGCCTCGGCAAAGAGTTCGCGGCGTTCTTCAAGGGTGGTGAAGGTGTTGTTGGTGAGGATTTGGGAAACTTCATAGAAGCGCTCGGCGGGGGTGTAAGCCTGCCAGAGCGGAACGCCCAAACCATCGGGGGTGTAATAGAAGCCGAAGTTGCTGCCATCATCGCGGC
>DAOUML010000075.1:0-8551 GCA_034411635.1 Anaerolineales bacterium
CGATTCATTCGGGTGATTACAGGTTAAAAGAAAAATACCCCGCTTTCGCGGGGTACTTTTGGCTCCAGTTTTGCTAGAGCCGTAAAAGCCTGTTGGCAACGACTTTGCAGTATCTCCCAGCAAATGAAAAAGGCCAACCTTGCGGTTGACCTTTTTGGAAACCCCACCTTTGCAAGTGGGAGTTTCTGTATAGCCTGTTGGCAATGATTAATCAGAAACTCCCAGCCACGCACGAATTCAGCCTGCCCGTCGTCGCGGCATTCCTGGAGGCCGAGCAGGTCAGGGCTGAAGGCGCGGATGCGCTCGATGACCAGGTCTTTTTTGAGCGGGGCTTTCGTTCTATTGGGCTATCAGGCTGCCTGTTTTTATGTGTCTTGTTGCGCCCAAAGTTAAAGGCATCACAACAACCAGGGGAGCGCACGGATAGTATCCGTGAGGTCATATTCCATCAACACTTCACAGCGCAGCCGCTTCGCGGGCCGCAACCAAAGGTTGCTAATGATTTGCGCAAACAACGCAAATCCTGCGCCGTAATACCATAAAAACTTCACAAAAACGTGACACAAGTCACTTGACTTATCCTGGATACTTGTCTATACTTTCGCGAACTTTTTTTTCGGACGTGTAGGCTTATGAATCATAGGTAGCGTCTGGATACCATGTTCTTATTGGTAAATCACCAATACCAACCCTTACCTTTGGTGGGCTTTTTTTTGTTGGTAAGATTTTTTTCATTTGTCAGGCTTCATCAATTTCGGGATGCGTAGTTTTTCTGCCATTATATTCAACAACCGTCCATAAGCCGTTAATCGGTAAAATGGCGGGTAAAGCAGTAATTGGGCGCACACGCCCACGAGGAGGAACAAAATGAAATCGACAGCACTTACTTTTGCCATTGTTGGCATTCTTTTCATCGCCTTCTTCAGCACAGTTGCGGCACAGGAACCCACGCCCACGCATGAAGCGACACCGTTCTATACGCCAACGCCAACACCAGCCATTCTATTTGAACCTGCCGCTACAGAAATATCCCCGAAACTTAACGACCTGCTACCAGAAAGCGACACCCAGGCTTTCAGCCTGACCACTTCGCCACAGCCCCCTGATTCGGACTGCTCAGACGGGGTTTGTGTTTTCTGGGTTACCGCCAGCGCAGACGATGCCGGGACAAACCCATCTTGTGCATATCAGACGAATTGGAACGAGATATATCTCGGGGAATGTACGAATGGGCAGGATATTGTCAGCGGTTTTCGCTTTGCTGGTGTGAACCTTCCTGCCGGAGCGCAGATTACCGAAGCATATTTGGAGTTTACGGTAGATGGGACGTATACAGATGAACTCACCGTTGCCTTTTACGGTCAGGCGAGTGGCCATGCTCAGACCTTTACCAATACCAGCCGCCCGAATAACCGCCTGCTTACCCAGTCTTCAGCGACCTGGCATATCCCCTCAAGCGATCGTTGGGAGTTGGGACAGATTCGCACCAGTCCTGACCTGACAGCCATCGTGCAGGAGATTGTCGACCGACCTGATTGGGCAGAGGGGAATGCATTGGCCATCATCGTGAAAAATGCCGGGCCGGCAAGCGGGGTGAATCGCCATCGGCGAGTGATTGGCTATGACCGGCCGACGTGGTTTCCGGGCAGCGAACACGCGGCGCGGTTGGTCATCCGACTGTTCAACCCCTCTACCGATATTTACCCCGGCTCGACCCTCAACTCGGGCGAAACCAAGAATCTCACCGGTAGCACTGCCGCCGAACAAGGCTACCAGGTTAGCACCGTCAGTTGCAGCCAGGAAGGGGTGGGCGACCCCATCAACACCCGCACCGGGGTCTTCTCCCTCGCCATCCCTGATATTTCCTTCCCAACCGCCGCCGGGACTCTTGCCTTCCAGCGCGCTTATTCTTCCGGCACGCTTGACCTGTACAACGAGGACCTCGGCTACGGCTGGACGCACAACCACGATTCCCGCCTGATTTTCCCAGACTCATCATCCGGCCTGGAAGGCTCTGTGCTCTTCCAGGACTTCCTCGGCAACCGCCACCTGTTCGGCATCCAGCCGGACGGCTCCTACCGTCCGGGGCCGGGCGTGCTGGCGACGCTGGAGAAAACCACCTCCTCCCCGGAACGCTATACCCTCATCACGCCCGAACAGACCAAACTCGAATTCGACGCGGACGGGCGCATGCTCTCTCGCGCCGATTCCAACGGTCACCGCTTCGACTACACCTACGATGGGGACGGGAAACTGACCCGCATCGGCGCTGGCCAGGGCGATACCCTGCGCTTCCTCGACCTGGGCTATGACGACCAGGGCCGGATTGTCAGCGTGACCGACTACACCGGCCGCCAGGTAACCTACACCTACGATGCAGCTGGCGACCTGGTTTCCTCCACCGACCTGCTCGCACGGGCCTGGTCTTATACTTACGATTCCGGCCACCGCATGACCCAACTCAACGACCCGGCTGGCAAGGAAACGGTAACGACCGAATACGACATGAACGGGCGCGCCTGGCGGCAGTTCGACGGCGAAGGCAACCTGCTGGTGCGCATCGTCTTCAACCCCGATGGCAGCACCACCGTCTATGACGCCGAAGGCAATACCCGCGAGTTCAGTTCCGACCAGCGCTGCGTCGTCACCGAAAAACTGGACGAGTTGGGTCGCGCCACCAACACCGAATATGACCATAACTTCCTGCCAACCGAAATCACCAACGCCGCCGGGCACACCCTCGGGCTGGCATGGAGCGCGGACGGCAGGAACCTGCTCGCCAGGACCGACCCGGCCGGCCATACCACCGCCTACACCTACGACGAACTCAACAACCTGACCGCCACCACCGACCCGCTCGGAAACGTAACTACCTATACCTATGACGGCAAACTGCTGACGAGCAAGACCGGCCCGGACGGCAAAACCAGCGCCTACACCTACACCGCCCAGGGCTGGCTCGAAACCGAGACCGACCCCTACGGGCGCGTAACCACCTACACCTACGATGCGCACGGACAGAAGACCTCCGTCACCGACTGGCGCGGACGCACCAGCGCCTACATCTACGACGACCTGGGGCGGCTGGTCGAGACCAGCGACCAACGCGGACGAATCTCGCGCAGCGAGTACAATCAGGCCGGGCAGTTGCTGCGCAGCATCAGCAACTACGACCCCAACCGGCCGCAGAACGACCAGAACTTGTACAACATTATCACCACCTACGAGTATGACCTGCGCGGCAACCAGGTCAAGGTTACAGACAGCCTGGGACGGGCAACGCGCTACGAATACGATGACGCCGACCGCCTGGTGAGAACCATAGACCCGGCCGGCAACATCACAACCAACACCTACGACGCCAACGGACGCCTGGCCTCCACTACCGACGCGCTCGGCAACCTGACCACATACATCTATGACGCGGTCGGGCGACGACTGTCGACCATCAACGCCCTGGGACATTCCTCCGGCGCGACCACTTTCAACATCCCGGCCAACACCTCCACCGCCATCGACGCCCTCGGACGCTCGGCGACCTATCACTATGACGAACTCAACCGGGTCGTCAAGGTGGTCGACCCGCTGGGCAACCAGACCACAACCACCTACCATCCCGGCGGCCAGGTCGCCACCCGCGCCGACGCCCTGGGGCGGGTTACGAATTATGAGTATGATTCTCTGGGACGCCTGGTACGCACGATCGATCCTTTGGGCGGCGTTACCCAGACCATTTACGATGCCGCCGGCAACCGGGCCGCCACCATCGACCCGCTCGGCAACCAGACCACCTACACCTACGACAGCCAGAGCCGTCTGCTGACCAGCACCGACGCCCTCGGCCACGTCACCAGCAATCAGTACGATGAAGACGGCAACCTGGTCGCCGTCACCGACGCGCTGGGCCGCGCCACAACCACGGAATACGACCAGTGGGGACGGCGTATCGCCACAACCGATGTCGCCGGGCGGCGTACCACCTACACCTACGACGCGCTCGACCGCGTCATCAGCGTCACCGGCCCAACCGGCACGACGACCACCACCTACGACGCCCTGGGCAACGTCATCGCGCGTACAGACGAGCATGGGCGCGTCTCCACCACCGCGTATGACCTGCTTGGGCGGGTGGGCTCGACCACCGATTTCAACGGCAACACCACCGCCTACCAGTACGACGCCGCCGGAAACCTGATTTCAGCCACCAACAGCCAGGGCACAACCACCTACGCCTACGACGCCCTCAACCGCCGAGTTGCCACCACCGACCCGCTCGGCAACACCAGCAGCGTCGCTTATGACCAGTTGGGAAACATCACCCACGAAACCGACGCCAACGGGGTGGTGACCCATTCTATTTATGACACGCTTAACCGAAAAATAGCCGTTGTTTACAATTACCGCCCCACCCTGCAGCCCAATGCCGATACCAACGTGCGGGTGGAATACACCTACAACGCCGTCGGCAACCGCACCCAGGTCAAGGACGCCAACGGGAATGTCACCCAATTCCAGTACGACACCCTCAACCGCGCCACGCGCAAAATCGACCCCATCGGCAACACCTGGCAGTACGAATATGATCTGGCAGGTAACATGGTCTCGCGCACCGACGGCAACGGCCAGACGACAACCTTTACCTACAACGCCCTCGGCCAACTGACCCTGATTGACTACCCAGCCCCCGACCCGGATGTCTCGTTCACCTACAACGCCCTCGGCCAGCGCGTTTCCATGACCGATGGCTTGGGAACAACCACCTGGCAATACGACACCCTCGGCAGGCTGGTTTCGGTCAGCGACCCCTATGGCAAGACATTGGGCTACCTGTACGATGAGCACGGCAACCGCACCGGTCTGGTCTATCCAGACGGCAAACAGGTTGCTTACAACTACGACCAGGACAACCGCCTGGCCGAAGTCGCCTCCTGGGACAGCAACGCGACCGAATACGAATACGATTCGCTTGGGCAACTGCTCTCCATTCTGCGCCCCAATGGAGTCGATTCGGCCTACACCTTTGACGAACTTGGCCGGCTGGCAGGCCTGCAGCATCTTGCGCCGGGGGCTTCCGAGCCGAACCTGGCATCTTACGACTACACCTACGACGCCGTCGGCAACGTAATTCGCGTTGTCGAGAACCTGCAGAAACCCGCCGACCCCGACCCGGTTCCCACCGAGACACCCTCCCCGACCGAGACACCCACTGAAACGCCGACAGCCGTTGAGACCGAAACGCCAACGGCAACCGCGACCGAAACACCCACAGCGGAAGTAACGGAGACGCCCACAACAACAGCAACGCCCACACCGGACGCCACCGAGACGCCCTCGGAAGGCATTGCCGCCCTGATTGCCAGGGTCAGGGAATATGCCACCGCCGGTGAAATTACGTCCCAACTCGAAAACTCGTTGGTCAAGATACTGGAAAATGCAGCCAAAAGCCTGGAAAAAGGCCAGGAGCAGGCTGCCGCCAACCAACTGAACGCCTTCATCAACCAGGTAAAGGCCCAGCGCGGCAAGAAAATCAGCCTGGCCGCCGCCGATGACTTGATAGCCCGCGCCGAAGGCATTATTGCCCAGATTACAGCGGGAGCAGATTTGGGAGCGGAAAAACGGATGGGGGCAGCGGTTTCGTACCGTGAGCCTGTCCTGGCTTCGTTGGTCGAGCCTGTCGAGACCCTGGTGGGCCGCAAGGTGAGCGCCAGCCAGGCAATGATTCCTGTTACCAATGTCTCGATAAACTCGACAACCGGTGTCTCGATAAACTCGACAACCGCCGAATCCCTGACCATTGACTACACCTACGACGCCCTGCACCGCCTGACCAGCGCCACCTACAGCAACGGCACCTCCTTCCACTACACCTACGACGCCGCCGGGAACGTCTTGGAATACACTTCTACCGTCAACGGTCAGTCATCCACCGTCCAGTACGCCTACGACGCCGCCAACCAACTGTTGACCGCGACCAAAGATTCGACGGTCTGGTATTACACCTACGACGGCAACGGTAGCCTGGTGGAAACATCCCCTCAAAGTTCGGGGCCAGCCAACGGCGCGAAACGCTACACCTACAACACCGCCGGATTCCTGTTGAAGGTCGAGAGTTACACCACCGAATGGCAAACCCAGGCCGAAATGACCTACGACGGCCTTGGCAATCGCCTGCAGATGACCGCCTACGCCGGTGGGCAGAGTGTAACCACCCGCTATGAACTCGATGGTGGCCGCGTGCTGTCTGCGGATGCGGACGGGAATATTACTTTCTACCTGTATGGTCTCGGCCCGGCAGGCGAACAGACAAGTTCTTGGAATTACCTTTTGCCCGACGGCTCCAACACCCCGCGCCAACTGACCGACATGAACGGGAGTGTTACGCTTAGCATCTCGTACAATCCCTGGGGCAACATCCTTGAAACACTCGGAATTGGAAACTTTACCCAGGGCTACTTCGGCGGTATCATGGACGCAGCCACAGGTTTAATCTATGTGGGCAACGGCCAATACTACGACCCCGCCACCGGCCGCTTCCTGACACGCCAGGTTAATCCAAACAGCACCAATCCTTATGTTCCGTGGAATTTCGACCCGGCCGGCGCCCTGATTGGCCCTTTGGCCTTGCTCTCCCTGATTGCTTGGCGAAAACGCGGCAAACCCTCCAAAACTGTGCCATACCTGTTCTTGTTGGTATTCTTGGTTGTCTTGCCGCTCAGCGTAGGGTTGGCCTGTGGCCAGCCAGGTCCGGGAAATGAACCAACTGTTCCCTCTACGGAGACCCCTCCGCCAAACGAAACGCCCGGCAGCGGCAACGCCCCTGGCAGCGGCACCCCAACCCCTCCGCCGCCGACAGAGACGCCTGAAGAATGCGTAAAATTTCCTACTCCAACTTATGTTCTCATGTTCTGTGGAAGAGGCTTAACCTGTGGCACTGGGCAATCACTCGCCCCTTATTATTCCTGGGCCAACAGTCAAGGCTATGAGATACTGCCACCTTACCAACAGCTCACCGGAGGTGATAATGATTGTGAGAACAAAAGGGGCTGCGCAAATAAAGCACTCACTGATATAGGCCAGCAAGAAAATGCGAACTTTATCTTCATCGGCCATAGCGCTGGGGCAGACGCCGCCGTTTTAACTGCATATGAAAAATTGGGTATGGCAACCAAAATTAAAGGCGTCATATTATTGGATCCAACACTGTCAGCAGCGCCAAACTATCCCACTATTAATGATATGAGTGGGATTGCAAGCGATATTGCCAGCCAAATTCCTACCTTCTTAGCTGACACTCCAAACGACTTTGATAATAGCGGCAAACCAATATATGCACAAATTTCTGGAGCACGCTATGGGAAAAACGCCATTCTTGATGAAACTGCAGGTCATCCTATATATAAAGATATTGGGCACATTCCACTAGCCACGGATCAAACAGTGTTTCAAGATGTAATGGATGAAATGGGCTGGTGCTTAACACAATAAAGGAACCTTGCTGATTATGAAAAAAACAATCTTAGTTTTCTATATTCTTATGCTGGCTAGCTGTAATACGTTTCCAAAAACCTTACCAAAATCAGATATTACGCTTCCTTCAGCGATAACACTTACTTATCCACCATGTTACCCTTTTTCATTGAAAGATTGGCACAATGATGTAATACCTATACTCAAAAAACCTTTGCCAAAATTATCAGAACAACTATTTATACAAGAATACGATACTTATTTTAGTATAGTCCACCCAGAAATTGGAGGTTGCAGATATGGTGGTCATAATGCAACTTACCTCAGCAATCCTAAGTCCGGAACGGTCATCATCCTAAATGAGATCTATACTCTCGAACTTGAGCCTATACTCATCAATAGCGATTCTGATGGAACGTTCGTGGGTGAACGTATCACAATATTCAAGACAGGCGTTACTGTTTACGAAATTGAAACAGGTACAACCGGTAGCTCTGGGCTATTACAGGCATGGGCCTACGATGATCATTGGGTTATAGAATTTATAACTGCAGAGATGGATGTGGATATTATTTATGATGGGCAATCACAAAAGTTTGCTCATGGCTATGATGAAGTTTTTGGATTTCAGATTTTAGCAGATAGACCATTTTATTTTTTCAGGCAAAATGATTCCTGGGGAATAAATTTCGATAATCAAGAATATTATTTAAATTATGATGACATTCCTTATACGAATATCTCAATAGGCATGGATGTGTCTGTTACTCAATATCAAAATATGGTTCTATTTCAAGCAGAAAGAGATAATCAAAGATACAGCGTTGTAATTGGCGTTTTCCCGGAATCTCCATAACTACGCCCTGCCCGACGGCTCCAACACCCCGCGCCAACTGACCGACACAGCGGGAGTGTTACGCTTACCGTCTCGTACAATCCCTGCCCACAGGGTGCTTCGCAAGGGCAACACCCTCGAAACCTACGGAACTGTCAATAGTCGCCCGGAATGCACCAGGGATATTCACCCAAAGTGCGCCACCGGTATTCGCCCATACTGCACCACTTTGCGGTGGGGGAGTACGGA
>DAOUML010000076.1:0-6132 GCA_034411635.1 Anaerolineales bacterium
GCCGACGGCGAAAACCAAGACAAGCGGCCCCAAACTCCCGATTCCCATCCAGGGCAAACATCACGACCAGGTCTTCCAGGCCGAGCTGCTCGACCTGCGTGGCAGCGTCCGCTACAACGGGCAGGACTATCCCACCCCCACCACCGCCGCCAAAGTCATCGTCACCGACTGGAAGGAAGTCAATGGCTGGGATTTTTGGCGCTATCTGGATAAAGAGAGCGGCGAATGGAAGAAGATTGGCACGCTGCGCGAGAAAGGGAAATAAAAATGCTACTCAACCAATCTATTACTGAGCGCATCCGAGCCGAACATGACCGTTTGGCCGAAACTGGCGAAATTCTGCCCGAAGAGAAACTCGCCGGCTACTATCGTCTTTTCCGCGAGAAATTCGGCCCGGAACGCCTGGTCAGCCTGGACGGCGAAGCCCTGCTCAACCTGATGCACGATTCCAGCAACCGGGACAGCCTGGTCTACTGGCTGGAATTCAAAAACGACGAGGAATTCCCGATGCGTTTTGGCAGCATTGCCGGCGGCAGCGCGCTCAAGTTTGGCGTCTACCGACGCAGGGAAACTGGCGGCTGGGTCACCGGTTCGCCACAAAAACAGATCCCACTTTCGGTTGAGCAAGCCGTTGAAATTGCCCGCCGCCACCGCGACCAGTTGCTCAAAGGGTATAAATTGCTCGAAGCCCTGGCTTTGGATGCAAGCAACGAACAATATGCAAAACTACAAAATGACCTGAATGAACAGGCCCCGGACATCAGCAACTGGTCCTGGACGCACAAATATTTCAGCCTGCTCTTCCCCGACAAACTTGATGATTACCACAACCCCTCTTACCAACGATTTCACCTGCTCAAGATGCTGCAAATGCCGATCTCATCTGATGGCCGATACACGGTTGCCGGGCAGTATATGGCGATTGCGCGCGAATTGGGGATGCACGTCAACAACCTGACCCGCACCCTGAATGAAATAGACGGCGAGCCGCATCAGTATTGGCTGGTTAAGGTCAATTATGTCAGAGAGCATGAGGAATCTTGGAAAAAGTGGGACGAGATGTACGCGCAAGGGTTCGTGGGCATAGGCTGGGATCTTCTTGGCGACCTGTCTTTTGCAGGATATAACCAGGAATCGCGCGAAAAAGTCAAAGCTCTGATGCGGCAAAAATACAACGAAAAAGGTGGATATGCTGCTGAAGTATTCAGCTTCGCCGCGAAAATGGCTTCGGGCGATGTTGTTCTGGCGATGGAGCGGTCAGGTGGTAAGGATGTCGTTTTGGGCATTGGGAAGGTGACCAGTGGCTATTTCCATCAAAATGAACAAGCCAGTCATCGGCGCAAGGTAGATTGGTTACATGCTTCCCCCGTCAGTTTGCCAGTAGATGAACTTAAAGCGCGAACAGTCAAACCGTTGGAACAATACGCTAACATCATCGAAATCGAACGCAGGCTGCTGGGGGAATCAGGTGCTCCCGTGTTCGTTTCCCTGGCTAAAAAGACAACCTTAATCGGTATTCCCGCCCGGGTTCAGGACATTCTGGAGCGTAAACGCCAGATCATCCTGTATGGGCCGCCAGGCACAGGCAAAACCCACTGGGCTTACCAGGCAGCCAACCAGATTGTTGCTCATCACACTTTCGGACAGGATTTCAGCAGCCTTGCGCCTGAACAGCAAGCCGAAATTGTTGGCTCGGAGCAAAAGCCCGGACTGGTGCAGTTCTGTACTTTCCATCCATCCTACGGCTATGAAGATTTCATCGAAGGTTACAAACCCGAGAATGCCGATGGTACCCTGGCCTTTGGGCTTCGAGATGGTGTCTTCAAACGTATCTGCCAGGCGGCCACTGAGAATCCACAGCGCAAATATATTTTGATTATCGATGAAATCAATCGCGGTGACATCCCGCGCATTTTTGGCGAACTGATTACCCTGCTTGAAAAGAACAAGCGTGGCTGGTGCCTGCCCCTGCCAATTTCTGGGGAATATTTCGGCGTCCCGGACAATGTTTGCTTGATTGGAACGATGAACACCGCAGACCGTTCGATTGCCCTGTTGGATACCGCCCTGCGCCGGCGATTCGGTTTTATCGAACTGATGCCGGATTCGTCTGTTCTGGGAACGACTTCACTGGATGGCATTCCCCTAGCAGTCTGGTTGGACGCGCTCAACCAGCGCATTTTGCAATCGATTGGCCGCGATGCGCGCAACCTGCAAATTGGTCATGCCTACCTGTTGGAAAATGGCCGTCCTGTCAGTGAGTTTTCCCGCTTTGCGCGCATCTTGCAGGAAGACATCCTGCCATTGCTCGAAGAATACTGCTACGAAGACTATGATGCCCTCGAAAAAATCCTGGGGCGCAGCCTGGTAGACCGCCAAAAACAGCGCATCCGCCACGAACTATTTGAACCGTCCCGGCGTAGCGAACTGGTATCAGCGCTGCTCTCACCTGAAATTACCACTTCAGTCGCGGCGGCAAAAACCGAGCAGGACATTTCCAACGATGAAGAAGAGAGCGAAGACCAGATTTGATGTTGCCTGACTTGACTGCCCCTGGCGTCCTTGCGCTAAGGATGCGCGAGTGGCAAACGCTTGACCCACAGCGTGAGCCACAACTGGCTGGATATGCTTTCCAAGAGCCAGTTGCACGCGATTCTGCCCACCAGATTAGCCAGGCCGGTCAGGTCTTGTTTTCTGAATTGCGCGAAGGTCTGGAAATCCAAACCCGTCAGTACGTTGGCAGC
This sequence comes from Anaerolineales bacterium, assembly GCA_034411635.1. Classification (GTDB taxonomy): domain Bacteria; phylum Chloroflexota; class Anaerolineae; order Anaerolineales; family Villigracilaceae; genus UBA8950. Next base: position 2,745 of record DAOUML010000076.1, read on the forward strand.
CTGCAATTGGGCGATTTGCGTCTGACCATCCTGCCAAAAATCTCCGGTTTGCCGCTCTTGAATTTGTTGCGCTACACCTACCATCTACGCAACTTTGATTTTTTCCAGCCGCTTGAGTTTGGCGCAGAAATCAACGAGTTTCAGGATATTCTCATTCAACAGTTGGCCCATGAAGCAGCGGAACTGTTGGAGCGTGGCTTACACCGGCGCTACGAGCGGGTTGCTGAAAATATGGTCTCGCCACGCGGACGAATAGACTTCCGCGCCTTTACCCGTCAGGGTGGATTGCGTGATGAAACCCTGCCCTGCGCTCATTTTGTTCGTCTGGAAGATAATCTGCTCAATCGCTGTCTGCTGGCTGGATTGCTTCTCGCTGTCCGGTTGACCGGAAACCTGGGCTTGCGCGCCGAACTGCGCCAGTCGATGCGTGTGCTTTCCCAAAGTGTCAGCCAAATCAGACTAACCAGCCAGATTGTCGGCCAGGTGCAAATATCCATCAGTCGCCTGTCCCGCGCCTATCAACCCAGCCTGCAACTGATTCAACTTTTGCTTGAAGGTCAGGGTGTTTCCCTGGAAGAAGAACATCCGCAGGCACGTCTGCCCGGTTTCCTCTTTGATATGAATCGCTTTTTCCAGGCCTTGCTTGACCGCTTCTTGCGGGATAACCTGGAAGGATATACGCTGCGCAGCGAATATCAACTGCGTCGGATGCTGGATTATCATCCGCAACACAATCCTTATGCCTGGCAGGCTCCCAAGCCACGCCCTGATTTTGCCATCCTGTCAGGTCAGCGCGTTGTAGCCTTGCTTGATGCCAAATACAGGGATATTGGTCTGCGTGGACTGCCACGCGAGATGCTCTACCAGCTTGCTTTTTACGCTTTCAGCCAGGAACAGCCCCGACAGGCAACCATTCTATACCCGACCATAACCGATGAACGCGAAACCTGGCTGGATGTCTTGCATCCTGTCTCTGAAAATTTCATGGCGCGCGTCATCATGCGCCCGGTGAATTTACTCAAATTGGAAGCGCTCATTTGTGTCGGCACACCCCGCGAGAAAGCGGCGTTTGCCATTCAACTGGCTTTTGGACAGCAATAATATCTACCCAGAATCTCACATGAACTTGCTCACCAAAACCGACTTCACCGCCGCGCGCGTTTGCCCCACCAAACTGTATTATCGCAAAAACGGCTACCCATCCGCTGCCGAGGGCAATGATTTTCTCGAAACGCTCAAAGACCTGGGCTACGCCATCGGTGCAATGGCGCGGCTGTACTTTCCCGAAGGCATCCTGATTGCCACGCCCAACAACCAGACCGCGCTGGAAGTCACCGCGCAATACTTGCAGCGCGAGCAGGTTACGCTTTTTGAAGCGGCCTTCGAGAGCAATGGCAAATTCGCCCGCACCGACATCCTGGTCAAAAACGGCAATCACCTGACGCTCATCGAAGTCAAAGCCGCTTCGCTGGATACCAGCAACGGTAGCCCCTTTCGCAACAAAAACGGCACAATCAGCGTCGGTGGTCGTGCCTATCTGGACGATGTTGCATTTCAGATGCTCCTCCTGCGCGAAATATTCCCCCACCACACCATTGCTTGCGAACTGATGATGGTGGATAAAAACCGCCCGGTGTCTATTGACAACCTTCCCGCCTGGTTTCACCTGCAAACCGGCCTGGATGGAGTCAAGGTTGAATTTAACGGCGACGCTGCTCAGGTGCGGGCCGCATCCATGCTCATCCGACAGAATGTGGATGATGAAGTTGCCGACCTGATACCGGAAATCGCCCCCTTGCTAGGCAGTTGGGCGGCCAGCCTGAACCCGTTGACAAAGATAGTCAGCCCGCTGGGGTTCAAAAAATGCAAAGAATGTGAATACCGCCTGCCCGAGCCAGCCGAAACAGACGGCTTCCGCGAGTGCTGGGGCACGCGCGCCGATCTTGAGCCGCACGTTCTCGATCTGTATTACGGAAGCCAGGTGCGGGGCATGGATGAACTCATTGCCAACGGCGCCGCCAGCCTGGCAGACATCCCGCCCGATGCTCTGCGGGACGCGAAAGGCAATTTCGGCAAACGCGCCACCCGTCAATTGACTCAAATCAACCAGGCGCTTGCCAACCAGGAATGGATTGACCCTGCCCTGGGCGAAAAACTGGCAACTTTTGCCTACCCGCTCCATTTTATTGATTTCGAAACCACCACGCCGGCCCTGCCATTTCACAGCGGCATGTGCCCCTACCAGCCAATTGCCTTCCAATGGAGCTGCCACACCCTGCGTGGGACGGGAGCCGTCCCGGAACACACCGAATGGATCAATGCGCAAGCCGTCAATCCCAATGTCGCTTTCGTGCTGTCGCTCATGCAGCACCTCGAGCGCGACGGCACCATGTTCATGTGGGCGCAGCATGAGAACAGCATCCTGTCTCAAATCAGGGCAAACGAGAGTGAACTCCCGCCGGATGCGCTCGACTGGCTAGAGTGGATTACCAACAAGCGTCTTGTTGATATGAACCAACTAGCGCTCCAGCATTATTTTCACCCACGCATGAAGGGCAGCACATCCATCAAATATGTCTTAGATGCTGTCTGGCAAACCAATTTGGCGTTGCGTGAACGATTCTCGGCTTATATCAAAGAAGAAAATGGCATTCTCCTCAGTCCTTACAAGGCTTTGCCTCCCTTATCACTGGCTGGTGATGATATAACCGTGCAAAAAGGTACCGAAGCAATAATTGCGTATCAGTCGATGCTTTATCAAAGTAAGGATGAGCAAGAAAAAGACCAGCGCAAACAACAACTGCTTGCCTACTGCAAACTCGATACCCTGGCAATGGTGATGATTTACTGGCACTGGCAGGAAACGCTTCAACAGGCCGTTTAGCATCCGATATTTTGGCTGACAGCAAAAATGACCCGCGACCTCCCCCACTACCTTCACGCCTTCACCCGCCTGCGGACAGACCGCACCGGCGGCTGGACGGATGTCACCAAATTGCGCGCGCCGCATAAGCCGCTCTTGTTGCTCTCCATGCCTGCATCATGCCTTCCGAACGCCAGGGCAACCTGGTCTGCCCTTCTTCCACTTGCGCAGCAGCGATTTCTGGAATCTGCTTCCCCAGCCTGGTCAGGAAGACGCGCTCCAGGCGATTGGCTCGATTGGGGCGATTGAGCCAATCGAGAAATTCATCCTGATCGCCACCCTGGACGATGAACTCTACACCGCGTTTTAGCGATTGAAAATTACGGTAAAATGACCTTATGATGCAGCCTGAACCAGCAACCGGCAACCAACTGGCAAGCGCCCTGAAAGCCTTGGGCGTTAATTTCATTCTGGGCGGCAGCGGCCCGGACGACTCCCTGCACCGTCAGCCTGCCCGCCTGATTT
>DAOUML010000077.1:0-16557 GCA_034411635.1 Anaerolineales bacterium
CCATCCACCGGAACATCGCCGTTCTCCCGCACGGAAACCGACCCAGACTCCCAGATATGCCAACGTTCCTGTACATCCACCAATGGGGGATGATTGGCGACGAGAATGATCGCAGCGGTTCCGGGCGACTGTACATTGCCGGCGATGTCCCTGGCGCGAACAATCACAGGGTAGGAACCATTCGGAAGTGTTGGGGTGTACCAGTAATAGCGCCAAATCTCGTTGACAAGAGTCAGCGCCTGCCAGGTCTTGCCGTTGTCGAGAGAAAGTTCCACTCCGGCGACGCCCGAACCGACATCGGATACCTTCCCGCCCAGGCCAACAACGCCCCTGCCCGGCGTGGTTGAGCCTGGCGCGGGCATCATGAAGGTGGCTACTGGCGGGATGGTATCGATGTGCACCGCCATCACGCGCAGGGATACATTGCCGGCTTGGTCAGTCACACGCCCTTCAAGGCCATGAGCACCATTTGCCGTGATGGAGACTGTGCTTCCGACCACCCAATCCCGGCCGTCCAGCCGATATTCCACCAGCGCCCCCCCGGAGCCGGCATCTTCCGCCACAAGGGAAACCGTCACGGCCGAGCGGAAGTAATCCCCGCCGCCTTTTGTGCCTGATGCTGTCATGGTCAGGCCAGGCTGGGTGGTATCCACTCGCACCGTTTGAACAGGAGACAGGGCGCTCCAGCCAGCCAGGTCAATCACCCTGGCCTGTACCTGGAAAATACCATCTGGAAGAGAAACGGTGGCCGGCTGCCATGCGCCGCTGTTTATGCTGACCTCGACCGCCGCCACCCCGGAAACGGCATCGCTTCCCATCCCGGAAACATTCGCGGCTGAAACATACCAGCCACCTACGCCAACAATTCCATTTTTTTGCACCACGGCCTTTGGAAGCGAGGCATCATATTTCCAGGGCAGACTGCCAGAGTCCGTACGTCCCGAAGACGATGTCACGGTAAACTCAGCCATGCCACTCCCTTCCGGCAGGTTCACAATGCAGGAAGCCCCGCAGGAAATGGGCACATTCCCGGCATGCCCGAAAATGACGAGGGGAAATCCTTGCGGGTCGGAGGCGCTCAAGACCAACTGCGCTCCACCCATACACCAGCCATCCCGGCCCCAGCGCGAACAGGAAAGCGTCCCGGAAACAGTCGGTGGGAGCGGCGTGGGGGTGGGCGTGGCCGTATTGGTTGGGGTGGGCGTGAAAGTGGGTGTCGCAGTGAAGGTTGGCGTAGAAGTTTGGGTGGGCGTTGAGGTAAAGGTCGGTGTGGATGTTTTGGTAGGCGTCAACGTAAAGGTTGGCGTAAACGTCGGCGTAACCGTTGGCGTCCGTGTCGGGGTTGAGGTGGGTGTTCTGGTTGGCGGCAATGGCGTGGGCGTATCCGGATCCGGCTCAGGCGTTTCGCAGTTGCAAGCCTCATACCGCAGGCAACAACCCAGACACTTGCCGGCGTTGTAGTCTGCCTGACTGCACAGGGAACACGGGGCAGGTACCCACCAGGTGCAGCACTGATCACAATTGACGCCGCCGGCGCTCACCGCCGCCACCAGCGGGCTGCATGGCGCCACCAGGTTGGGCAGTGCCGATAACACCCCGATGGCCAAAACCACGGAAAGCACCAATCCCTGACGGGCAAAACCATGCCGGCGCGCCAGGATGCGCAGGAAACCCAGCCCCAGCCCGGTCAGGCTCAAAACCAGGATGGACAGGAAAAGCGACCACGGACTCTCGCCCAATGGCAACTGGTAGCCAAACGACAGCCAACCGACTCCGCCCAGGACGAGCAGGCCGGTCAATGCAAAAATGGAGAATGCTTGTTTTCTCATGGAATAAGATCCCTGATAATCAAAAGGATGAACGGCCAGGCCAGAATCAGGGCGACAGAAATTCCCAGCGCCAACCAGAAGACAGTGTAGCGATTCATTGCCGGCCCAACCTGGCCGCCCGCCAGCAGGCCATCGCCCAGGCTGCTTCCGGACTGGACAGGACAATTTCGCGCGGCAATAATCCATCCCGCATGACAAAAGCCTTGCTCCAATCCTCGGACAGGTACAGCCAGGCCAGGCCACCACTTGCCGGTTGGACAAAGACCAGGCGACGCCCGGCGGCGTCAAAGTAACCCACATAGGCGCCAGCGGGGATTGGAGGCAGCGTGCCCGGTTCACTTGCCCTGCGTTCGATGCACAACAAAACAGACATGAATCACTATTCCTTTCCTTTGAAACCCAGCCGGCGATGGCTTTCATCGTAGGCCTGTTCCCGTTCAGCGGTCAGCTGGCCGGATTTGGTGCTTTTTTCCTTCAAGGCAGCGTCCAGGAGCGCCCGGCTGGAAGGCGGCAGCAGGTCGGACAGCGCGCGCACGCCGCGCTTCTGCCAGTCTTCGGCCAGGACATAATCCTTTGGGTGGGCTTCGATCACTGCCCGGATCAAGGCCTGGACGCGGATGTGATCGGCCCGGGCCAGCGGTTCCACCCGGGCAAAAGTCGGGGGCTGCCACTGCCCGCCCATGCGCGCCCGCAGCCAGCAGTGCAGGGAAGGAAGGTCGAGGGTGGTTGCGCCATAGCGGACCGTGGAACTCAAGGTGGCGCGGATCAGGTCGGCGTCTTCGGGGTCGGGGGAGAAGAACGCCTGGGTGGAGGTGTTGGCCAGCAGGGCCTGCACCACGGATTCCATGCCTTCCATCTGGCGCAGCATGGAGAGCGACTGCGCCAGCACGAACATGCGCGCCCCGAACTTGGCGCCTTCCGCCAGCATCGATTCCAGGCGCATCCCGGATCCCACTTCCTGGGCTTCATCCACAATGAAGTAGAACGGGATGGGGTTGGTCATGGTGACTTTGCGAAAGGCAGCATCGAAGACGTTGTAGACCACGCCGGCCGTCAGGCGCGACCCTTCGCGGCCCATCGTGCCGGATGGCAGTTTCAGCACCACCCAGGCGCGCTCCCTGACCCAACTTTCCATATCCACGAAACGACTCTGGTGCATGGCAGCAAACAGCCAGGGAGACAACTCCAGCGCCATGACTTTGGACAGGATCGGGGAGACCACTTCGGTGATCCAACCCTGAGCCCAGTTGCCGCCATTCCCACCGACCTGCCCAAGCAGGGCATCCAGGGCAATCGTGCCGACGCGCTCGGCCGGGTCCAATTCGGCCATCGCTTCCTTGCGCCAGGCCGGGTTGTAGGCTGCAAAAACCACATGCAGCAGGCCCATGCGTTTGTTGGGATGGGACAGATTCCAGGCATGCGCCAGCTTGAACAGGCCCAACAGGGCAGCCTGCATACGCGGCCCCCAGTAATCGTCCCAGATGCGCCGCCCGATCTGGACAATGGCATTGCCGGCCCAGGTGAAATCCGGAATGGCCAGCAGGTTGAGGGGCACGACCTCGGGAGTCTCCGGGGTAATAATGCGCAGACGCTGGATGGCCAGGGCGCGTTCTTTTTCGGGCAGCTGCGCGATCGCATCCAGAAACCCATCGGCGAGCGAAGCGTGCGGGTCCACCAGGAAAATACCGGGCGCGTTCTCACCTTTTTCGAGCAAACGCTTGAGCAGGGCATAGGCAAACGAAGATTTGCCGCTGCGGCTGCCGCCGGTGGCCAGGCCGTGGCCGTCCGGGTCAATGCCGAGAGACTCGCCTGTCCCGGCGCTCCAGCCGACCTTGAAGGCGGCGCCGGTCAGGGCCGGGGATGGCGGGGGAGATGGCACATCCTGGCGCACGACGCGATCCAGGATGCCGCTGCCCTCGCCCTTTTGCGGCGGAGAAACCAGGGCGGCGATTTCCGAGACCGGCAGGGAGAGAGCCAAGGCTTTGACTCCCGGCCAGGGCTTTTCAATCGCGCGCCACTCTTCATCCCCGGCCAGAAGTTCCAGGGAGGCAGCGCCGGACAGGGTGAAGGCGGCTTTCAGGAGCGGCTCCTGGATGCGGGTCGAGAGAATATCCTTCGGGATCGAGCGCCAGCGCATCCAGTCCAGGATGCCCAGCATGGCGGCGACAGCCAGCACCCCACCGGAGAGAACGCCGAGCAGGCCAGCCAGGAAGGAAAGCCAGCCGGCAGACCAGGCCCCGCCGGAGACTCCGGCCACGACCATCCCGACCAGGAGCATTCCACGAAAGAGGCTCAAACGGATGCCCCAGGGATTGGGGCTGTCGTTCTCGACGCCGCCTTCGGTGCCGTATGAGTAAGCCGACAGGGCCGAGAGTCTTTCCTGCAAGGCGGGGTCGCGGCCCAGCAGCCAGATTTGCAGGGCGGCCTCCCCTTCCCCGATCCGCTGGGCCTGTAAACGCGAACCCAGGGCGAGCAGTGGGTCGGTGTCCAGGCCGGTCAGGGCCAGGACCGGCACATGCGCCTCCGAGCGCAGCCCAATCACCGGAACGGGCATCCCAGTGATTTCCACCTTGCGCCAGCGCATCTGATGGCTGGTCATGGCGGCGAAGGCCTCCAGGGCCGGCTGGACAGTCACTGACGCCGGGGCATGAAGACGCAGGCGCACTCCCGTCCGCAGGGCAATGATTTCCAGGGCGAGTGGCTGGGGCAGCTGCCCGACCCAGACTGCCACCTGTTTGCGCAGGTCTTCGATGGGAATGGGGGCAAATAGCAGTTCCCATGACTGCCAGGGGCGGTCACATAGGATGCAGACATCGCCGGCATTTTCATGGCCGCAAACGGGACAGGGGTAGCCACTCATCGCAAGACTCCCGTTGCACCAAGTTTCTTCCAGAATTCCAGCCAGACCGGCGGGATGGTGACCATGACCGGGAAAAGCGCCCCACGCCCACCCGAAGGGGCAGCCAGGAAAACACGCGGGGGCAGGCGCGAAACTGTTTCGGCATTCCGACGGGCTTCCGACTCCGGCACGCCCAGGGAGCGGAAGAAGGCAAAAGCTTCATCCGGCGATAGACGGCCAATAAAGGCGGTGGACGCCAGGGACAGGGATGTGGGGTTTTTCATCAAGTCGGCGGGCAGGTGGGTGATCAGTGTTACCCCTACGCCGCGCTTGCGGGCGCGCCGGCCCAGTTCATCGAGCAGATCGGCAAAGGGGCCGCTGCGCAAGAGCCGCCAGCCTTCGTCGATAAAGATGTCCATTGAGCGTTTACCAACCGTGACGGCATGGTACAGAAACCAGGCCAGTACCGAGTGGACGATGGCGCGGTTTTCTTCGCGCAAGGAGGAAAGGTCGAAGTTCCACCACACGCCGGATGGGAAATCGGGGGAGAGAAGAGCGGTAGGGCGGTCAAAGAAACCTTCCCACAGCCCGCCGCGCATATAAGGGCGCAGCAGGGCCATTGGCACAGCAGCATCCACCGCATTGACGGTTCCCAGGGTCTCGACCAGGTCTGCGATGGACATCGCTCCGGGCCGGCGTTCCCACCTGCGCTTGACCGCTTCATGCAGGGCGGCCTGAACGCCAGGCGAAAGAACCGATTCCCCGGCCAGCGAAGCCACCAGGAAGCGCACGGCCAGCAGCATCTCTGCCGGGTCGTTGGCCTGGAGTGGGTGCATCAGGCAGGTGTCTTTGTCTGCAGGAACGCCGGCGGGAATAACCCGCCCGCCCACGGCTTCACACAGGCGGTTGTTCTCGCCTTCGGGATCAATTGAGATAACGGTTCGCCCTTGGAGCAGGCGCTGGAGCATGACCCAACGCAGGAGCGTGGTCTTGCCAGCGCCGGGTTCGCCGAGAATCAGGGTTGTGGCATGCGGAGGCGGAGGAACGGAAGGGTCGAAGCCTTTGGAAAACGAGAAATGCACATCGCGCCCATCGCGGACATGCGTGCCGATCCAGACCGAATCCTCGACCGGCATGACCTGGCGGGCCGGGGCCGGCATCAGCGGCAGGCTTTCTTCCAGGAAAAGCAATGGCTCATCCAGGCCGGGAAAGAGCTGTCCCCCCGGCTGAAAATGGTGCAGGGCGCGCTCGGCGATATAGAACAGACGCTGGGCGGTAAGCCCGCGGGCGCGCAGGCCGGCTTCGATCACCCGCCGGGCGGCCTCGGCGCGGTCGAAGGAGTCTTTTTCGACAAACAGGCCGGCCATGAGCGAAGCCCGAAAGGCGGGTTTGCCCAAGGTCAGGACCGACTCGGCGACATCCATTGCCGAGTCAGAGGCGCGTTCGGCCATCGAGGGACGCCGCCCGGTCTTTTCAGCCAGGGCCAGCATTAAGCCTTCGAAGAGCGTGCGTCGGGCGCGCAAAGACCCTCGCAGGGTATCCGGGGGTTCACGCCTTAGTGTCAGGGAATACAAAAGGGGGAGATTGGTATAGAACAGATCTGCCGACAGGTGCGCCCAGGGGCGGTCTGTCATACCTGGCACACCGGTTCCACGCGCGGAAAGCGGCAGCAGGATACCACCCGGAAAAGCCAGGTGGTCTTCGCGTACTTCCACGGCTTCGGGGGCGATGGAGGCGATGAAATCAGGGGGAGTATTGTCCGGCGACATGGGCCGGATGATACAAAAAGACGCGCGGGGGTATCCCTGGCGCGTCATTAAACCGGACAGGTCTGAAGCGGGTAAAATACCCGCATGAGATTGCGCTTGAGTTATTTTGGCTGGATGGTCACCCGCCGATTGGTGGAGAACAACCTGCTAAAAATGGGCAATACACCCAGGGATGATCTGCTGCTCGACCTGTGGACGGGCGGGCTGGTGCCGGCCGCCCAAAACAGCGCTGAAAGTCAACTACTGGCCGATGGCCTGGTTGAGTTGGTGGAGGAGAACACCAGCCAGAAACAGACCTTCCTGCGCGACCGCCGCAATCCCTTCGAGCATCTCACAAAAATCATCTTTGAATTCACCACCCTGTGTAACTTCAATTGCGCTCACTGCTATAACACGCACGTTCCGCGCCAGACCGAAACACAGCCGGAACTGCTCGTCCAGGCTGCTGATACCTTCCTCCAGATGGGCATCCGGCGCTTTGATTTCATCGGCGGCGAAGTTTCCCGTTATGGGAATGGCTGGCTGGATGTGGCCCGGCAAATCCGCCCGCGCGGCGAGGATATTATCATCTCGCTCTACACCAACGGCTGGTGGCTGGAGCAGAATCACTTCAAGGCCGCCGGCAAGGAATACGCTGATACCTGGGAATACCTGGCCGACCTGAAGGCAAACGGCGCCAGCCATGTGGCCTTCAGCCTGGATGGTCAGGGAGACCTGCACGACGCGTCCCGCCATCATCCTGGCCTGTACCGGCGCATCATGCGCGGACTGGATCAGGTCAGGCAGGCCGGGTTGGAGCCGCGCGTTTCCCTGCTGATCCGCCCGGAATGGAGCGACTCACAGGTCGAACAGTTCCTGGCTGAGCCGGCCACCATCATCTACAACCTTGACCCAGCCATGCCAGCGGCCAAAAGTGCCTTACGGCTTTCACTGGACCCCACCAATGCCATCAGCAATTTCATTGACATCGGCAATGGCGCCAATGATGAGACAATGCAATTTCCAATGGAGAACCGCCGGCATGCGCTGTACTGCCGCAATTTTTATCGATTAAGTCCATCCCTGACCATAAAATCCAATGGCGAACTGGCCACCTGCCGCTTGAGCAACGCCGGCGAAGGCTACGGCAATTTGCATGAACAACGCTTGGTGGATATTCTGAATCATTTTGACGAAGCATTTGTCTACCAGCTACACGCCGAACGCCGGCTGGAAGAATACCTGCCCTTCGTGGATCGGGCCTTGTTTGGCGAAGCCTTCACCCATCTTTGCACCCTGCGCTCAATCGTGACTCTCCTGGCGCGGAAAATGCACGAGCAATCCATTGAATTTTCCGACTCTGCCGGCATCGAAAGGATCAACCGGGAGGTGGCCCTGCTCACCGGCCACCTGGCGGACTAAAAAGACCAGCTTCAGGCTGGTCTTTCCTTTTACGGCGAAAGTGGTTTGGGTTTGATCTTGATTTCAACGGTGGCATCCAGCGCCTCGGCAATGCGTTCCAAAAAGGAAAGGCTGGGCACGCTGCTGCCGTTTTCCAGGCGCGCAATCGATGGTTGGCGGGTTCCCACCATTTCAGCCAGTTGGGCCTGTGTCAATCCGCGCAGGATGCGCAGGCGCGCGATCTGGTAGCCGGCTTCCAGTTCGAGGCTTTCGGCCACAAAATCAGCATCCTGGCGTTGCTGATCCTGCCAGTCTTTGAAGGTTGTTTTTGAAACTGGGCTCATTTTTCCTCCAACAATTCCTGCATCCTGCGCAGGGCTGTGGCAATTTCTTTTTCTGGGGCCTTCATGCTTTGCTTACGATAGCCATGCAAAATGATGAATTTGCGCTCCAGCTGCAAAAAGTAAAACAGGCGATTATCGCCCGGGCGCAATTCCCACAGCCGGCCTTCGATGTGGCGCGCATGGGGTAATGTCAGGCTGGTTCCAAATTCTTCCAGCAAACGCAGCGCGTTGTTGGCTTTGGCGCGATCCCGGGCAGGCAGGCTGTTCAGGAATTCCAACACAGGGCTCTTACCGCGATGATCTTCATAAAAGAAGATTTGCCACATTGAATGTTACTCCTATTATAACAAATTTGTTATAAATATCAATCTGCAAAATATAGAATTAATGTTCTGGTTTGATTATATAGGCTGCAGGATGCTTTGAAAAGGTCAAGGTGGCAGGTTTACTTGCGCAGATGAATATCCTGTCTGGTTCATGCGACCGCAGCACGACCGTTTATGGAATGAAGATTCGGGTAATTCAATTTCCGCCCAAAAGCAGAAAGCTATTGAAATTTTTTGGCTCTACCGGCACCTAAAGAAGCGGCCTTGCTCACAAATAATTTGGAAAGGAAAAGGGGCTGCTTTTGAGGCAGCCCCTTTTCCTCACGGTCAATTGTGATACACCAGACCAGAATTTGCAGCTAATAACTCACCACTGGCATTTTGCCAATGTATTGTCCCTTCTCCAGTTCCATCAAGACAAAATGGGCCCCGTCTGCGCGTGAAATCTGGATGCCGGAATCTTTGCCAAGATAACCCACCCGGTAGTGGCCAGTGAGCGCGCCATCCATCAGGCGCGGATAGCGCACAATCGTCCAGTCCAGGTCGCTGGCGCGGATCACAGCCACATTCGCTTCCGAGTCTTTCAGCACCTCGCTCGCCAGCAACGTCAGCAGGCCTTTGATGATGTTATCCATCAGTTTGGGCCGGTCTTGTTCGTCGCGCACCCCGGCACCGGTGGTCGAAAGCAGGCGGCGGATGCCTGCCTGCATCATGGCGGCGACAATATTTTTCGCCGCCGTCTCCATCATCCCTGGCACAGGCGGACGGGTCGGGCCCAACGCACTGATGACCGCCTCCTGACCGGCAACTGCCTTTTCCACTGCAACTGCATCCATCACATCGCCCTGGACAATAACCAGATTTGCATGCCGGATATCCACTTTGGCCGGGTTACGCACAAAAGCGGTTACCTCGTGCCCCGCCTCCAGAGCCTGCCGGACAATTTCAACTCCGGTGCCGCCTGATGCTCCAAAAATCACAATCTTCATGATTGCTCTCCTCTTTCCAATTTCGCCACCTGGCGCAGCGTGTTCAAGATAACCTCCGGCGGCTGTGCGCCACTGAAGGCATACTTATCGTTGATGACAAAAAACGGGACGCCGCTGACTCCCAGGCGACTCGCCTCGCGCGCCTCGGCCTCGACCTGCACGCGGATCGTTTCAGCGCTAAAATCTACCCGCAGCCTGTCCTCGTCCATCCCAAACTTTTTCCCAATCTGAATCAGGATTTCGATATCGCCGATGTCCTGCCCATGCTCAAAATAGGCCGCATAAACAGCCTCGATCACCTGCTCACGAATATCTGCCGGGGCAATCGCAATCAGGCAATGAGATAGGGTTGAGTTGGGCGCTTTGCTGATTTTGTCCATATTGAAGACCAGCCCGACTGCCTCGCCCATGCGACGCGGACCTTCGAAAGCCTGCGCCAGACTGACCCGGCCATTGAACTTGGCTTCCATATAGGGAATAAAGTCATAGCCTGCGGGCGGGATGCCTGGGTTAAGAAAGAACGCCCGATACTCGACCTGTACCGCTTGGCCCTGCCAATCCTGCAGCGACCGCTGCAAATGCCGCTTCCCAATGCGGCAAAATGGTCAGACAGTGTCGTGATAAACCGTTATTTTCATATTTTCCTCGCTTTCAGATACGAATAAAGATGCTCCGCGGCCCGGCGAAGCGGTTCGCCGCTGTGCCGGACGCGGCTGAGCAGGATTGCGCCTTCCAGGGTGGAGAGAACAAATTCCGCCAGTGCGGTATCACCGCCCAGTTTCTCAGCAAAAACCGCCTGCATTTGCCCGTAGGCTTCACGACAGGCGCTGTTCAGTCGTTCAGAACACACCGCGCTTTCGGCGGCCAGCATCATCAGCGGGCCGCCTGCCGCAAAACCGGATTGTTCAATGGCATCAGCAATACCCAGCGCCAACAACCGCACTGCCTCGGCAGGCGGCTCCGCCTGCGATAACCCAAAGCGGATGCGCTCCACCATCTGCGCCGCCGACCAGAGCGCGGTCTCGGCCCCAATCTGTTCTTTACCTTCAGGGAAGTAGTAATACAACGAGCCTTTAGGGGTGTCGCTTTCTCGAATGATTTCGTTCAAACCGGTGGCGTGGTAGCCCTGTTTCTCGAACAAGCGGGCAGCGGCTTCCAGGATGTGCTCTTTGGCAGGATTCATGACATTTGTCCTCTATTCAGGTTGGCTGAATGACGCTATTATAACAACCGGTCTATATAAAGTCAATCAGGAGAAAATCATGTCATCCCCCATTCTGGTAATTGGCGCGCTCGGCAATGTCGGCGCAGAAGTGGTGAAACAAGTTTTGGCCCGAGGCGGGCAAGTCCGGGCGGCGGATATCGACGAGAAAAAACTCAAGGAACGCTTTGGGGATATGGTTGAGACGGTCCGTTTCAACTTCACCGACCCATCTTCATTCAAGGCAACTTTTCAGGGCGTCAAAAGAATGTTTTACATGCGTCCCCCGCATATCACCAATATCCAGCGTGACATGCTGCCCTCGATGAACGCCGCCAAAGCGGCTGGCGTGCATCATGTCGTTTTTCTTTCGCTGATTGGAATCGAAAAAACGACCTTCGTTCCGCACTACAAGGTTGAAACCTATCTCAAAGAACTAAATTTGCAACCCACCTTGCTGCGTTGCAGTTTTTTCATGCAAAACCTGAACACCACCCACCGGCAGGAAATCAAAGAACGCGATGAAATTTACGTCCCGGTTGGCGCGGCCAGAACAAGTTTCCTGGATGTGCGCGACATCGGGGCAGTTGCCGCGGTGGCGCTGACCCAGCCCGGACACGAAAACAAAGCCTATGACCTGACCGGCCCCGAGGCACTGGACTACTGGCAGGCGGCCGAAATTCTCAGTCAGACTTTGGGGCGCAAGATCAGCTACAAAAATCCCAATCCGCTAGCCTTTTTGCTGAATACAACCCGGCGCGGCACGCCGTTTGCCTTTGCGCTGGTGATGACAGGGCTTTACACCGCCACGCGCTTTGGGCAGGCAGAGATGGTTACCGGCGAAGTGGAGCGCCTGACCGGGCGAAAGCCGATTTCTTTCCGGCAATATGTGAAAGATTATAAAAACTTCTGGTCACATGAATGACCGTGAGCCAATCATAAAAAAACGGCGAGGTGAACACCTCGCCGTTTTTTATCTCCATTTGGTGTTACTTACCGATACCGGGCTTTATCGCCCATCATAAGCGCGCTGCAGCGTGGCGATGTCAATTTTCTGCATCTGAAGCATGGCCTGGGTCACCCGCCCGGCCTTGGCAGGGTCGGGGTCGTAGATCAATGTATCCAGGATGTCCGGAACAACCTGCCACGACACGCCAAATTTATCCTTCAGCCAGCCACACTGGCTCTCCTCGCCCCCGGCGGAGAGCTGTTCCCAAAACCAGTCCACTTCTTCCTGGGTTTCACAGTTGATATACAGCGAAAGCGCTTCGCTGAAAAGGAAGTCCGCGCCGCCATTCAAGACCATGATTTCCTGGCCGTCCAGTTCGAGCATGGCCACCAGCAGGGTCCCGGCCGGCATAGGCATTCCTTCGGTGTAGTGGGAGACACTCTTCACTTTGGAGTTTTTGAAAATCGCACAATAGTGTTGCACGGCTTCATCTGCATTGCCGTTAAACCACAGGCAGGGGGTAATTTTAGGCATGATTTTGTTCCTTTTTCAATACAGGTAAATAATCAGTGATGTCGGATTGGTGGGGAAATCCCAACCGGGCGGCAAGTTCGTAATAGCGTGCCGCTTCCGGGCGGTTACCCAGCAATTCGTGGGATTGGCCCATGTTCAAATACAGGGATGGGTAAAACTCCCGGGCGCGATCATCCGCAACGGCATTGGCTTTATCCAGCGCAATCTGGTTCCAGCGTAATTTCTCCGCCGGATCATCCTGGCAACGGGCCAGGTAATGCGCCCCCACGCAGGCATCATAATCATCCTGCGCGGCGTCCCAGGCCTGCTGGTACAGTTGCCGGGCCAGATCCATTTGCCCACGGAACTCAGCCTGGGTGCCCTCAATGCACAGTTTTACGACCGGACGATTGACATCCACGTTGCTGGTTATTGCTGTTTCAGCGCCAGGCGCCCAAAATCGCGCCAAACAACACGAAGTTGACCAGGTGATTGCCGACTTCAATCGCCCACACCTTCAAACCATGTCCGGCAAAGAGTTTGTTTACCAGGTAGGTCGGGGCGACAAACCCCAGCCAGAGCATGAAGCCAGTGCCTGTGCCTGATAAAGCGCTGACGCCGCCGGTCATCATCCCGCCCATTGCATTGACCATGAAGGCCATCGCCACCACCTGCACAAACGAGGAGAGCAAGGTCAGGGCCCAGGTCAGGTTCATGTTGCTGCTGCCTGGGGCATCTTTTTCGGTTTTGCCGATGCCTTTCCACCAGATGGGGAAAAAGGTCTTGGGGTTGTACCAGAGCGTGCCGCTCACCATGCTGAGCAAAACACACACGATCACCGCGAACCAGTTGATTGAAAGGAAATCCATTTGAGCCTCCAGGGAACAATCAGGATGGATATAGTCTGATTTTACCAGAACATTTGTTTCGTATTGAGGGTTTAGGCGCCACCAAAATAAAGCATGGCATAGCAAGCCAGCCAGTGCTCCACCATGTAATGGGAACCCGTCACTGCGCCCAGGCTGGCCTGCGCATGCGCGAGGGCGGCCTCCTCCAGGTGCTTCCGTCGTCCATCTTCCGCCGGTAGGATTTCTCCCAGTTGTTTCCAGACAAAGGCGCGATACAGGTTCAGCCCGTGCAGGTGGGCCAGCTGTCCATCGCTTTCATCCGAGACGAGGGCCGGCTCGAAGATGGTTGCAGGCTGGCGGTTCGCCAACCGGGGCAGAAATCTGTCCAGCCAGGCCAAAAATTCTTTCTGATCCAGCACCAGGCTCATCAGATCCACTTCGGTCAGGGCTGGCGAGAGAAAGTCGCTGCCGCCCGGCTCATAATGGGCCGGATAGTCCCGGTCCTCGCCAAACCAGGTGATGGCTTTCTGCCGGATGGCGTCCTGCAGGCGTTCATCCCCCTGCCGGGCCAGGTAGCCTGCCCAGGGAAGCGAGCGCGCCAGGCCAAAGGCGCTGTTGCTGTGCATGCCCACCCGTACCGGATAGGTGGCTTTCGGCAGCCAGGCAAGCATCAAATCTGTGATGGCATCCGCCAGTGGGCGGCAGGCCTGCAACCAGACTGTAGCGCGTTCATGCTCCCAGAGCGTCAACTCATGGATGAAAGTCAGCGCCCAACCCCAGCCGTATGGGCGCTCAAAGCTGCGCCGGCTCAACATGTAGCCGGCTTCCTGTTGCAGGGCCGATGTGGTGAGATGCGCATCCAGCACTGTCAGCGCTGGAACCGGATCGAAGGCATCCGGCACAAGACGCAACAGGCGAACGAGCACCCAGTGCATCTCCACACTGGAGTGCCAGTCAAAGCAGCCGTAGAAAGCCGGGTGCAGTTCGCGCGGCTTGGGATGGTCTTCTGGAGCGGTGATGATATGCTGCATCTGGTTTGGGTATTCCTGCTGCATCACGCGGATGACGGCCGGAACATAGAGCGGGACAACCTGCCCCAGGTTTTTCTTTGCATCTTGAAAAGTCATCTCTGCTAATTCCTGGTTGAATGTCATGGACATAAATTACGAGTATTGTACAGCAGAGGCCGTAATTCAAACATGAATGGTAAATAGGGGGATGTTTTCGCAATCAGAAAGGAGTAGACTGATATTAACTTCTCCCTTTTGGAGGAAACTGATGAAAGCAAGAATTATCTTCCTCTTTTTTGTGCTGACCCTGGCACTCTCCTGGCTGGCCTGGGTACCTGCTGCTATTGCCAAACTCAATGGAGAAACTTCCTTCCTTGCCCCGGAAAGTTTTTTGGGCGGGGTGCTGGCGCGCTGGATGCCGGGGATTATTGCCGCCCTTCTGGCGCTCTATCTGGGCGGGAAAACTGAACTGGCTGACCTCTTCCGCCCCATCAAAACCTGGCGGGTGGGGCTGGTCTGGTATCTTTTTGCTCTTCTCTTTCAGGTGGGGTTATTTTATATCGCCAGACTGGTGGATGGGATAAGGGGAATCAGCCCCGAAGTTGTTTCACCACTGGTGAGTATGTACGGGGTTGAAATGGCTGCCCTGATGACCCCCGTACTGATCCTGTCTGCCCTGCCCGGTGCTTTTGCCGAGGAATTAGGCTGGCGCGGGTTCGCCCTGCCGCGTTTACAGCAAAAAAGCTCGCCCCTGATTGCCAGCCTGGTGATTGCCATCATTTGGGGCATCTGGCATTTGCCTTTGCTGGTCTACTTTGGAGAGTTTGCGCCCAATGATATTGCCAGTATGGCTATGGTTGTGTTGAACTTCATCCCCATCACATTGCTTTACACCTGGCTCTACAACCGTACGCATGGCAGCCTCTTGCTGGTCACGCTTTTCCATGCCGGGCAACAATTTTCCAACAATTTTCTGGGCACCTGGCCAACCATAACCGATGAACTCATCCTGTGGGTGCTGGCGCTGGGAGTGCTTTATCTGTACCGCAAAGAATTTTTCGCCCGGGTTAATCCGTACGAGTCAGGGCAAGCACTTCCATAATAGCGTCAATGACAGCCTGGGGTTGGTCCAACTCAATCGCATGGCCACTGCCTTCCACGATCAAATGCTGTCCGTGGGGAGAGAGTGTCGCCAGGTCGGCTTGCAGCTCGTGCCAGGTTTGTTGAATTTTAGTCACATCGAAATCGGCAGGCATGCCTATCGCTTGCATCGCTTCCGGGTCAGGGGTGTTTTCTGCCGTCAGCACGATGAGCGGGAAATCAAACTGTCGCCGGGCAATGACCATCTGTCGGGATGTCTCGTCCAGGGCACGCAGTTCTGCCAGTGAAGCATCGAAATAGGATGGGTGCGACATCATCGCCAGATAAACAGGCTGGATCTCTGCCGGGAGTTTCCTGACCTGCGGGGGTGCCAGGTCTGCGCCCCCCGAGGCATTTCCCATCAAACGCAAAATTCCAAAACGGGACATGAATTGCATCGCGCCCAGGTAAGATACCTGCTGCTGATTGATCTGAGCATATTCAGGCGGGAAACGCTCCAATTGTTGCTCGTGCGCAGCATCAACGAGTACCATGCCTGAAACTTCACCGGGATACTGACTGGCAAACATGCGAACGCTGAACCCGCCTAATGACTGACCGACCAGAATATAAGGCGGCTGTTCGCCGGCATTGACCAGCAAACTGTGCAGTTCGGCTGAAAATGATTCTGCCGTGCGCGGGTTGGGCGATGGGTCGCTCCATCCGTACCCGGCCCGGTCATAGGTGCAAATGCGCGTGGATTTTGCCACTTCCGGCTGGATTCCCTGCCAGCCAAGCGAAAAATCGCCATTGCCCGCATCGATCACAACCACCGGGCTGCCCGTCCCGGCGCAATGGATGTGAAGGCGGAATCCGCCCACATCTACGCGCTGGCCGGGGGCAGGAAATTGCTCGAAATCGGAAGCAGTGGTTTGGGCCTGGTAGAGATAGCCACTCGCCAGTAAAAGGCCAGTGAGCAGGACCAATCCCGTGGCAAGACGAATCAGCCAAAACAGACATCCAGAACGTTTTAGCGTTTGCACAGTCATCTTATCTCCATTCCGCAATCGGTTTATTTCATCATAGCAAAATATTTGGCGATTGGAGTACCCAAAATAACAGGTGTTCGCTGTCAGCAAAGATCAAAATAATCTCTATGCAAATCATTGAAGTATTAATTTCCCCATAATTGATAAAATTCATAACTTCAAAAAATGATTGGATCGTTATCGATTTCCAGATAAGTCAATCATACGGATAGACATCCGAGTTCCCTTTGACAACCTTTTATCGCAGGGATGGTGTAAACAACCATTGAAGCACAGCCTGGATTTGCCGGGTATCAAGCCAGGCAATCCGAACCCCGAATCCCTGGCACAATCCACCCAATCCTTCCCACCAGGCCATGCCCTCCTCTCCTGGAAATACAAACTCCAGGATCGTCCGACGCCCAAACGGCAGGGGAAACTGTTCGGTCGAG
>DAOUML010000078.1:0-1993 GCA_034411635.1 Anaerolineales bacterium
GCCCGCGCGATGGGCCTGGGGCGCAAAAAACGCGCCGGTCACCTCGACGACCACGCCGCCGCCGTCCTGTTGCAATCCTATCTCGATACGCTCGAACCCTCGCCCCTGGAGTGAAATGGACAAAACCGCCCGCCGCCATCGCCGCGTAAAACAGAATTTTTCATGCGGATTGATCTTATTCAGTCTGTTTGCCCTGCTCGCCCTGGCTGCCGCCCTCGCTCTGCCTCTGGTGGCTGAGCGCATGGTTGGGCCGTCTGCGCCTGGGTTGGGGATTGCGCGCCGGTTGCAGTATTCGGCCCTGATGATCTGGTACGAACCTTGGCTGACTCGTCCGGTCAATCCGTACGGCGCGGAGACGGTTTTTGTGATTGGCCCCGGTGAAGGGGCTTCAGAAGTGGCCTATCGCCTCGGACAGGAAGGCTTTGTGCCGGATGGGGCCGCTTTTCGGGCTTACCTGATTTATAGCGGCCTCGAAACCCGTTTGCAGGCTGGCGAATTCACCCTCAGCCCGGCTTTGTCCCCGATGCAGATTGCCGTCCGCTTGCAGGATGCCACCCCAACCCAGGTGAAATTTGTCGTTTTACCCGGCTGGCGCATGGAGGAAATCGCCGCCAGCCTGCCCACCTCCGGCCTGAACATTACGCCAGATGCGTTTTTGGCCGCGGCCCAATCTCCGCCGGGCGATTTTGACTTTTTGCCCGCCGGGGCCTCCGCTGAAGGTTTCTTCCTGCCCGATACCTACCTGCTTCCGCGCGCCATCAGCGCCGAGGAACTGGTACGAACGCTGATGAACAACTTTGCCCTCAACCTGCGCTCTGATTTGCGCTCTGGTTTTTCGCGCCAGGGGTTGGATGTCTACCAGGCCGTCATCCTGGCTTCGATTATCCAGCGCGAGGCGGTGGTGGCGGACGAACAGCCGATCATGGCGTCGGTTTTTCTTAACCGTCTGCGGGTGGGCATGCGCCTGCAAACCGACCCGACTGTCCAATATGCCCTGGGCTATGACCCGTTGCGCGGCTCGTGGTGGAAGTCCCCGCTCTCGCTGGCCGATTTGGAAGTCGTCTCAGCCTATAACACCTACCAGGTGGACGGCTTGCCGCCCGCCCCCATCGCCAACCCGACCCTGGGCGCGTTGCAGTCGGTGGCCTTCCCGGCCCAAACGCCGTATTACTTCTTCCGCGCCCGTTGTGATGGTTCTGGTTTGCACCTGTTCGCCGAGACGTTTGAGGGACATTTGCGCAACGCCTGT
Source organism: Anaerolineales bacterium (assembly GCA_034411635.1). Classification (GTDB taxonomy): domain Bacteria; phylum Chloroflexota; class Anaerolineae; order Anaerolineales; family Villigracilaceae; genus UBA8950. The sequence goes on from DAOUML010000078.1 coordinate 1,250, forward strand.
CCGTAGAGGGGAGTTTTAGGCATCCATGCCTCTTGTATTCTGCGAACATTGGGCTATACTTCGGCCTTGATTTTTTATTCAAAACAAGGAGAATCCCAAATGAGCAATTCCACCCCCCAGCAAGAGTCAGAAAAGCCTCCCAGTATTGTGCGCCCGGAACGTCCGTGGCGGGTTGCCGTGCTGGCGAATGTCAAGCAGGATGATGCCGTCCTGCCCGAAGGAATCGCCGCCGATGCGCTGGCAGATTACGACCACATCGAGACGATTCAGGCGATTCAGGCTGCGATTGAAACCGATGGGCACAGCACCGTCTTCATCCCGGCAGACCGAAACCTCCCCTACGCATTAAAAGAAATTCAACCTGATCTTTGCTTCAACATTGCCGAAGGCCTGGGCGGAGACGCCCGCGAAGCCCAAACCCCGGCCCTGTTGGAGATGTTACGCATTCCCTACACTCATTCGCGGGTGATGGCGAATGCGATTGCCCTCGATAAAACCCTGACCAAACGCCTGTGGCGTGACCGCCGCCTGCCGGTGGCTCCGTTTCAGGAATTTATCGTGGGCGATGAACCGCTACGCCCCGAAATGCGTTTTCCGCTCTTTGTCAAACCGGCGCGTGAAGGCACGGGCATGGGTGTCGATGTGAAGGCGGTTGTGCAAACTGAAGCCGAGTTGCGCGAGCGGGTGCAGTACATCATTCAAGTTTACCGTCAGCCGGCCCTGGTGGAGACCTTTCTCTCAGGC
>DAOUML010000079.1:0-10683 GCA_034411635.1 Anaerolineales bacterium
GAGCGCGCCCAGCACCCCGGCCAGGCCTTCGTGATTCTGGGTTCCGGTCTCGAAGCGGCCCGGCAGGTCGTTGGTGGCCGGGCGGACTTTGTAGGCAAACAGCGGGTCGAGCAGTTCGCGCTTGCCGAACAAAATGCCGGCGTGCGGGCCGAAGAATTTGTAACTGGAGGAGACCAGGAAATCGCAATCGAGATACTGCACGTCAATTGGGCCATGCGCGGCATACTGGACGGCGTCGACATAGACCAGCGCCCCAGCGGCGTGGGCCATGTCGATGATTTTTTTGAGCGGGTTGATGGTGCCGAGCGAATTCGATGCGTAGCCGACCGCCAGCAGGCGCGGTTTGCGCTCAAGTGCTTTGGCCAGGCTCTCCAGGTCGAGCGTGCCGTCTTCAACGTCAAAATCGACGCAGTTGACGTGAACGCCCTTATCCTGGGCAGCCAGCACCCAGGGAGTGACGTTGGCGTCATGATCGAGGCGGGTGACGACGATTTCATCGCCGGCCTGCCACTCACGCGAGAGCGAGCGGCTGATGTGCAACGTCAGGGTGGTCATGTTGTTGCCGAAGATGATTTCATCAGGGCTGGCGGCGTTGTAGAAATCGGCCATGGCCTGGTGGGCTTCGTCGAGAATGGCGTCGGAGGCGATGCTGGTGGCAAATGCGCCGCCGTGATTGGTATTGCATTCGAGCAGATAGTGGTTGATGCGCTCCAGCGAGTGGCGCGCGATTTGCGTTCCGCCGGGGTTGTCGAAGAAGATGGCCGGGCGGTTGAGGGCCGGGAACTGGCTGCGGATCAGGGAAAGGTCGAGGGGCATGGAGTCTCCAAAAAAAGTATCAAATCCCCGTTTCTTCTGTTGCGCGGCGGGCTGCCGGGCAGAAGCGTAAACGGGGATTTGAAATTCAGAGGGCGCAGATGGGTTTTCGGGGAGGTGCTAACCGCATGCGCCGCCAAAGAAGAAGGGGAACCAGTCGCACCAGGCGGCTGTGCTATCGATCCACCAGAAGAAACTGATGCAGGAACAAATCAGGCATAAAAGCACCACGCCCGCAATAATGGCTGCAACCGGCACGCCGCCTTTTTTCTTGACCGCTGTTGGCGGCGGAATGTAGGCCTGCTCAGGCTGTGGGCTGGCCGGAATTTGACCGGCATAAGCCTGCTTTTGCATGGGTGGCGGGGGCGGCGGGGCAACCGGTTGGGCCGGCATGCGCGCGGCAGATGAAATGACGGTTGCGTTGGGGTCAGCCTTTACAACGGCTTCGTAAAGCAGGCTGATTTGCTCGCCCAATGAGATGATTTCACCGGGTTGTAAAACATGCTGACCGGTTAGCCGCTGACCATTAACGAAGGTTCCATTGGTTGAGCCGAGGTCGGTAATAACGTATTTACCGCCTTGCAAAACCAATTGGGTGTGCTTACGCGATACTTCGGCGTCGTTAATAGCGACGGCGTTGCTGGCTTCGCGTCCGATGGTTAAGATATCGCCTTCCAGCGGGAAGGTTTTTCCCGGCGTAGGCCCGGTGTGCATCACAAGTTGAAATTGAGCCATATCTCCTCCGAATGAATAAGAACTGTTTGTAGTGTAATGATTTTAATCAAAAAAGTCAAATGGTTCTTTGGGATGAAACCCCAATACCTCGGTAAAGGCGCGGGCCACCTGGGTTTTGACTTCGTCCATTGGCGGCGCTTCACTGAGCAGGTCGGCGATGCTGATGATAGGGTGTTCGGCGATGCCGCAAGGGATAATGCCGTCAAAGTAGTCCATCTGCGGGGCGACGTTGAGCGCGAACCCATGCCGGGTGACGTTGTTTGCATCGACTTTGACGCCAATCGCCGCGATTTTGGCCGGGTTGCCACGCTGATGCGGCAGGCAGCGCGCGCAGCGTTGCGCAACCTGAGCCTGAATCCAGACCCCGCTCAGGCCCGCCACCTGACCGGCAATCAGCCCCAGCCGCGCCAGGGCCAGGATGAGCACCTGTTCTAACTGGCGGATGTAGCCAACGTGGTCGCTATCAACCAGTTTGAGGATGGGGTAGCCGACCAGTTGCCCCGGGCCGTGATAGGTGACATCGCCGCCCCGATCTACCCAGTGGACGGCGATGCCGCGTCGGGTCAGTTCAGATTCGTCCCAAAGCAGGTGGGCGGCCTGTCCGCGCCGCCCGAAGGTGTAGGTGTGCGGATGTTCGAGCAGGAGCAGGGTGGCGGGTTGGACGCCAGCCGCCACCTGCGCGGCCAGTTGGTTTTGCAAATCCCAGGCGGTTTGGTAATCTACCAGGCCCAGGTCGCGGATTTCGAGATGGGTCATTGGGGCAGCAGGAGCGGGGTCAGGTCGGCGGTGGTATCCAGAATCTGGTTTGCGCCGGCGCGCCGTAATTCGCGTTCTTCGCCAAACCCGCATAACACCCCTACGGTTTGGGCGCCGGCGGCTTTTCCGGCGCGCATATCGACGGTGGTGTCGCCAATCATCAGGCATTCTTCGGGTTTTATGCCCATGATTTCAGCGGCATGGCGAACGGGGTGCGGAAAGGGTTTGGTATGAACCACTGTTAGCGCAGTGATGATTTCCTGAAAGAAACCGGTCAGGCCAAATTGGTTGAGAAAGGCGCGGGTGGAGCGGTCATCGCGGGCGGTGACGACGGTCATTGGGAAGTGGGGTTGCAAGGCGGTCAGCATTTCATGTACGCCGTCGATTAAAATGTAATCGTGTAGCGGGCGGTTGCGGTTCTTGTTAATCCACTCGACAACGCCAAAAAGGTGGCTATCCAGATGCAGGCGGTCGGGCAGCCCAAGCAGCGAATTGCCCGGGGCTTCGGCCCACATCACAAAATGGCGGGCGGCGCGGTGGGAGTCTCGTTGTGGCAGGAGAAAGCGGAACGGGCGAAAAAAGCGTTCAAATTTCAGCACATACAAGTCGTCGGTATCGCTCAGGGTGCCATCTACATCGAAGCAAAGCCCGCGAATGCGTTGAATATCTAGCGGCATAGGTACCTCCAGGTAACAATGTGGAATGTCGATTTTTATGGCTCTCCCGTACTTGGCGGGAAAAAGCCTAAACACGAAGGTCGCAAAGTACACAAAGGGGGAGCGTGACGCGCTTTTACGGGTGTTTTTCTTCGTGACCTTTGTGTACTTTGTGTTTGAAAAGATTTTCCCGTTATAAAAATGGTAGAACCATTTTTATTTTAATCGGTTCTTTGGGAATCTCCGTGGTAAGACCGCGTATTTTGGGGTATGAGCGTGCGTGCGCACCCTTATACCCCAAAATACGGCACTCTTCACGGATTCGACGGATTGCCCTACGGGCACGCGGGTTTTTCTTAAAAAATCCGTGAGTTTCCGTATAATCCGCGTAATCCGTGTCCAAAAGGTTTTGATTGCAAACGAACGCTAAATACCAGTTAATCAGTAGTGAGCCAGAAACCTGTCTGGCCGCTTTTGGCGGTAAAATTAGCCCATGAGCAGACAAACCCAATTCCTTGCCCAGTATCCCACTTACCCTCAAACCGCCATCATCGACCAGATTCGCGCCGAAGATTATGCCCGCCTCGATAGCACTGGCCAGGTCTACCTCGATTACACCGGCGGCGGGCTATATGCCGATTCGCAGGTTCGCAAGCACCAGGATATTCTCTTGCGCGGCGTGTTCGGCAACCCGCACTCATCCAACCCCACCTCAATGGCCGCCACCCGCCTGGTGGAGGGCGCGCGCGCCTATGTTTTGCGCTTCTTCAACGCCGACCCCGCCGAGTATGACGTGGCCTTCACCCCCAACGCCAGCGGCGCGCTCAAACTGGTCGGCGAATCGTACCCGTTTGCGCCCGGCGGCCACTACCTGCTGACTTTCGACAATCACAACTCGGTCAATGGGATTCGGGAATTTGCCTACGCCAAAGGGGCCGCCGTCACCTACATCCCGCTCTGCCTGCCCGATTTGCGCGTGGATGAAGACCAACTGACCCGCAGCCTGACTCTCGCCAAACCGAACGCCGACAACCTGTTTGCTTTTCCCGCTCAATCGAACTTTTCATCCGTCAAGCACCCGCTTGGGTGGATAGAAAAAGCCCAGGCCGCCGGATGGGACGTGCTGCTGGACGCCGCCGCCTTTGCCCCGACCAACCGCCTCGACCTCTCCGCTCACAAACCGGACTTTGTGCCGCTCTCGTTTTACAAAATTTTTGGCTACCCGACCGGGCTGGGCGCGCTCATCGTTCGCAAGGACAAGTTGCACAAACTGCACCGTCCCTGGTTCGCCGGTGGCACGATCACCGTCGCCTCGGTGCAGGGCGATAAATACTACCTGGCCGAAGGCCACGCCGCCTTTGAAGATGGCACAGTCGATTATCTCAACATCCCGGCCATCGAAATTGGCCTGCGCCACATCGAAGCAATGGGCATCGACCTGATCAATGAGCGCGTGCGCTGTTTAACCGGCTGGCTACTCGAAAACCTGACCGCCATGAAGCACAGCACCGGCGTTTCGCTTGTGCGTCTCTATGGCCCGACAGATACCGAAGCGCGCGGCGGGGCGGTGACGGTTAACTTTTTCAACGCCAAAGGTCAGGCCATCGACCATCGTGATATTGAAGAAGCCGCCAATCGTGAGAACATTTCCCTGCGCACCGGCTGTTTCTGCAACCCCGGCGCGGGTGAAGTCGCCCTCGGCATCTCGCGCGTCGAGTTGGATGTCTGTTTCAACGGCCCTGGTCACGAAAACCGCCTGACGCTGGATGACTTCCGCCTGTGCATTGATGGCAAATCAACCGGCGCGGTGCGCATCTCGGTCGGCATGGTCAGCAATTTCGCTGATATGGAACGCTTTTTGCAGTTTGCCGAAAGCCTGCTGCGTTAATAGGATAGGTTATGCAACCAAACAAGATGCGCCTGTTTTTGGGTCTGCTTGCCGCTGTTTTGCTCCTTTCGCTGGGTGTGGGCATTTTTCTTTTTAATCGTCCCACGGCTTGCGGCACGGGCGATTCCAATTATTCTGATATTTGGCGGGCGCGTAATTATGCGCACGGCGTTTTTGACAGCGAGTTTTGGCAAATTTCTTACGACACCCTGCCATTTCGAATTGATGTCATCTGGGATTCGCCTCAGTTTGAATCCTTGGTCTATCTCGAATACCTGATTTTTAACTGTGGCTATACAGAAGAAGATTTGGACGATTATTTCAACGATGAGTATTTTGCCCAGATTGTTTTAATTGATTACGACAATCCACAAAAAGTTGGCGAGTGCCGCCAGGGCGATGTGCGTTTGTATGAATTTCGCGCCGATTTTATGGGTCAATCTTACCGCATCTCGCAATGGGTTAAGCCAGATAATGAGCGCCGCGTAGCAGGTCTGTTTATGACGTTTCCGCTCGAAGATGAAGAAATGATGGATTCTTACGCGGTTAAGATTTTCCCCGAATTGCCAGTTTGCCCATAGTCGGAAATTTTTTCCTGGCTAATGCCAGCAACGAAAAAGACTCCCCTTTTACGGGGAGTCTTTTTCGTTGCGAAGAATGCTACTCGCTTGCGGCGCTTTTGCTTTCGGTTGCTTTTTCTGCCACAGGTTCTTTGGTTTCGTTTTTGGTGGCGGCGTTGCGTGTTCCTGAAGGCGATTTATGGTCGGTGGCATACCAACCCGACCCTTTAAAGACAATGCCAACCGGGGCGATTACTTTGCGCAGGCTTTGCTCGCTACACTCCGGGCAGGTTGTCAGGGGTTGGTCGGTAAAACTTTGGCGGTGATCAAACTGGACGCCGCAAGTTTCGCATCGATACGTATAAATGGGCATAAAAATTCTCCTTCTTTAGAACAGACGGCCCTTATTATACCCTTCTTGAAGAACAGGGCAATGGTTGCTCATGGCAACTCTTACAAAAATTATACGTTTTGGGCTGAGGCAGATATTAATGCGGGTGAGGATAACGCTAATCTTCGAGCGAGCGTGTCAACTCCAGGAATTCTTCCCATTCTTCTTTGAAGAAATGAATGGTCATGTTGCCAAGTTCAACGTGGTAGGTGGTTTCACCATCCGGCTCATCGGCCTTCCAGACCAGGTAGTTCTCGGTTTCGGCCAGGGTTTCAGTTGCGGGTTCGGGGTTTTTAGGCATTTTTTGCTCCTTAAATTAATGTGTTTTATGGCACGAGTCTACCACTTTATTTGCCAATCTTTTTGCTGATTTTCTGTCGAATTTGTAAGGCTTTTTCATGCCAATTGGCAAATTGTTGTTGCAAGGAGATGGTTGGCGTTTTTTGTTCATCCAGCCCCTCCCAGGGGTCTACATCGAAGAGTTTTCGGATGACATACCGGCCCATGAGTTGCAAGGTTGCCAGCATGGGGGCAGCCAGGATTACGCCCAAAATTCCCAACAGACTGTAGCCAATAATGGCTGAAAACAATACGCCCGCCGGGTGAACTCTGAGCGCGTTGCCCATCACACGCGGGTAGAGGAAGTAATCCACCAGAACATCAAGCGCAAAAGAAAGCCCGAATACAAGCGCAACATACGAAAGATCGCTTAACCCAAAGGGCTTGCTGGCCTGAAAAAACGTGACCAGTACCAGTGTAACCCAACTGACACCCGCGCCAACGTAAGGAAAGAAGCGGGCGGCGCCAATCAAAAACGCCAGTCCAAACGCGAATCGAACGCCCAGAATATTCAACAAAATTGCATAGGCGACAATGGCCGTGCCGATGACTGAGAGTTGTCCGCGAAAGAAGGAATTCCAGATATTGGCAAGTTCTTGTTTGGCGCGTTGCAAATCTGCTGCGTAGCCATAGGCATCGATGCGAATGATATCATCGGCCAGGCCTTTGCTTTCAGCCAGGATAAACAAAGATGCAATCAGGATAAACAAGCCCCACAGCAGGGTATTGAGGGCGGTTCCGGCAACGACCCCAACCAGGTTGCCGCTACTTGAAAGCAACGTGCTGGAAGCATCAAGTATTTGACTGCTGAGCGAACTCAGGTCCAGGGCGTTCAGTTCAAAAACCAGCGGGCCGATTACGATGGTGCGCTCTGAGATGTCGCGCACGAAGGCTGGCAGTTGTTCCAGGCTGGATTGAATAAAACCAATCAGGCTTTGCACCTGAGATACCAGTTCAAAGCCGCTGATGGTGGCCAGGCCAACAATGGCGGCCACCAGAAGGAGATAAACAAGCGTAATCGATAATCCCCAGTTGATGCGCAGCCTGGCTTCAAAGAATTTTGCCACCGGGTATAGCAGGTAGACGAGCAAAAATGTCATAATCACTGGTGGCAGGTAGGCCTGGAATTTGCCCAGCGCAAAAGCAATGATGGCTACCAGCGTAAAACCGGCGATCAGTTTTGTGGCGGGGGGCCAGCGGGGTGAAATTGGCTCGCTTTTCATGCGTTCTTCTCCATATTATGATGAAAAGCCCAACTGCTTGCCTATGACCCGCGCAATTTCGTTGGATGCTTCAGGGCGGGCCATCCGTTTGCAAGCCTCGACCACTTTTTCGCGTTCTTCAGGACTTTCGTGCCATAAGCGCAAGGTAGAAACCACTCGTTGGGGTGTTGGCGCCCAAACGCCGGTATTGGTGTAGCGCACAAAAGCCACATTGCCATCTTCCTGCCCCGGCAGGCGGGCATATAAGATGAGTGGCAGGTGCGCGGCCATTGCCTCGGCAATCGTCCCTGGCCCGGCCTTGGTCACAAGCACATCGGCGGCGCGCATAAAATCGGGCAGGTCGCGGGTGAATCCGTAAATAAAGGTTGGAATCGGCCAATTTAAGGCTTGCAGGCTTTGGCGCAGTCGTTCGTTGCGTCCGGTAACAACCACTAGATTGACATCCAGGCCCGATTCTCCGATGGCGCGCGCGGTTTGGGCCAGTGGCCCCATGCCGTCGCCGCCGCCAACGGCTACTACGGTGAATTTATCTTCGGGCCAGCCCAGGGATTTGCGCAGGGCAACTTTGTCGCCTGATGGGGCGCAGTATTTTGCGGCAATCGGCTGCCCAACTGTGATCACTTTCGAGGGCGGCATCCCGAATTCGAGCGCACGCTGCCGGGCTATATCGGTTGGCACGCAAATTACATCGGCGCGTTGGTCGAACCACAGCGCATGGGTTGTGACCATGTCGGTTACGACTGTGACAAATGGCGGACGGTCGATATTGTTGCCCAACGCCTTCAGAATGAAGGTTGTCGCAAAAGGATGGACGCTGACTACCAGGTCGCTGGGGTGCTGATTGATAATCTGGCGCGCATAACGGGCAGCCACCGGCCAAAAAGTGGCGGTAATGGCGCGGGCGCGGGCGCGTCCATCTGAAATTTTGAAACTGGCCCCCCATAAATCGGGCGCTTTGACCATGTAGGGATACCAATCTGGCATTCGATTGAGCGGGCGCGGGGCGTATTGCTTAAAGATGTCTACCATCTCGGTAGTGACAGAATCGCCATACCGGGCATGAACCGCCTCGATGATTGCTTCTGATGCGGAGCGGTGTCCGCCTCCGGTATCTGAAAAAAGGAAAAGAATGTGGGGTTTTTTATCCATTGGCAGGTCTCAACTCTCTGGGTCTTCGGGCACAGAAACAATCGTTTTGATGCGTTTTGACAGTTCGCGCCGGGTAAGCAATACGCGATGCTGACAGGTATTGCATATCAGGCCAATATCGGCCCCCAGGCGGGTCACTGTCCACTCGTAGCCGCCGCAAGGATGCGGTTTGCGCAGGCGAACAATCGTTTTTAGTTTCAAATCGATTAACATGCTTGTTTTCTCTTGAGTCGAGATTATACCCGGCCCGGTCGCAAATTACGCTTTTTATGTAACTGACCTGCGAATTGATATTCTTTAGACGAAATTTATGTCGCCTGATAGCAAATTTGTCCGGTAGAAAATTAGAAGAAAGGTTTTTACAGAAGAGTCAAGATTATATACCGTAAGGCAGGCTGTGATAAACTTACGGCGCATTTGAATTTTTTCCTGGAGGAATTAGCATGACCCCTTACGAATATCATCGCGTTGAAATTGCCGGCCTTACCCGCGATCTGCGCCTGTTTCAAGTTGCTCCCGGCCTGCGGATTGCCATCCTCAACATCCTTGGCGATACCGAGTTGACTCAGGTTTCTGCCAGGCAACTGGCTGCCAGATTGCAGACCGTGGAATACGATGTTTTGGTGACCGCCGAAGCAAAATCGATTCCGTTGGCGTATGCGCTTTCGGTTGAAACGGGCAAGCCTTATATTGTTTTGCGCAAATCTTATAAGCCGTATATGGGGGTTGCCCTTCACGCGGAAACCCTTTCGATTACCACCGGTCAGCCGCAAACCCTGATTCTTGATGAGAAAGACCGTGATTTGCTGAAAGGCAAAAGGGCGGTGGTGGTAGATGATGTTATTAGCACCGGGTCTACCTTGCAAGGCGTGCGCCTGATTCTTGAAAAAGCCGAAGCCAGCGTTGCTGCCGAAGTCGCCATTATGACCGAAGGCGAAAAATCAAAATGGAGAGACATCATCGCGCTGGGGCATTTGCCACTGTTTACGGATTAAACTGGCTTGAGAGATTTCTGTTTTGTCATTTTCAAACCAGCCGAATAGAAGCGCATGAAACGGTTGACGAAAACAGGGCGAGAATTCCCCTCGCCCTGTTTTTGTTTCTCGTTCCCCGCGCAAGTCTAATTTTGTTGTATACTTTTGTTAAAGATACGCTTCAACCCTCTCGCTTCCTTCAACTTTCCCCCATCCTCTCCCATGCTCAAACTTCCCGGCCTGATAGACCCCCATGTCCACTTGCGCGAACCTGGCGCAACTCACAAAGAAGATTACGACACCGGCACTGCCTCGGCCCTGGCAGGCGGGGTGACGATGGTGCTGGCCATGCCCAACACCAAACCGCCCATTTTCGACGAAGCCACCCTTGCCGACGTTCTCACCACCGCGCGCGCCAAAGCCCGCTGCGATTATGCCCAATACCTGGGTGCCGGGCCAGAGAATGCCGCCGAAGTCGCCCGCATAGCCCCCGAAGCCGCCGCCCTCAAAATGTATCTCGATTCCACCTTCGGCCAACTGCGCCTCGACGATATGACTCTCTGGCTAGAACACTTTCGCCATTGGCCGGGCCACACCCCCATCGTTGTCCACGCCGAAAGCCGCAGCATGGCCGCCGCCATTTGGATGGCCCAATTATTTGACAAACCGATTCACATCGCCCATATCTCCCTGCGTGAAGAAATTCTGCTCATCAAAGAAGCCAAACAGCGCGGCATCAAAGTGACCTGCGAAGTTTGCCCGCATCATCTCTTCTTTACCGAAGGCGGCATTCCTTGTTGCTGCGAATGCTTCTCGCCCGAACACCAACTAAGCGCGGGGCGCGCCGAGGTCCGCCCGCGCCTGTCCACCAAAGCCGACGTGCAAGCCCTGTGGGACAATATGGCTTTTATTGATTGCTTCGCTACCGACCACGCCCCGCACACGCTGGATGAAAAGGACAGCCAAAATCCCCCGCCCGGATTCCCCGGCCTCGAAACGCTCCTACCCCTGCTCCTGACAGCCGTTTCCGAATCGCGCCTGACTCTTGACGACATCCTGCAAAAATCCGTCATCAACCCGCGCAAAATCTTCAAACTGCCCGAACAACCCGAAACCTGGGTGGAAGTGGACGAAAACGCCAAATACGAAATCAAAGCCGCCGAAATGTATTCCCGCTGTGGCTGGACCCCCTTCGAGGG
>DAOUML010000080.1:0-1866 GCA_034411635.1 Anaerolineales bacterium
ATGAACACTCCCCTCACCATCCTCATCCCTGGCTCTGGCCCGATTGTCATTGGGCAGGCCGCTGAATTTGATTACTCCGGCACGCAGGCGGTCAAGGCCTTGCGAAAACTCGGACACCGGATTGTGCTGGTCAACAGCAACCCGGCCACCATCATGACCGACCCCGACATCGCCGATGCAACCTACATTGAGCCACTAACGCCCGAAGCGCTGGAGGCCATCATCGAAAAGGAAAAGCCAGATGTGATGCTGCCCACCGTCGGAGCGCAGACCGGGCTGAACCTGGCGATGATTTTGAGCGAACGCGGCGTGCTGGCAAAGCATAACGTCAAATTGATTGGCGCATCACTGACCGCCATCAAAGCCGCTGAAGACCGGCTTTTGTTCCGCGAGACGATGAAGCAACACGGCCTGCCGATTCCTGAAGGCGGCCCGGCCTATAACTTTACCGAAGCACAAAAAGTCGCTGAAATCGCGGGCTATCCGCTTCTGGTGCGGGCTTCGTTTGCCATGGGCGGGACGGGCGCTTCATGGGTATACCAGCCCGAAGAATTGAACGAAGCCATCCGCAAAGCGACCACTGCCTCGCCCATCGGCCAGGCCTGGATTGAACAATCGATTCTCGGCTGGAAGGAATACGAGTTGGAAGTGATGCGCGACGCCGCCGACAATTTCGTCGTCGTCTGCTCGATTGAGAACCTCGACCCAATGGGCATTCACACCGGCGACAGCATCACCGTCGCCCCGGCCCAAACGCTGACCGACCGCGAATACCAGGTGATGCGCAGCCTGGCGCGCAGTGTCATGTCGGCAGTGGGCGTCGAGACGGGCGGGGCGAATGTCCAGTTTGCGGTTAACCCGGCGGATGGCAAGATTGTGATTATCGAAATGAATCCGCGCGTCAGCCGCTCGTCGGCGCTGGCCTCGAAGGCAACCGGATTCCCAATTGCCAAAATCGCAGCGTTGGTGGCGGCTGGCTATACGCTCGATGAAATCACCAACGACATTACCGGCGTGACGCGAGCGGCTTTTGAGCCTTCGATTGATTATGTCGTGGTCAAAATTCCGCGCTGGGCATTTGAGAAATTCCAGGGCGTCGACCCAACCCTCGGGCCGCAAATGAAATCTGTCGGCGAGGTGCTGGCCCTCGGGCGGACCTTCCCCGAAGCGTTGCAAAAGGCCATCCAGTCGCTCGAAATCGGCGTAGACGCGCTGGACGGCTCCGGGCCAAAGCGCGAACCCGTTCCCTACAATCTAGACGAACTCTCCGCGCCGCGCGCCGAACGGCTGTTCAAAGTCTATCGCGCCATTGAGGACGGAATCCCGTTGGAAACGATTGCCCAGAGAAGCGGGTATGACCTGTGGTTTTTAGCGCAAATGAGGGAGATTGCAGATTGCAAATTGCAGATTGCAGAATGGGGGAAGCGATATTCGATACTCGATAATCGAGACTCGAATATCGAATACTCGAATACTCGAATATCGAACATCCTTCGCGCCGCAAAACAAATGGGGTTCGCCGATTCACACCTTGCGCGATTGCTTTCGAATAACGAATATCGAATATCGAATATCGAATTGCGCAAACTTCGCCAATTCCTCAACATCCTGCCCACCTTCCAACGCGTCGATACCTGCGCCGCCGAGTTTGAAGCGCAGACGCCGTATATGTACTCGTCCTACGAGAGCGAGGACGAGGCCCGCACGACCGCCAAGCAGAAGATTCTGATTCTGGGCGGCGGGCCAAACCGCATTGGGCAGGGCATTGAGTTCGATTATTGCTGTTGCCAGGCGGCCTTTGCGCTCAAAGATTTGGGCTATGAAACCATCATGCTCAACTGCAACCCCGAAACCGTCAGCACCGAC
>DAOUML010000081.1:0-12390 GCA_034411635.1 Anaerolineales bacterium
GGTTCAATCAAAATAGCGGCGGTATCATGCGGGGCAATCTGGCTGACCAGCAGTTCATCCAACGATTCGAGCGCGTACTGACTCGCCGCTGCCTCGCTCAGACCCAGTTTGTAGGCATACGGGAAGGGAGCAACGTATACGCCCGCCGGCAGCAGTTGCGCCGCGCCTTTGTAGCCGGTTTTGGAGGTGGTTAGCGCCATCGTCTGGCCGGTGCGGCCATGAAAGGAGCCGCTAAAAACAATCACGGCATGGCGTCCGGTGGCGGCGCGGGCCAGTTTGAGCGCGCCCTCGACCGCTTCCGCGCCGGAGTTGCTGAAGAAGAAACCGTTCAGCGAAGGGTGGACAATTTTGCGCAACTCGTCAATCATTTGCAGCATCGGCTGGTGGACGACGATATTGGCCTGGGCATGCAGGAACAACCCGGCCTGCTCGCGGATGGCTTCGACCACCTTCGGATGGCAATGTCCGGTATTCGTGACGCCAATTCCGCAGGTGAAATCGAGGTATTTGCGTCCATCGGTAGCATAGATGTAACTGCCCTCGGCCCGTTCGGCTTCAATCGGGAATATCCGCGACCAGACGGGGGAAAGGTGGGGGAAGTTTTGGTTGTATAACTGTGTCATGGGGGAGGTTCTCCAGTGTCAGGTGTCGAGTGTCAGGTGTCGGGTGTCAGGTGTCGGGTGTCGGGTGTCAGGATTTGAGGGAGTGTTTGAATCCGCCAATCAGGGCTTTGGTTTTTCGGGCTTGTTCGTATTCGGCGTCAAAGGTTTTCTTATCGATGTATCCAACATCAAGAGCAACATAGAGCAGTGACTGAACTTCTGCCGCAGAGCGACGCGCAATGCCCAAGAATCGGGCAAATTCGGTTTTCGAGTCACAATCAAAGCCTTCAGCAATATTTGTCATTGCTGAAACTGCCGCACGCTGTAGCTGGTCACGCAAGCCAAAATCTTTCGCCAGTGAGCCGGTATTAGTCAATTGATAAATTTCCTTGACCAGCGTTCTGGCTTCCTGCCAGCCATGGATATCTTCAAACCGCTCAATCAGGGGCATGAAATTTATCCTTTATCAAAATAAGCGTCAGGTGCCAAAATCCCTGACACCTGACGCCTGAAAACTTGACACTCAAAGAAGTTCCCCAGCCCAGGCCAAGTCTAGTTTTTCGAGTTGGGCTTTGGTCGGCTTGCCGTCATTCGTCCAACCAGCCAGGCGGTAATACTCATCCAGCGCGAATTCGACTTCTTCGTGAGTGAGCGCGATTCCGGCAGTCGGGCCTTCGCCTTGCAAGGCTTTGTAGAATTTCTTGGGCAGTTTGTCCTGCGCCCGGTCAAAGCCCTCACGGGCGTTGAAGACGCGCATCAGGTTCAGACGGCGTTCGCCGACTGTGACCAATTCATCCACCGTCACGTCCCAGCCAGTGACAGCCTTGAGCATATCGGCGGTTTCCTGCGGGCCGTAGAGCGTCCAGCCGGGGCCCCAGACGAATTGACACAGTTCGACCGTGTCCATCATCGAGTAGAAACACTCGGTTTTGAACGCGAATCTGACCTTTTCCGCGCCCAGACTCATCGGTTCGAGAGCATTTTCGAGGCCGAGCAGTTTCAGGCGTCCGAGGTAAAGGTCAGAGGCGATGCCGTCTTCAATCATCCAGTCGTGTTCGCTGGATTGGTGGTCAGCGCCAAAGGGGTTGACGGCGTAAATCAGGGCCAGCGAGCGTTTGGCCTGCGGCATGTGGGCCGGGGCTTCGGCGCCTTTGACGGTAATCAGGCACTCGTCCGCGCCGTTGCCCCAGAGGGCAGCCACGCGCTCGGAACCTTGTCCGAGCAGTTTACCGAATGGGGTCGAGGCAGTCACAATTTCGTCCAACACTTGCAGCATGGCATCGGCGTTGCCAAATTTCAGGTCGATGCCGCCGGTCTGCTCTTTGGTGATGATGCCCTTTTCGTAACATTCCATCGCGAAGGCAATCGTCGCGCCGCAGGCAATGCTATCGACGGCGTACATGTTGGCAACCTGGTTGGCGCGCGAAATGGCTTCCAAATCGTTGACGCCACAATAAGAGCCAAAAGTGCCGATGGTCTCGTATTCCGGGCCGCCATATTTCTCATCAACAACATACTTGCCTTCCAACTCGACCACGCGCTTGCAGCGCACCACGCAAGCATGGCAGGTATCGCGGCCCTGCCTGTCTTGTTTGCCCTCCGCCGCGCCGCGCAGGTATTTATCGTACAGGGTTTCACCGCTGATATCGTCGGCGAATTCAAACGCGCCTTCGTTATAGTTGCGAGTCGGCAGGGTGCCCATTGAGTGCTGCGGCACGACCACGCTGGCCGTGCCGTATTTGCCGAGGCCGTCCATATCGGCATTTTCGGGCATCCACTTCGGGCCGAGGCGGTTGAGTTCGGTCAGAGCCTTTTTGTCGGCAATTTCGGGCTTGCCCGTGCCGCGCACCACCACAGCCTTGAGATTTTTGGAGGCCATCACCAGGCCCATGCCGGTGCGTCCGTTATTGCGATTCGACATGCTGACCACGCTGGAGTAAAGGACGCCTTTCTCGGCCGCCGGGCCATATTGCAGGATTTCGATTTTATCGTCACCCAATTCGGCTTTCAGCGCATCATCGACCTCGCCCGTGACCCTGCCCATCAGGTGGGACGCATCCCGCAGTTCTGCTTCGCCGTCCTTGACCCACAGGTAAACCGGTTTCGACGATTTTCCCTTAACGACAATGCCATCAATGCCGGCAAATTTCATTTCCGCCGGGAAGAAGCCGCCGCCTTGCGAGTCGCCAATTCCACCGCTGATGGGCGATTTGGCATTGATATTGACCCGGCTCTGTCCGCTGATGCTCGCGCCGGTGGTGACGCCGGTAAAAATGGTCAGCACATTTTCAGGGGCAAGCGCATCGACCCCGGCGGGCATCTCTTTCAAGATATAAAAAAGCCCCATGGCAGACCCGCCCATATAGGTGCGGTAGAACTGTTCCGGGGGCGTTTCGACCGTAATTTTCTCGTTGGTCAAGTCCACGTGTAAAATTTTTCCGTGATAACCGTATGGCATGGCAATACCTCCTTAAGGAATCGTCTTTTTCTGGACTCTTTAGAATCCGAAGTGAAGAGTGCCGCATTTTGGGATATGAGCGCGTACGCGCTCATATCCCAAAATGCGGGGGTCTTACCACGAAAATTCCAAAACAATCCTTGTCTCGTATAGCAATTATAAAATCTGGATACCCAAAAGGCAAACCAAAATTTCCGAAAACAACAAATTTTCAAAAATTCTTGAATGTTTTTGACAAGATAGGCGGAGAATTTCGACAAATAAGACACAGGCCGCATTGGGTGCGGCCTGTGCAATTGCGCTCCTATTCCTATTGGCGACTACATTTCTTTTATCCCGTAGGGGAAGCCATAATCGGCCATCTTCTCCATGAACGGGTCAGGCGGGAAGGCTTCCGGGCCGAGAACGCCCACGCCCTGCCACTCACCGTGCTTGAGCAGGTCCATCGCAATCACGGCGCTGAAAGCAGTCTGCGCGACAACCGCCTGACAGCCCCATTCCTTCATGCAGGCTTCGTTGTCGGCCACCTGGTAGAGATAAACTTCGCGCGGCTGGCCGTCTTTGCTGCCTTTGACCCATGTCCCGGCGCAGGTTTTGCCCTTCATCTTATCGCCCAGGTGGGCCGGGTCGGGCAGGCAGGCGGCGACGACATCGCGCGGGGCCACTTGCACGCCCTTGACGTTGATTTTTTCCTTGTTATCCAGGCCGAGCATTTTCAGCGTTTTCAATACGCCAATAAACTGGTCGCCCAGGCCGTACTTAAACGTGGCGCGTTTGGTTTTAACCCAGCGCGGCATGAGCAGGACTTCTTCATGCTCAACATTGACCACTTCCACCGGGCCAATTTCGGGAAAATCAAACACTTCCGGCTCAGAGAATGGTTCGGTCGTGAACCAGCCCTTGTCTTTTTCCCAAATTACGGGCGGATTGAGGCACTCTTCGATGGTTGTCCAAATCGAAAAATTGGGCGCGAACTCATAGCCTTCGATTTCGATATTCGCGCCATCGCGGATGCCCAATTCTTCGATTTCATCGAACAGGTGATCCTGGGCGTAACGCGCGAAGACATCGGCCATGCCCGGCTCGACACCGATTCCGACCAGGGCCAGAATGCCCTTTTCTTCCCACTGTTTGGCGCGTTCAAACTGGTAATCGCCCAACTTAATGCCCGGCAATTCGTAGGGACGTTCGGGGTGCGGCTCAGAGAGCGTCATCGCCATATCCATGTAGTTCACGCCGACGTTGAAAGCGGCATCAAAGATTTGCTTGTTGAAGATCGGGTCGACTGAGTTCATAATCAAATCGACCTGGTGCTTGCGAGCCAGTTCTTCGATCATCTCCTGTTTGCTGGCGTCAACAAATTCAACCGGAAAACGAGCATTATCCCCCAATTTGGCCTGCACTTCTTTCGCGCGCTCGACGTTGTAATCGCACAGGGCCATCTGCTCAATCCACGGGCGTCGCCTGGCCATCTGGGCAATGGCTTCACCGACCCCACCAACACCAACGAGTAGCACTTTCATGAGAGTTTCTCCTTGTGATTTTATGCCAGCGTAGCCGGCAGATTGCAGGTAAATGCGTAGAGCAAATTGGCAATTTGCCCCACCCAGACAATAAAAAAAGCAGTACAAATTTCCAATTTGTACTGCTAAAAATACACTTCCTTCTGAATTTTCAGGTGCATAAACGATTCAGACTCGCGCACACCTTCAACTTTGTACAACTTCTCGGTCAGGAACTGTAATAAATGGGCGTGGTCTCTACACACCACTTCGCAAATAATGTCAAAGCGTCCGCTGGAGACAATCAGATAAATTACTTCTTCGAACTCGGCAACCTTTTTGGCTACTTCCAACATCCTTGCGCCGTCGGTGTGAATGCCAATCATCGCCATCGTGGTAAACCCCAGCCGCAGCGGATTGGTGATGGCAACCACTTTCAGCACGCCCATCTCCACCAGGCGGTTATAGCGCACCCGAATCATGCCGGGAGAAACGTTCAAATCCTGGGCAATCTGGGCGAAAGAAATCCGCCCATCGGCGCGCATGGCCTCGATGATATGACGATCAACGTTGTCCAAATCATCACGCAAGTTACTGTTTTGTTTTTCCATACCCCTATTTTATAACTATTCATCATAAAAGTCAATGATTAAATATCGATTAAGCAAAAAAATGGCGTATTTTATGCGCGAGAGAATTATCACCTGATTCGCGTCATTTCCCGGATTATTCCTTGACAGCCCCCTCGACCATAGCCTTGAAAAAGGCTCGGCGCGTGAACAGGAACAGGATGACCACCGGCAAGGCAATGATGACGCAGGCCGCCGCCAACACTTGCAAGTTGACAATGTTCTGACTGAGAAAATCGTACAGGCCAAACATGGCTGGCTTGTGCTCGTTTTTGCTAATCAGCAGATAGGCGACAATAAACTCATTCCAGACATTGACAAAGGTCAGCAGGAAGACGGCCGTCAGGCCGGGCGCAGCCAGGGGCATGGTAATGCGAAAAAGCGCGCCCAGCGGCGTACAACCTTCGAGCATGGCCGATTCTTCCAGTTCGCGTGGGATGGAGTCAAAGAAGCCTTTGGCAATCCACACACTGATAGGCAGGAAGAAGCCGATATAGACAAAGACCAAAAAAATGCGGTCGTCATAGGTGGGTAGAGAGATAAAAGAGATGCTGGCGATAAAATCGCTCCAGAAGCGGCGCAAACTAATCGACATCTGGTAAAGGGCCAGGGTATTCGTCAGCAGCGGAACGCCGGTAACGGCAAAGATGGCAATCAGCAGGAAATTGCGTCCGCGAAAGTGGTAGCGCGAGAAGGCATACCCGGAGAGACTGGCTAGAATTGTCACGAACAAGGATGAGAGCAAGGCATACATGAAGGAGTTGGGGATGTAAATCCGAACCATGCTACCGGTCAGTTCGTAGCCCGTTTCAGAGGGGCGCGGCGCAAAGACGCGTTGATACCCTTCCGTTGCCCAGCGGCAGGCACCCCAATCAAACGACCGGGCCGGCGTATCACAAGGGAAAATGCTCACCGGGCTGCGGGTAATATCTGCCTGCGTTTTGAAAGAAATCAGCACGGTGGTTGCAATCGGGATCATGGAAATCACTGTGACGCTCATTAGAGCCAGCGTAATCAGCCAGTTGATCCAGTTGCGGCGAGAGAATTGCCTGTGGCCTTGCGCCCAGGCGACGACATCGAAAGATTCTTGCGCTTTTGCTTTCTTGTGTTCAAGATTTTCTTTCACGCTATCGGCTCCTCTCACTGACACGGGTTATCCGAAGCACAAAGTAAATTAAGACCCAGTTGACCAGCGTAATCAAAACTGCCAGCGCGGCAGCCCTTCCAAAGTGAAGTTGCTGCCAGCCCAACACATACAGGAAATAACTGAGCAGGTAGGTGGTTGTGCCAGGGCCGCCGCCTGTCAGGCTGAATACCATGCCCACCCCGTTCATGCCGCCCAAAATCAGATTGAACAGGGCGACCACCATTGCCGGCAAAATCAGGGGGACAGTGATATGGCGGGTTATCTGCAAATTGTTCGCGCCGTCAATGCGCGCGCTTTCAAGCACTTCAGACGGAACGGTCTGCAAGGCGGCCAGGATGAGCAAAGTGATGAAGGGCAGCGCTCTCCAAGCGGAAGCAAGAATAAGAAAAATCAGCGCCGGAGAGGGAGGAAAAGGAAAATCGCCAAACCAGGGCGCGGGGCGATTGTCTGTCAACACGGAAATGCCACTGGGCGGAAAAAACTGCGGATTTTCGAGGAATCCAGTCAATAATCCGTACTGCGGAACAACCAGCAAGCGAAAGACAAGGCCGGCGATGATATCTGCGATAACCCAGGGGATAAAGAGGAGCGTAATGTAAAATCCCGTCCGGCCAATATGTTCTTTAAGTAACACCGCAATCATAAAGCCAAGGGTAAGGGTCAACACTGTGTAGCCAAGCAGAAAAATTACCGTATGTCCAACGCTCTCGGCAAAAATCCCGGCGACGAATAAGCGTTCAAAATTTTGGGTGCCTGTATAATTCCAACCCTGTGGGGTTCGTTCCTGAAAACTGAGCCAGCCGGTATAAAGCGCCGGGTAAACTTGTACAACCAAAATAACCAGAACGGTTGGCAAAATTAACCAGAAAGGCAGAGATTTCCTGAATCTCAGTTTCATGAAATGTGCCAGAGAGTTTTTTTGCATAAAAGAGTTCTCTCATGTCGCCTGAAAACAAATTCTCAACTGCCTTACTCCAAACGCGACTTGAAAGTCGCGCTACGGTAGGCAGTTACGATCCAAGGGTGCTAAAACATTAAAAAAAAGCAGAACTTGCTGATCATTGTTTTTTAGCGACAAAAACCAACATCAGTGAGTTCCGGGAAGTAGTATATCAAAAAATAACCTGGCGAACAGATACAGTTTTTGGATTGGTCGATATGCGGTTCTTTAAGAAAGGAGATCCAATGGAAGCAAGCGAATTAAAAGACAAAGTTATCCTCATCACCGGCGGCGCAATCCGGCTGGGCAAGGCGATGGCCCTGCACGCCGCCCGCCTGGGCATGCGCGTCGCCATCACCTATCATACCTCGGCCGACCCCGCCCAAAAAACCTGCGCCGAAATCGAAGCCCTGGGGCGGCAGTCTTTTGCCATCCGCTGTGACCAATCCAGCGTTGATGAGATTCCGCCAACAGTAGACGCGATTCTGGCGCGCTTCGGCCAAATCGACGTGCTGGTCAACAGCGCATCCAACTTCGAGCAGCGCGACTTCTTCGATGTCACCCCGCAGGGCTGGGACAATGCGATGAATACCAACGCGCGCGGCCCGTTCTTCTTTAGCCAGATTGTGGCGCGTCACATGCTTGACCGCAGCGAAGCAGACGGGCAGAAGGGTCAGGCAGGTTCCATCGTCAACATCATCGACGAAAGCGTCCAACGGCCCATGCTAGGTCACCCTGATCACAGCATTTCCAAAACAGCGCTCTGGGCCGTCACCCGGCTTTCTGCTTTAAGGCTGGGGCCTAAAATTCGCGTGAACGCCATTATGCCAGGCGCAGTCTTGAAGCCGCCTGATTACACGGATGAGCGCTGGGCCGCGATTGGGCAAAAATCGTTGCTCAAAAAAACCGGCAGCCCGCAAGATATTTGCCGCGCGCTTGAATTTCTGATGCTCTCCGATTTTGTCACCGGTCAGATGATTGTTGTTGAGGGCGGGGTAACGCTCTGTAACTGACGCCATCTCGACCAGCGGCGCGATTGCCTTTACAATGGAAGCCATGCAAAAATAAGCACTTTGAAAGGAGAATCAACTTGAATCCACAATTTGAAACCCTGCAAAACGCCATCATGGAAGGAGATGCAGAGGCCACCAGGGAGGCTGTTCAGGCCGCGCTCGATGAAGGCCTTGATCCCGGCGTCATCCTGACCGATGGCATGATTCCCGCCATGGGCGAAGTTGGCCGCCTGTTTGAAGAAGGTGAATACTTCGTGCCAGAAATGCTCGTCGCCGCCCGCGCCATGCAGGGCGGGTTGGGGCTGCTCAAACCATATCTCGCCAGCGGTGATGTTAAATCAACCGGCACAGTTGTCATCGGCACGGTGAAAGGTGATTTGCACGACATCGGCAAGAATCTGGTCGCGCTCATGCTGGAAGGGGCCGGCTTCGAGGTCAAAGACCTGGGCGTGGATGTCGATTCTGAAAAATTTGTCGAAGCCGTGCGCGCCGGGGGCGTGGATATCGTCGCCCTGTCTGCCCTGCTGACCACCACCATGCCCTCGATGAAAGCCACCATCGAAGCCCTCCAGCAAAGCGGACTGCGCGACCAGGTCAAAGTCATCGTCGGCGGCGCGCCGGTTACGCAGGAATACGCCGAGAAAATCGGCGCAGATGGTTACTCACCCGATGCCAGTCGCGCCGCAACCCTGGCAAAATCTCTCGTGGGGGCCTGAACGCATGGAAACCACCCTTTCGCTCAACAATAAAAAAGCCGTTATCAGCCCCAACCATCCGTTTGTGGTCATTGGCGAACGCATCAACCCGACCCGACGCAAAAAGCTGGCCGCAACGATGGCCGCCGGCGATTTCAGCGAAGCACTCGAAGACGCCCGCAAACAGGCGCAAGCCGGAGCGCAGGTGTTGGATGTCAATGCCGGGATACCGGGCGCCGACGAACCGGCCCTGCTGCGCGGCGTGGCTCAAGCCATCATGCAGGAATTCAACCTCCCACTCTGCTTCGACAGCGCCAACCCCGACGCGCTCGCCGCCGGACTGGCAATTTACCCCGGCAAGGCCCTGATTAACTCAACCACCGCCGAAGAGAAGATGATGGAAACCGTCTTCCCGCTTGCCAAGCAGTATGGCGCGGCGGTCATCGGCGTCATCACCAACGAGAAAGGCGTCCCGGCGACTGCCGAAGAACGCCTTCGGATTGCCGAAAAACTGATTAAACGCGGCGGAGACTTCGGCCTGCCCGCCGAGGACATCGTCATCGACCCACTGGCCCTGACCGTCAGCGCAGACCACAGCGCCGGGCGCGTGACCCTCGACTCGATTTCGTTAATCCAGCGCGAACTGGGCGTCAACATGAGCCTGGGCGCAAGCAACGTCTCGTTTGGCCTGCCCGACCGGAAGATTATCAACGTGGCCTACCTGGCCCTGGCCATTTCACGCGGCCTGACCGCTGCCATCACCGACCCCACCGTACCAGAAATCCAGACCAGCCTGCTGGCCTGCAACCTGCTGATGGGAAATGATGAATATTCCATGCGCTGGATCAAGGCCTTTCGGGCGCGAGAGAAAGCCAAGCAAGCAGAATAGGAACGCACTCCATGCCCCTCTTCACCCCCGGACGACGCTGGCAACCACCCTACTCACCCTTCAAGCAAGAAACTTTTGGTCGTCAACTGCTCGAAAACCTCGAATACGCCATTAAAGGGCCTCTTTTTGGCTGCCGCATGTGCGGCAACTGCCTGCTGCAAGAAACCGCCTTCATCTGTCCGATGGAATGCCCGAAAGGACTGCGCAACGGCCCCTGCGGCGGCTCAACCGCCGCGCATTGCTACGTCGACAAGACCCGCCCGTGCATCTGGTACAAAATCTACGAGCGGGCCTTCAAACTGGGGCGCGAAGAAAAACTGCTCGAAGTGCTGCCGCCGCTCGATTGGGAAAAGGTCGGCACCGAAACCTGGGGCGATGTGGCCGCCTGCGTCAAAAAGAATGGAACCGGCAAAGTCTTCAAAAGCCTGCTGCTGGATGGCGGCGAGAATCGCTACAAGACCTTCGACCTGATTTTTCGTACCGTGCGCCAGCCGGACTGGTGGCAAGGCGACGACCAGTACCACGCCCCGGCATCCAGCGAACCGATGTCTGACCTGGAACGGGAACTGAAATCCGGAAAATTTGTGGTGGCCTGTGAAATTGCGCCGCCCCTGAGCATGTCCACAAAAAAACTGGTCGAAAATATCAACCTGGTCAGGCCGTATGTGACCGCCATTAACTTCACCGACAACGCATCAGCCTCGCCGCGCATGAGCAGTTGGGCCTGCTCCAAAATTGCGCTTGAAAACGGAGCCGAACCGGTCATGCAGATTGCCGCCCGTGACCGCACCCGCGCCAGCCTGCAAGCCGAAATTCTGGGCGCTACGGCCATGGGCGTTCGCAATGTGCTGTGCGTCACCGGCGATAGCGCCGTCCTGGCCCCGGCCCCACGCGGACGGATGGACATCAACGACCTGGACGCCGTCCAAATGCTGTGGATACTGCGGCGAATGCGTGATGAAGGCCGCTACCTCGACGGACGCGAAATCAAATATCCGCCCCAATTCTTTTTGGGCGCGGCAGCCTCGCCCTTCGCTTCCGAACCAAAATTCCAGGCCATCCGCGAGCAGAAGAAGGTCAATGCCGGGGCGCAGTTTTTCCAGACCAACCTGGTCTATGATCCAGAGCGCATGGAAATCTGGTTGAACGAACTCGCCAAACGGGACATTCTGGACAAGGTCTACATCCTGATTGGCTTGAGTCCGCTCAAGAGCGCGCGCATGGCTGGCTACATGTCCGGCATACCGGGCGTCTACGTCCCCGAAACCATCCTGCGGCGCATGGATCAGGCTGAAACACGCGGCGGGGCCAAAGAAGAAGGCCTGCAAATTACGCTCGAAATCATCGAAAAAATCAAAGGCTTGCCCGGCATCAACGGCCTGCACATTATGCCCGTTGGCTGGGACGAAATTGTGCCGCGCATTGTCGTCGAATCCGGGTTGGGGCAGCCCTGTGGGCAACCCTGTGGGTAGCCCTGTGGGTGGCCCTGTGGGTGGCCCTGTGGGTAGCCCTGCGCGATGAAAGACTCTCCCCCACTCGTCATCCTGGCCTGCCAGGTCTTTCAGGGTTGGCTGGAACGATTCCTGCCCGAAGAAGCCCCCCAGCAGATAACTTTTTTCGATTACGGCCTGCACGTCGTCCCAAAAAAACTACGCCAGACTTTGCAAGAACAAATCGACAGCATTGCAGAACCCAGCCTGATCCTGCTCGGATACGGTCTGTGCGGCAACGGGTTGGACGAGATCCACGCGGGCAAACACACCCTGCTCATCCCGCGCACAGACGATTGCATTGCCATCATTCTCGGTTCGTACCAGGCCTACCGCGAGCAAATGGCGCAGGAACCCGGCACTTATTACCTGTGCAAAGGCTGGCTCGAATCTGGCAGTAACCCGCTCGAAGAGAGCCGCGCGCTCGAAGTGAAATATGGCCCGCAGACCGCCGCCTGGCTGATGAACACCCAGTACCAGCATTATCGCCGCCTGATGCTGGTCGGGCGCGACGAGGCCGAACTGGCCGAAATGCGCCCAAAAGCGCAGGAAATCGCCGCCTACTGCGCCCGCTGGGGCATGCGTTACGAGGAAAAAATCGGCTCGGACAACTTCTTAATCCGCCTGGCAGAAGTTGCCAACACGCCAGAGAAAACCAGCCTGGGCGAAGACTTCCTGCTCATCCCGCCCGGCGGCACGCTCAAGCAGTCTCAATTTTTGCGATAATTCAAGCCCTGCTTGCGCCGTGCGCCAGCACAGGTGAGCGAAGGGTCGAGTAGGCGCGTTCTTTGCGCCGTATCGAGACCCGAAGTCGAAGGGCAATTTCCTAAAAAAATCGTAACTGCCTACGAACCGATATTCGTAGGGCGACACATCGTCCCCGAATGGGGGTTTATGTCGCCTAAAAGCAAATTCTCACTGTCTTACTCCATAAACGCGACTTGAAAGTCGCGCTACGGTAGGCAGTTACAAAAAATCCGTGTACTGCCGTGAAATCCGTCCAATCCGTGTACAAAAGTTTTGCT
>DAOUML010000082.1:0-1836 GCA_034411635.1 Anaerolineales bacterium
AAGGCAAACTGGCGGCTTCGTCAAAACCAAGATTGTCCGGTTTGAGCACCAGGGCGCTTTTTTCGGGGCGGCAGGCGTATTCGGCATACGCGCCGAGGGTCGCTGAGTCAATCCCATAAACGGCATCGCCTTTTTTGAAGCGGGTCACGTTTTTGCCAACGGACTCCACTTCTCCGGCTATTTCGGTGCCCAAGACGGCCTGTTTGGGCTTTCTGATTCCAAACATTAAGCGCGGCAGGAAGCCAAACCCAGGCGGCACAAAGGTAAACCCACGCATATTGACATCGCCGGTTGTCACGGTTGCGGCGCGGACTTTAATCAGCACTTCATTGTCTTTTGGGGTGGGTTTCTCCAAATCGGCCAGGCGCAAAACTTCGGGAGGGCCGTATTGGGTGTAAATGATTGCTTTCATGGGTTTACTCCTTCGGGAAAGTTGAAATCCGGTTGACTGAAACCAGCGTCAGCCCCAAATCGCGCGTTTTTTTGAGCAGGCCATGCAGCGCCGCCTGGTCTGCCACCGGCCCGGAGAGCCGGGTTTGGCCGTTTTCGACGGCGATTTCCAGGCCCTCGAACCAGTCCTGCCACTGCGCGGGCAACTGGCCTTCGACGTGGATTTCATAGCAAACAGGGTGCGTTGGTTTCATAAACGCAACTATACCGGCTCGCGAGATAGCCGGGTAGCGACTTAAGTATTGAATTGGGGTACTGTTTTGGGGATTAGAGCAGGCCCAACTCGCGAGCGCGGACGACTGCTTCGGTACGGTTTTTGGCTTGCAGTTTGCCGAAAATGCGCTGATTGTGGCCTTTGACGGTGCTGAGGGCCAGGAAAAGTCGCTGGCTGATTTCAGTATTGGATAGCCCCTGGGCGACGAGTTGCAGGATTTCGAGTTCACGGGGGGAAAGGGGTTCGATTTTCGATTTTTGATTTTTGATTTCAGATTGCGGGAAGGCAGCCAGGAGTTTATCGACATAAACGAGCAACGGCGGGGCGCATTCAACAATCGAAAATCGAAAATCTACAATCATCAATCGCACTTTTTCGCCTTCGTCCACAAACGTCCGCAGGTAGCCTTGCGGCGCGGCCAGCGTCAGGGCGCGTTCGAGGGCGGCGAGGGCCTGGGGTTGTCGAGCCTGCGCTTGATAAGCCAGCGATTGGGTCAGCAGGATTTCGATAACGCTGCCCAGCCGGTTTTGCGATTCCGCCAGGACCAGCAGGCGTTCCAGCAAAGCAAGGACGCGCGAATCGTCCAACCGCAGGCGGGCCAGGGTCAACAGTTCGTACTCGGCGAGGTAGGAGGCTTCATCGCCCAGGGAAAGGCCCTGCTCCCGCGCCCAGGCCTCGGCTTTGTCCAGCCGTCCCTGTTTGAGATGGATCCGCGCCTGCATGGCCTCGACCGGGCGGATGATGGGAACTGGATTTTTGACGTAAACCCGCCGGGCCTCGTCGAGCAGTTCCAGGGCGGCATCCCACTCCCCGGCGGATTCCTGGAAGCGGGCCTGGGCCGATTTCCAGCGGTGCGGCCAATCGACCAGCGTCGTGTGCTGGCCGAGTTCGGCAGCAGTTTGCAGGGATTGGGCAGCAGATTCATCCTGCCCGAGTTCATGATTAATCAAGGCCAGGCCCAAATGGTGATGGGCGGTGATTTTTTCGGCTTCGGGACCGCTTTCAGCGGCGCGTTGCAGCGACTGCTGGTAAGTCGTTATGGCTTCGCGCAACCGTCCCAGGGCCACCAGCAAATCGGCTTTGGCAAAGGCGCTGGCAACTTCAAAGACCGGGTTGCCCAATTGTCGCAGATCGTCCATCCAGGTTTGGATGGCGCGCAGGGAGGCCTCCAG
>DAOUML010000083.1:0-5812 GCA_034411635.1 Anaerolineales bacterium
GGCCACAATCTCGGCTTTCAGCCCCAGCCCGGCAATCCGTTGCAAGGCTTTGGCGACATTCGGCGAAACCGACGGATCGCCAGCCTCGATCATCTCGACTCCGACCTGGTCGAGCAGGCGGGCGATTTCGATTTTTTCGTCGAGGGTGAAGTTGACGTAGGGCGTTTGTTCGCCTTCGCGCAGGGTGGTGTCCAGAATTTCGAGCATAAGTTCTCCTCATGATGTCATTCCCGAAGGACATCGGGACGATGTGCGAGCCGTCCTGAGCGGAGCCCCCGATTTTGGGGGGCGTAGTCGAAGGGCGGCGAAGCAATCTCCGTTTAATCGGCATACATTATCAGTTGATTTTACCGTTCACCAGGAGACCGCCACGCCGCCAGAAGCGGGCGGCTCGCGGTGACATTCTGGTAATAAAAAAACGCGCCCTCCGGTGTCGGAGAGCGCGACGGCATGACAGGCAGAATGAATTACAATATTATTCCGAGAAAACCCTGTTTAACCGCAGACCGCCCACAAATCCGAACCGAAGCACGGAAGTGGGCTGGCGCTTAGACTTGGCGTCCATTGGGGGAACAGGGTGCGTAAACATATTGGGCGGTATTCTACCAGCCCTGCCAAATGTGTCAATGATTCTTTGCTAAAAATTGCGTAAAAAGCCAATTCCGTAAAAATTGCATAAAATAAAACCGCTCCTTGAAAATCTGCCCTTGACGTTCACCCCTCACGCGGCTATACTCGCGCTCGTTATGAAAAACATTTTCGTCAGCACCTCCAAGCGTCTGCCCCGCTCCCGTCGTACCTGCTTCCACAGTGGAAGGTTGGGCGGTTCGCGCTTGCTGGGTTAAGACAGCAAGAAGAAATCATGCAAACCCATGTCCTCCTTCCGCGTGAAGGAGGACTTTTTTATGTTATTTTTTGTTCCACAGGAGAAACGCCATGATCATGCGACACCAGGATGTAAAGAAAGTAGTCCTTGCCTACTCCGGCGGCCTCGATACTTCGGTTATCGTGCCCTGGCTCAAAGAGAATTACGGTTGCGAAGTGGTCTGCTTCTGCGCCGACGTTGGTCAGGCCGAAGAACTGGACGGGCTGGAAGAAAAAGCCCTCGCCAGCGGCGCCAGCCAGTATTTCGTGCGTGATCTGCGCGAGGAGTTTGTGCGCGATTACGTCATTCCGGTGCTTAAGGCCGGGGCGGTTTACGAGCGCAAGTACCTGCTCGGCACCTCGATGGCCCGCCCGCTGATCGCCAAGCACATGGTCGATATCGCCCACAAAGTCGGCGCGGATGCCATCGCCCACGGCGCAACCGGCAAGGGCAACGACCAGGTGCGCTTCGAACTGACCACCATGGCCCTCGACCCGCGCCTGAAAATCATCGCTCCCTGGCGTGAATGGGACATCCGCTCGCGTGAAGACGCCATCAACTACGCCCAAAAATACAATATCCCGGTCACGGCCACCATCAAATCGATTTACAGCCGCGACCGCAACCTGTGGCACCTTTCGCACGAGGGCGGTTTGCTTGAAGACCCCTGGAATGAACCCGAAGAAAGCATGTTCCTGCTCAGTGCTTCGCCCGAAAACGCCCCAGAAGAAGCGGCTTATGTCGAAATCGAATTCGTCTCTGGTAATCCGGTGGCGGTCGATGGGCAGAAAATGTCCCCGGTGGAGTTGCTTTCCTACCTGAACAACATCGGCGGCGCGCACGGCGTTGGCCGCGTCGATTTGGTCGAAGGCCGCCTGGTCGGGATGAAATCGCACGGCGTCTATGAGACTCCCGGCGGAACCATCCTGCTGGCCGCCCACCGCGAACTCGAATCGCTGGTTCTCGACAAAGAAACCATCGCTTACAAGGACACCGTTGCCATCAAATACGCCGAACTGGTCTATAACGGCTTGTGGTTTGCGCCCTTGCGCGAATCGCTGGCAGCGTTTGTCGATAGCACCCAGGGCCCCGTCACCGGAATCGTGCGCCTGAAACTCTACAAAGGCAACGTTATCGTCGCCGGGCGCAAGAGCAAATTCAGCCTGTATCGCGAAGATTTCGCCACCTTCGGACAGGAAGATGTCTACGACCAGTCCGACGCCGAGGGCTTTATCCGCCTGTACGGCCTGTCGCTCAAGGTCCGCGCCCTGAACGGCCTGCCCGTATCGGGCCTCGAAATGCCCCAGCCGGATTACTCGCGCTTCAAGCGGGATTAAACCCAATCTCACGCAAAGGCGCAAAGAACGCCAAGTTTTTTTAATTTTCTTTGCGGACTTTGCGGCTTTGCGCGAAACTAAAAAGGGATGACCAATGTCTTTATGGAGCGGCCGTTTTCACGGCAAACTCGACCCCCAAGCCTGGCAACTCAACGCCTCGCTGCCCTTCGACCAGCGCATGGCCGAACAGGATGTGCGCGGCAGCCTGGCCTGGGCCACCGCCATCTTCCAGGCCGGTGTTTTAACCGAAACGGAACACGCCACACTCACCACCGGCCTCAACGCCATCGCCGCTGAATTTGCCAGCAATGTCTTCACCTTCGACGAATCCGACGAAGACATCCACTCCGCCGTCGAACGCCGCCTGAAGGAACTCGTCGGCCCGGTGGGCGGCAAACTGCACACCGGACGCAGCCGCAACGACCAGGTTGCCACCGATTTTCGCCTGTGGCTGCTCGACCACCTGCCAGCCCTGCAAAGCGCTATCCGCGACCTGCAAAACGCCCTGCTCGAACGCGCCGAAGCCGATTTTGGCGTCCTGATGCCCGGCTACACCCACCTCCAGCGCGCCCAGCCGATTTTGCTTTCGCATTGGTGGCTCTCGCACTTCTGGGCGCTCCAGCGCGATGTAGAACGTTTGCAGGATTTGACGGGGCGGGTCGCCGTACTGCCGCTTGGTTGCGGTGCCCTGGCCGGTACGCCCTTCAACATTGACCGGGATGCGCTGGCCGCCGCGTTGGGTTTCCTCAGCCCCAGCCCCAACAGCCTGGACGCCGTCTCTGACCGCGATTTTGCCGCCGAATTCCTGTTCGTTGCTGCGATGACCGGCACCCACCTGAGCCGTTTTTCCGAGAATATGGTCTTGTTCACCACTGCCGAGTTTGGCTTCTTTGAACTCTCCGACGCCTACGCCACCGGCTCCAGCCTGATGCCGCAAAAGAAAAACCCCGACATGTTCGAACTCGGACGCGGCAAAGCCGGAACCCTGCTTGGCCTGCTGACCGGCCTGATGGCAACCCTCAAGGGCCTGCCCTCGACCTACGACAAGGACTTGCAGGAAGACAAACCGGCCGTCTTCGCCGCTTTCGACACCCTGACCGGGCTGCTGCCGGTGCTGGCAAACGCCATCCGCACCCTGACGGTTCACCCCGAACGAATGCTGGCTGCGCTCGACCCGGCCATGCTCGCCACCGATTTGGCCGATTACCTGGTCGAGAAGGGCGTCCCGTTCCGCGAGGCGCACGAGGCCGCCGGAAAAGCCGTCGCCACTGCCGCCGAGTCCGGGACGAGTATCGAGGCCCTGCCGTTGGAAACCTACCAGTCCCTGCACCCCGGCTTCGGGTCGGACGTGCGCTCCGTTTTTGACGCCGAAAAAAGCGTCAGCCGCCGCAAATCCCTCGGCGGCACCGCGCCTGAAGCGGTGGAAGTCCAAATGAAAAAAGCAAAAGAAGTAATTGGTAATTGGTAACGTATGTCATTTCGAACCGCGTAGCGGTGAGAAATCTTTGCCAGACTTAAGATTTCTCGCTGTCGCTCGAAATGACAAACGTTGCCAAAAACCAATCACCAATTACCAATTACCACTCACCAAAACCCAAAAAGGAGAAACCCAATGAAAACCACCTGTCCTGAATGCGAAGCAGAAATTACCCTGGCCGCGAATGCCGAAGTTAACGAAATCATCGTCTGCCCCGATTGCGGCGTAGACCTTGAAATCACCTCGCTCAACCCGGCCAAACTCGAACTGGCCCCCATGGAAGAAGAAGACTGGGGCGAATAATGACACGCTTACGGATTGGCGTCCTATATTCGCGCGTGCGGGTCGAGGAAAAGTGGATTTTCGCGGCCCTCGAAGCGCGCGGCATTGATTACGACCGTCTCGACGACCGCAAAATACAGTTCAATCTGGAGGACCCGTCGCCCTGGCGGCAGTATGACGCCATCCTGGAGCGCAGTATCAGTTACACCTCCGGCCTGAACGCCCTGCGGATTCTGAACGCCTGGGGAATCCCGACGGTCAACACGGCGCGGGTTTCTGAAATCTGCGGCGATAAACTGTCCACCAGCGCGGCCCTGGCCGGCGCCGGGCTGCCCCAGCCGGTTACGCATGTCGCTTTTTCACCTGAATCGGCCATCGAAACGATTGAGAAGATGGGCTACCCGGTGGTGATTAAGCCGGTGGTTGGCTCGTGGGGGCGGCTGCTGGCAAAAATCAACGACCGCGATGCCGCCGAAGCGGTGCTGGAGCACAAGGCCATGCTCGGCTCGGTGCAGCACTCGGTCTATTACATCCAGGAATACATCCGCAAACCGGGCCGCGACATCCGCGCTTTTGTGGCCGGGGACCGCACGGTGACGGCCATCTACCGCCACTCGGAACACTGGATCACCAACACGGCCCGCGGCGGCGAGGGCGAACCCTGCCCCGTTACCCCCGAACTGGACGAATTATGCGTCCGCGCGGCCCAGGCCGTCGGCGGCGGTGTGCTGGCGGTGGATGTGCTTGAGCATCCCGACCGTGGCTACCTGATTAACGAGATTAACCACACGATGGAATTTCACTCCCTGATGCCCACCACCGGTGTCGATATCCCCGGCATGATCGTGGATTACACCGCCGAGGTGGCGCGTGGAAAGGTTGACGTTTTATGATTACAGCCGGAATTATCGGCGGGTCGGGCTATGCGGGCGGCGAACTCATCCGCCTGCTGACCGCCCACCCCGAAACCGAACTTGTCTTTGCCACTTCGCGGGCAAAAATGGGCGAATATTTCTACCAAACCCACCCCAACCTGCGCAAGCAGGCTTTGCTCACCTTTGTCTCGCCCGAAGAAGCCAGCCAGGTGGATGTCTTATTTTTGGCGACTCCGCACGGACAAGCCCAGAAGGACATTGAAAAATACGCCGCGCTGGCGGGAAAAATCGTCGACCTTTCGGCGGATTTCCGCTTAAATGACGTGGCCGCCTACGAAAAATGGTACGGTGAAACCCACAAAGCCTCCGAATGGCTGGGCAAATTTGTCTACGGCCTGCCCGAACTGCGCCGCGAAGAACTCAAAACCGCGACCTACGCCAGCGGCGTGGGTTGTAACGCCACCGCCACCAACTTGGCGCTTTTGCCGCTGGTCAAGGCCGGCCTGATCGACCCGGAACAGAATATCTTTGTTGAACTCAAAGTCGGCTCATCGGAAGGCGG
Organism: Anaerolineales bacterium; assembly: GCA_034411635.1. Taxonomy (GTDB): domain Bacteria; phylum Chloroflexota; class Anaerolineae; order Anaerolineales; family Villigracilaceae; genus UBA8950. Next base: position 5,399 of record DAOUML010000083.1, read on the forward strand.
CGCGGAGGGCAACCCTGGTTCGCACCACCCGGAGCGCAGCGGCGTTATCCGCACCTTTTCGGCTTTCGGACACCGTCACACCGCCGAAGTGATTCAGGAACTCGGCCTGCCCAACGTCACCCTGACGATGACCTCGGTCGACCTGGTGCGCGGCGCGCTGGCGACGGCGCATGCTTTCGTCAAACCGGGCGTGGCCAACAAGGATTTGTGGAAGGCTTACCGCGCCATTGCGAACGAAAATCCGTTTATTCGCGTCGTAAAGGAACAACGCGGCATTTACCGCGTGCCTGAACCGAAAATCCTGGCTGGCTCGAACTACGCCGATATCAGTTTCGACCTCGATTTTGAGACCGGTCACGTCGTCACCATCTGCGCCATCGACAACCTGATGAAAGGCGCGGCGGGCACGGCGGT
>DAOUML010000084.1:0-1707 GCA_034411635.1 Anaerolineales bacterium
TCCCACACGTCAGGTGCAACACTTCCTGGCAGGCGGGGCCTGCCTTCCAACCGCATGAAACAGGGATGCAAGTTGGCTACTTCCAGTATACTCAGAATCGTCAGGCACGCAAGCCGTACATTCGCGTTGGTGTGCGGGCGAGGAGCCCCACCCGAGGTGCAACCTGGTTTCCGGTCACGGTGATTTCTTCATTGGCGGCGTGTCGGTCGGTTTCGACCCAGGCGACCCCGATTAGCAAGCTACCTGTCTTTTCCCAGGTGACCGGGCCTGACGTAATTTCACGCTGCGGAGGTTTTCCATGTCCAGGCTCGTTTCCCCAAAAGTCTCTTCCCAGGTTGAGGTGCGCTCGACGCAGGGGCTGCCGGTACTCCAGCCGCATGCCGCCGGAGCCGACATCGGCGCGCACGAAATCTACGTCTGCGTTCCCGGTTCTGACAACACCCAACTGGTGCGTGTCTTTGGGGTCTACACGGCCGACTTGCAGGCGCTCGCCGAGTGGCTGCTGGAAAACCAAATCCAGACCATCGCCTTTGAATCGACCGGGGTGTACTGGATTCCGCTGTTTGAAGTCCTGGAAAGCCGCGGTCTTCAATGCTGTCTGATCAGCGGAGCGAATGTCCGCCACATGCCCGGCCGTCACAAGAGCGACGTGCTGGACTGTCAGTGGATTCAGACCTTGCACGAGCGCGGCCTGCTGAAGGCCTCCTTCCGCCCGGAGCCCGATCTCATCGCTCTGCGCACCCTGCTGCGCCATCGGGCGCAACTGATCGAGCATCGCAGCCCGCACATTCTCCATATGCAGAAGGCTCTCACCCAGATGAATATTCGTCTCGAGCAGGTCGTCTCCGACGTGACCGGTCAGACCGGCATGGCCATCCTGCGGGCGATTGCCGCCGGGGAACGCGACCCGCGCCAACTGGCCGCGTTGCGCAACTATCGCTGTCGGAAAGACGAAGACGAGATTGCCAGGGCCCTGACCGGCACGTGGAGGGAAGAACACCTCTTCGTCCTCAGGCAATCCCTGGAAATGTACGACTTTTACACGCGCCAAATCGAAGCCTGCGACGCAGAGATCGAACGCCGCTACAGCGCCATCCGTCCCGACTGGGCCGACCCTGTTCCCGATGACCAGGCTCCTCTCCCGCCGAACAAGCGTAACTCACATAGCAAGAACCTGCCCAAAGGGACGGCGGTGCATGTTCGTCAACACCTGCGCCGTTTGAGCGGGGTGGACATCACTGCCGTAGAGGGCCTGAGCCTCGATCTGGCGCAAAAGATCATCGTCGAAATCGGTACCGACATGAGCAAATTCCCCACCGACAAACACTTCTCATCCTGGCTCAGGCTGGCCCCCAACAATCAGATCACGGGCGGCAAAGTGATCCGCTCCTCGACCGGCAAGAGCCACAATCGCGCCCGCCAGGCCTTCCTACAGGCAGCCGCCTCGCTGACGCGCAGCCAGAGCGCCTTGGGGGCTTATTACCGCCGCCTGCGAGCGCGCATCGGCCCGGCTCAGGCCCAGGTGGCCACCGCCCACAAACTGGCTCGCATCGTCTATCACTTGCTCAAGTACAAGCAGGAATACCAAACCCTCAGCGCACAGGAATACGAACAGGCCTACCGAGAACGCGAAATCCGTTACCTGCAACGCAAAGCCATCTCTCTCGGCTTCACCCTCTCCCCCTCGACCGGAGCTGTTTCTTAGCA
>DAOUML010000085.1:0-2616 GCA_034411635.1 Anaerolineales bacterium
TGTCTTCACCTTGCAGGCCATCCTGGGACACAGCAGTTTGGACATGGTGCGACGCTATGCCATGATTGCCGAGCTGGACGTGGAGAATGCTCATCGCAAATCCAGCCCGGCAGATAACTGGCGGCTGTGATGACTAACCGCTCATACGGTCGACCAGAATTTTGATGGCAGATGGGATGTTCTGCCTGGAGACACCGAGCAGGAACTGTTGCAACTCGTCATCCGGCATCCCGACGGGCTGCGCGGCTAGCCTGGTGATTCGGTTGCGCAGTTCCTCCAGATGAAGATGAACGTAGAGGCTATCGGTAATCTCGATGCTTTCGTGCATCAGATTGAGCGACAGGGCCTTGTAATCGGCCATTGTCTGGCAGTGAAGCAGGCCGTAGGCGGCGTGACCGTGCCGGAATTTGTGCGCCGAGCGGTAGGGAAGGGCAGCCTGTTCAAAGAGTAACCGCAGGCGTTTGTTGAGCGCAATGTTGCGATTGCTGCCCGGCGCATCGGCGGTCAGGGTTTGTTCGCCCCACTGGTTGTTGATGGAAGCGTACCAGGGCGCATCCGGCGGCAGGTGGGAGCGGACAAACTCATCCCAGGAGCGGGCAACCGCGATGAGTTCCGGAACGTTGAACAGGAAGGTGGTCGCCTTTTTGCCATTCTTGGTTTTGACGCCCTGTTCCGGCCATTGTTTGAGCCAGAACCTGTCGAAATCGATGGCCGAGATGGGCGATGTGACGGCGGCGCTGGCGCGTTCACCGGTCAGGAAAAGCCGGGCAGCCATTGCTCGGTCGCGCCAGTGGGCCAGGTCGCCTTCTTCGGTGGGCAGGTTTGCCAGTTGGCTGACCTCGTCCACGAGCAGGAATTCTGGTTCTTTCTGAACATCAGGAGCATTTTTGCGCTGAAATTTCAACTTTTGCACCCAGCGGCTGGGTAGGCTGCGAAATTTCGTGGCCTGCTCCATCCTGCACCACTCGAAGAATTTGCGCGCGTTTTCAACGATCTTCTTGCGGGTTTCAGCAGCGAGCGGCTCGCCTTTTTCGCTCCGGGCCTCGTCCAGATAGATGAGCAGGCCGGGTTTGATGTTGTGTGCCTGGCTGAACGGCGTCGCCATCGCCCAGAGCAGGAGGTGACGCAGGTAAAACTTATAGCGAGAGATTGTTGCTTCGGCCAGCTGACCGTCTTCGCGCAAGGAGTCCAGATATTTCCTGATCAGCAGGTAGTTGTCGCGGTTAATGAGCGCGTCCATGACGACCTCCGCGATTGATGACGCAGCCGCATTGCGGGCAAACGCCTTTGATGTTGATGAGTTTCCCCTTGATGGGAACAATCTCAGGGTTGGTGAGTTCGGCCACCGCTTTGCAGCGCAAGCAGTAGGCCTGGTTATCTGTCAGTTGTGCGGGCTGTTTCGGTTTGCGTTGCGCCTGCACCCACTCGGCAAACAAACGCCCATTGACCCATAGGTTGTTGCGTTCATCGCGCTGGTGGGGAGCGCCGGAGGTGATCCAATCGCGCAGGGTACGTTCGTTGACGAGCAACTCTTCGGCGATCTCGCTGACTTTGTAGAGCATGGGCAGCAGGCCAGGGGCTTTGACGATGACGGTGTGCGGCAGATTCATGCGACACCTCCGCTGGACAGATTGATGGATGAAACCGATAAAACGGTTGAGCATAGGGCGGTGCTGGAGATAGCCTGCCCTGTAAAAGCAAGAGTTAACATGGGGACACTTCCTTTCGTCCGATAGATTGAGAATAAGATGGGAAAGAAGCCCGCCTGCGAAATGCAGCGGGGTCGTGCCATGTATCCTCGATGTGGAAAGCAAGTGTTTTTTCAGGTGTGTCTGGTAACTGCCTTATTTGCCCCCTGGCAAATACAAAAAGCCTTTTCCCAGTGTAGGGAATCGATTTTCTTGTGAGTAGCGGCTGGAGATGGCTGGTAATCTGCCGCTGTACTGTGAAATTTTTTCTCGTTGTGTTGTAGCGCGCAATCTGTATTGTGCCGCGCCTGGATGGACCTGTGTTTGGCTGTAAAATTTGTTGTGAACTACGATTGTGTGTGAAATGTATGTACCCCCAACAGGAATCTGGATGTCCTGTTGGGGGTGGAAAAATATTCGGCTGTTAAGGTTCGCTCGATAACGCGAACCTTAAAAATTAAAACGCGAATCGAGCCATCCAGTGGAAATGGTTACGATTCGCGCAAAATTACGCTGAGTTTGGGACGGGGGGCCAGTCCGGGTGACAGGCTAACGGGGAAATAGTAGCAAACGTATTCAATTGTAGATAGCAACTATATACGTAAATAGGATATTTTTCAAGGGGTATAAAAAGACCCAAATTGAAGGAAAAGGCGGATTTGTATGGAAATTTGTTGGCGTTACATCTCCAGCACCGCTATCAGCGGGTAATGGTCGGACGGATGGCGGTGAGCAGATTGTCGCGGCCAAAGTCGTGGCAGGTGGCCATGAGCGGAAGTGGTTTCCGGGGACATCGAACAAATGTCCGGGGCAATAATCACGCCTTTATTCTTTCTTCAATCCGCTCAAACCAGCCGCGATCAGGGAAAAGACGATGGACAGGGACGCCGTCAAACCGATCAGAATCGGCCAATCGAGCGTTTCCCAC
>DAOUML010000086.1:0-4663 GCA_034411635.1 Anaerolineales bacterium
AATATGCGAAAGATTGGCATTAAGCGCCAGGTACAGGTTGGCGCGCACGCTTCTGCGCAGGTGATCCGTAATTCAAATGGTATGTTTTTAATGTTCAGCAAACATAGTGCGTTTTCCGGCATGATTCTTGCCCTGCCGAGCGCGGCTTTTACCCACGAAAAACCGCCTACCAGCTTTTTTGATCTTTTATGCCGTTTTTTATCGAATCTCTTCTGATTGCACAACCGTTACGTTAGGCGACATAAACCCCCATTCGGGGACGATGTGTCGCCCTGCGAATATCGGTTCGTAGGCAGTTACCTTTTGGCGTGATTGTTATCGTGCTTCTCTGATTCGCGGCCTACAAGAAAAAAACCGGAAAATTGATGTTCATGCGTGCGAAGAACGCATGAACATCAATTTTCCGGCTCTCTTGGGCAGATAACTTGTGTCGCGCCACACCCCAAAATGCGGGGGCCTTACCACGGGAGTTTCTAGCGAACCGCTATCGCTTCCAGACTAAACCGCGCCCTGGGGCAAAAAGAAAAGCCAGCAGGAAAAACCCTGTCGCTACCAGCACCACCGCCGCGCCGGAGGCAATATTGGCGTAATAACTGACATACAGGCCGACGATGCTCGCAAGCGCGCCCAATGCCGCTGCCAGGGTCATCATCGTTGGCAGGCGGCGCGTCAGCAGGTAGGCCGTTGCGGCGGGCGTGACCAGCATGGCGGCTACCAGCGCAATCCCGACCGTTTGGAGCGAGATGACCACCGTCAGGGCCAGCAGGAGCAGGAGCAGGACGCGGAAAAACTCTCCCGGCCAGCGCAGGGTGGCAGCCAGGGTCGGGTCGAATGAGACCACCAGAAAGGGCCGGTAAAAGACCACAATCACGGTGATGACCACCAGCGCGAGAATCGCCACCATCCACAAATCTTCGACCGAAACGCCGAGCATGTTGCCGAAAAGGATATGGCTTAAGTCCATAGCGTAGGTGCGAATCGAACTGATAATTGCCACGCCGAGCGAAAGCGCCGCCGCGAACAGGATGCCGATAGCCGTATCCTCGCGGATGGTTCCCTGACGGGTAAACGCGGCAATCAACAGGGCGACGATGACCGCCGCCACCAGCGCGCCGACGAGCAAATTTGTTCCCATTAAATAGGCAATGGCTACGCCCGGAAGGATGGCGTGCGCCAGCGCGTCGCCGAGATAAGCCATGCCGCGCAGAACGACGTAACTGCCAATCACGGCGCAAACCATGCCGACGATGACCGAGGCGGCCAGGCCGCGCTGCATAAAGGTATAGGTGAGGGGGTCGAGCAGGAAATCAATCATGGTGATGTTCTTCGCCAGGGCAGCAGTCGTCTACGATGGCGGCCATGCCGTTTAAGAAGAGTACCTGCCCGCCAAAGGCGCGTTGGATCGATTCGGGGGAGAGCGCGATTTCGGGTGGGCCATACGAAACCAGGCCCTTGTTGAGCAGCAGAACGCTCTCGAAGCGTTGGGCGGCCATGTTCAGGTCGTGGGTGGAGACCATAGCGGTCACGCCCTGGCTTTTGAGTCGGTCGAGCAGGGTGAGTGTCGCCTCCTGGGTGGATGCGTCTACGCCGGTGAAGGGTTCGTCCATCAGCAGGATGTGCGGCTCCTGGGCCAATGCGCGCGCGAGAAAAACGCGCTGTTGCTGACCGCCGGAAAGGTCGCCAATCGGACGCCCGGCCAGGTCGGCGATGTTCATCTGCGCCAGGGCTTGTTCAACCGCTTCGTGGTCGCGCAGGTCGGGACGGCGCATCCAGCCCAGGCGGGCGAAGCGTCCCATCATGACCACGTCTTTCACGCTGACGGGAAAACGCCAGTCGACATCTTCGCGCTGGGGAACGTAGGCGACGCAATCTTTGTGGTGTCCGAGTGGCTCGCCGTGAATAAAAATCCGCCCGCCGCGCAGGGGCAGCAGACCGACCAGGGCCTTGAAGAGCGTCGATTTGCCCGCGCCGTTCGGCCCGACGACGGCCACCTGTCCACCATGCGGCACCAATACCGAGAGTTCGCGCAGGACAAGTGAGCCGTTGTAGCCAACGCTGATTTTATCGAGTTCGAGCCGGGCTGGCTCCTGAGTTGCGGGAGGGAAGGTCATGGGGGTAAGTGTATCACAATTTTTCTTTATTGAAAAATATTATCAATAAGGTCGGCAATTCTCATTTTGAAACAAAACGAGCCTGATTCGAATACGTATCGCCGCCTGCGAAGTGCTGTGCAAAGGCGGCGATACCCCTGATTTTGCTAGCAAGTCGGGCCCACGGGGTGCTTCGCAAAAACTCTCGCCTCCTGTTTATGAACGTCCAGACAGCGCCGCTTCGACAAACTTCTCCCAAACCGGATACTCCGCCAGCCGCCAGATTTCCTCCTGCGCGGTGAAGGCCTGCTCCCCCGCCCAGCCCTGGCGCAACACGCGCCACAGGGCAATAAAGGCCGAAGCGCGGTAGTTCATGGCGCAGTGGACGAGGATTTTGGATTCCCGATGAGCATCCATCGTATCCATAAAACGGGTCAGGTCTTCAGGTTGGGGCGATTCCCAGATAACGGGAATGTGAATGTAGTCCATGCCGAGCGAGCGCGCCAGGTCGGCCTCGTCGGGGATGGCGTTGTCGGAGGTCGGCAGGGCCAGGTTGATGACCAGGCCGAATCCTTGCGCGGCGATTTCGGCGAGTTGGGCGCGGGTGGGCTGTCCGGCGCTCCAGAGCGAGTCGTTTAAGATGGTCAGGTTGAGCCAATTGTTCATGGGTAAAAAGTTACCTCGTAATCGAGCATTTCATCTTGCTCGGTGTAAACAAACCGGGCCGAAAACAATTTGCCGGCCTCCAGCCAGTCTAAAAACAACAGATCGCTGGGCCAGAGCGGCAGCGCGCGCACCTGTTCATCGGGAATCCATTGCAAGCGGCCTTCGGGCGAGTCGATTAATTGGCCCTTGAATTGCCCGGCGGTAAAAACCCACACATACCAATCTTCGCCCTTAAACCCGGCGAATACCAGCAGGCCGCCATAGCGCAGGTTGCCAACTTCCAACCCCGATTCCTCGCGCACCTCGCGGATGGCGCAGGCTTCCGGGCTTTCTCCGGCTTCCAGTTTGCCGCCCAACCCGTTCCACTTGCCGGCGTGAATATCGGCCTGCTTTTTAACGCGATGAATCATCAGCGTTTTGCCTTCGTGTTTGAGATAAACCAGCGTGGCAAGTTTCATGTTGCTCTGTTTTAACCTTTCAAGCGGCGAAATCCCAGCCAGGCCAGGCCGCCCACAATCAGCAATGCCGCCCAAATCACCAGCCCAAGATTGGAGCCAGAATCTTCTGTAACGGTTTCTTCGACAATGGGGGAACTGACAGGCATGGGGCTGCTGGTTGGGGTTGGATCAGGCGTCTCGGTTGGCGGCGCGGGTGTTTCGGTGGGGGTGGCCGGGGGTGTTACCATCAGGAGCAGTTTTTGCTCAGGCCGAATCACCGAGGCATTATTCAGCCCATTCCAGGCCATCAGGTCATTCAGCGCAATGTCGTAGTAGCCCGCAATCCATGAGAGCGTTTGCCCGCTTTGCACCGTGTGATAATAGCGTCCATCGGCTTCGGGTGTCAGGCGTTGGAGGACGCTCAGGGTTGGGCTGGGCGTCACGTTGCCGGGGTCAATCAGCAATTTTTGTCCGATGCGCAGCGGCCAGTCTTTTTGCAGTCCGTTGAGGGCCAGAATTCGTTCCACGCTTACCCCGTAAGCCTGCGAAATGGTAATCAAGGCCTGATAAGCCTGCACTTCATGCACAATGCGCCCATCGCCATCTGGCGCGGCAGGCACAATCATCCCCCTGGGGGTGGGGGTGGCATATCCGGCGGTATTTTTCCCCGGAATGAACAAACGCTGGCCGGCTTTTAGCGGCAGGCTGCGGTTGAGATTGTTCCACTGTTCAAGATCGGCAATCGTGATTTGGTAAGCAATTGCAATCGCCCAGAAGGATTGACCGCTTTGAACGATATGATAGACTTGGCCGGACTCATCAGGCGTTGCCCGCTGAACCGGGACAATCAACCCAACCGCGCCCGACCCCGGACTTGTTCCCGCGCCGGGAGTAGCGCCGCCTGTTCCGGGTGTATAACTGCCGCATGATTGGCCCGCAACATAGGCCGCCTGCAAGACGTAATACGTTTTGCCATGCGCGGTTGCCACCCCCGCGCCCACATGACAGTATGCCGCAGTTTCTGCCGGTCTTCTGTGATCGGGGTCGTCCCAGACGGCCATAATCTGGTCGATGCTCATGCTGCCCGCCGCGAAATTCTCGGTCGCCCAGACGGTTGCCCCGCCGCCATAACCGGATGCTGCCAACCTGCCACGCACATCGCCAATGTGCCACGACATCTGGTTATCGGCCATGATTTGAGCCGTATTCTGGGCTACGGCGTTGATAATCGGGTCCTCGATCAGCGGCGGATTGCCGAGCGCAACCCGCAAGGTATTCATGGCGATGATCAACTCATAAGCGCTGACCGACCCGGCAGGCGCAGGTTGTGCCTGCCGGGCATCTGCCGCTCGGATGGGCGCGAGAAGCCCCAGCATCAATATGAAGACCAGTAAAAACCTGTAAAATGTGTTGGTACGCATAGCGCAATTATAATCGTTTGTAATGCGCGCTTTTTCTGATCGCCGTTGT
>DAOUML010000087.1:0-33132 GCA_034411635.1 Anaerolineales bacterium
TTTTAGCCGACTTTCATGAACTGAGGCAGGGATTTATCCCGCCGGGTACGGTCAGTAAGGCGGCTGGCTGACAAGTGGATTTTAGATTTGGAATTGCTGATCACAATGATTTTTGCTGGACTTTTTCCGCGCGGTTATGATATACTTGCGCGGCTCTGGTAACAAAAACCAGGCTACATCTTGCCTGGGACGGGCATAAAGCGTCCCTGAGTGGGTCATTATCCCCACTAAACCTGTCGTGCTGGCGCGCGAAAAGCCAACCGCGCCGCAAAAGACAATAAAGGAGAACCAATGGCTGTTATTTCCATGAAAGCCCTGCTAGAGAGCGGCGTGCATTTTGGACACCGCACCAATAAATGGGACCCCCGCATGAAGCCGTACATCTTCACCGAGCGTAACGGCATTCATATCATTGACCTGCAACAAACGGTCAAATCAATCAATGCTGCCTACAACACCATTCGCGATACGGTCCAAAAAGGCGGCACAATTCTTTTCGTTGGCACCAAACGCCAGGCGCAGGAAACAGTTCGAGAAGAGGCTGTCCGCTGTGGGATGCCTTACGTCACCGAACGCTGGCTGGGTGGCATGCTCACCAACTGGCACACCATCAATCAGCGCGTTCAAGAAATGGAACGGCTCGAAAACATGCGCGATAGCGGTGAAATCAACCGTCTGACCAAAAAAGAAGGCCTGCTGATTGAGCGCGATATTAATCGCCTGCAAACCCGGCTCGAAGGCGTGCGCCAGATGAAACGCGTGCCCGACCTGGTCTTTATGGTGGATGTTGGCCGCGAAGAAACCGCCCTGCACGAGTGCAACCTGCTCGGTATTCCCGTCATTGCGCTGGTCGATACCAATTGCAACCCGCAAAAGGTTGATTATGTCATCCCTTCCAATGATGATGCCATTCGCGCCATCAAACTGTTGGTTGCCAAAATTGCCGATGCCGTATTGGAAGGAAAAGCCATGCGCAAAGACGATGAGATGACCGCAGATGAAATCGCGCTGGCCCCATCGGTGAGAGAAAGCAAAGTGCGTAAATTCGCCCGCATGGACAACGAAGATGAACTGGGCGATGAAGATTTGCTGGGCGACGCCACCCTGGCGAAATTGACCCCTGCAACCATTGAAGAAGAAGCCACCGAAGAAAAATCGGAATAGAGTTAATTTTTAAGGTAAGAGGACACTATGGAAATTACTGCCCAGATGGTAAAAGAATTGCGCGCTGCCACAAACGCCGGCATTCTGGATTGCCGCAAAGCGCTAACCGAAGCCAACGGCGATTTCAACAAGGCCGTTGATTGGCTACGCGAAAAAGGGATGGCAACCGCCGCAAAGCGCTCCGATCGTCAATCCTCCAACGGCGTTGTCGAACTGTATTCACACGGCGGTGGACGCGTTGGCGTGATGGTGGAAGTAAACTGTGAAACCGATTTTGTTGCCCGCGCTGAAAACTTCCGCAATTTTGCGCATGAAGTTGCCCTGCAAATTGCCGCCACCGCCCCGCGCTACATCAGCGAAACAGAAATCCCCGCCGATGTGCTGGAGCATGAAGCCGCCATTGCCAAGAAACGCGTTATCGAAGAGGGCAAACCCGAAGCAGTTGCCGATAAAATCGTCGAAGGCCGCCTCAACAAGTTCCGCGATGAAGTTTGCCTGCTGCGCCAGGCCTACATCCGCGATGAGCAAGTGACCATCGAGAAACTGCTGCATTCGATCATTGCCAGCACCGGTGAAAATGTCATCATTCGCCGTTTCCAGCGGTGGGAACTGGGCGAAAGCACCAGCGAATAAAAAAACCAAAGCCAACCAGAAGGTTGGCTTTTTTTTCGTGTCCTAACAAATTCAAGGAGAAAAAATGGCTGAACTTAAATATCGGCGTATCTTACTTAAACTTAGTGGCGAGGCGTTGGGTGGTGAAGCAGGTTTTGGCATTAATGTCTCAGAAGTTGAGGCCATTGCCCGCCGGGTAAAAGAAATTTATGATATGAAAGCCGAAATTGCAATTGTGATTGGCGCGGGCAATTTATGGCGAGGCAAACAAGGCCTTGAGCGCGGCATGGATCGCGCCACCGCAGATTATATGGGCATGCTCGGCACGATGATGAATGCCATGGCCCTGATGGATGCGCTGGAACGACAAAACGTATTTACTCGCGTGATGTCGGCCATTGAAATGCGCGCCATTGCCGAACCATATATCCGCCGCCGGGCCATCCGTCACCTTGAAAAAGGACGGGTGGTTATCTTTGGCGCCGGTACGGGCAACCCATTCTTTTCCACCGATACAGCCGCCGCGCTGCGCGCCACTGAAATTGACGCCGATGTCGTTATTAAAGCCACCAAAGTAGACGGCGTATATGACTCTGACCCCAAGAAAAACGCCAACGCGGTTAAATTTGAACACCTGACATACATCGACGTTCTCAACCGCCGCCTGGCGGTAATGGACTCAACCGCAATTACACATTGCATGGAAAACAAAATTCCATTGCTTGTGTTGAATTTATGGGACGAAATCGCGCTTAAGCAGGCTTTGCACGGCGAAAAAGTAGGCACTTTAATTTCAGCCTGATGAAACTATTTTGGGTGCATTCCATTTGAGACTCTACTGAAAAAAGGCAATTAAACACAAAGGACACAAAGTACACGAAGGATTCTTGAGAACCTAATTTGAAATCTTCAAATTTCGCGCAAGACGCATGACGAAATTTGCGCAACGTCTTAAAAACTTTGTGACCTTTGCCTGCACCGCGCGCAGGCACGCGTGTGTCCTTCGTGTTTAGAAAAGGTTTTTGCAGTGAAGTCATTTGAGTTATTGATGGAACGTCCCGAAGGTTTCTGATGAGCGCTCGCGATGAAGCCGAACCGATCAACAGCCCGGCGCTAAAGCGTCGGGCTGTTTACACCCACGCGCATTCGATACAACGCCGCCTAAATAGTCCCTCATCCCCAACCCTTCTCCCGGTGGGAGAAGGGAGCATTTCTCCCTCTCCCACCGGGAGAGGGCCGGGGTGAGGGAGAAAGGCCGACTTTAAGAAAAGCGTGCGGAATCGCCGCTGGTCAGTAGCGTAAATTCAAACTTTAAGGTATCCTTAGTACATCCAAACAAATTCGGAGGCCGATGTGATAAAGGACTTACTAAAAGAAGTTGACTCGCGCATGCGCAGCGCAATTAGCGTGCTGGAGCATGACCTTTCCGGTATCCGCACCGGGCGCGCCCACCCGGCTCTGGTCGAAAAAATCCAGGTCGAATACTATGGCGCGGAAACCCCGCTCCTGCAACTGGCATCGATCAGCGTCCCTGAGCCGCGTTCGCTGCTGATCAAACCTTTCGACAAATCGACATTGAAAGCGGTCGAACGCGCCATTCTGGCATCAGACCTCGGCCTAACCCCCAACAACGATGGACAGGCCATTCGGCTGAATCTGCCCGTGCTTACCGAGCAACGCCGCCGCGACCTGGTCAAACTCGTCAATCATCGCATTGAAGAGGCGCGCGTAGCAATCCGCAATGTGCGCCGCGACGGGATGAAAGACCTGAAAGAGTTTGAAAGCGAGAAAATGATTTCTGAAGACGAGCGCAAACGAGGCGAAGAAGATTTGCAGAAAATGGTAGACAAACTGGTGATAGAAATCGATGCGATTGGCAAACGCAAAGAACAAGAAATTATGGAAGTCTAACCCGGCATCAATGAGCCAGCCCAATTTCCTTACTGATCGTGAAAAACTCCCCGCCCACGTTGCCATCATCATGGATGGCAACGGACGCTGGGCATTAAAACGCGGGTTGCCGCGCCTGGCCGGACACAAAGCCGGCACCGAAAACCTGCGCCGCGTCATTCGCGCCTGCGTTGAGTTTGGCGTTCAATACCTGACCATTTACGCATTTTCAACCGAAAACTGGGGCCGCCCGCCGGCAGAAGTCAACGGCTTGTTGCGCATTTTGGAAGATGTCATTGACAAAGAATTGCGCGAACTCAACGAACAAGGCGTGCGCCTGCGACACATCGGACGGTTGGAACAACTGCCCTCCCACCTGCAAAAAAAGGTGATCGAGGCAATTGAACTCACCAAAAACAACACACGGCTTATTCTCAATGTCGCCTTCAATTATGGCGGGCGCGATGAAATCTTGCAAGCCGTCAAGCAAATGATTCACGACGGGGTTAACGCTGAAGACGTTTCGCCCGAAACCTTCTCGCGTTACCTGTATACCTCCGGCATTCCTGACCCCGACCTGATCATTCGCACATCGGGCGAATTGCGCATCAGCAATTTTCTGATCTGGCAAGCCGCCTATTCTGAGTGGTACGTTACCCCAACCTACTGGCCCGATTTCGATAAAGAAGAATTCAAAAAAGCAATTGAGACTTACGCTTCCCGCGAGCGACGTTATGGGAAAGTCTCGTCTACCGACTACGAGGAGAATCATGCGTGAGCGGGCTTTATCCACGCTGATTATTTTTCTAATTGGAATGCCCGCGCTCATTTTTGGGGGAATATTCTATTTTCTGCTCGTCGCCTTTTTGCTTTCTACCGCCGCCTGGGAATATGCCAATATGTTCCGGCCGGCGTTGCAGTCATCTTCCCGCCTTCTTTTGGTAGGCGGGACTTTTATTATCGCGTTTACGCGCTCATTTTTCCCTGATTACAGTCTGATTGCGCTCGAAATTTTGGCGCTGCTGGCGCTCGCGGTTCACCTCTTTCAATATGAGCGCGGCAAAGAAGGCGCAGTTGCCGGTTTTGGCGTTGTCGTAGGTGGGCTGATTTATATCGGCTGGATTGGTTCCTACCTTTTCAATTTACGCGGACTCGAACATGGCTTTTGGTGGTTTTTTCTGGTACTTCCATGCGTTTGGATGGCAGATGTAGGTGCTTACTGGATCGGCTCTGCCTATGGCAAGCACAAAATGGCCCCCCGGCTTAGCCCCAAAAAATCATGGGAGGGCTACTGGGCCGGCGTAGCCAGCGCCGTTTTGGCGGGTGCTTTCTTCGCATTTGCTTATAGCGCCTGGGGGCCGCTGCAAATTCAGGCCTGGCAGGGCGCAATTCTGGGGTTTCTCATTGGCCTGCTAACGCCACTTGGCGATTTGGGCGAAAGCATGTTCAAGCGGCAGGTTGGCATGAAAGACTCAGGCTCAATCATCCCAGGGCATGGCGGCGCGTTCGACCGCATTGACTCCTGGCTATGGGCCGCAATACTCGGATATTACTATATACAGTGGTTTCTTCTCTAAGTCAAAATGTGCCATGCAGATCACTGCATGGCACATAAACTTTAACCAAAGGAGCAAAACACATGGAATTAGTACGTGAGCCAACTCGAAACCTGGCCCTTGATCTGGTGCGTGTTACCGAAGCAGGAGCCCTGGCCGCTGGCCGCTTCATGGGGCGCGGCGACAAAGAAGGCGCCGACAAAGCCGCTGTCGATGCCATTCGTCTGGTGTTAAACAGCATGGATATTAACGGCGTGGTCATCATTGGCGAAGGCGAAAAAGACCAGGCCCCCATGCTCTACAATGGCGAAAGAGTTGGCACAGGCCGAAACGCGCTCGAATTTGACCTTGCGATTGATCCCATTGACGGAACCCGCCCACTGGCGTATGGACGCTCAAACGCCATCGCCATCGTCGCCATTGCGCCACGCGGAACCATGCTCGACCCCGGCCCCTTTCTCTACATGGACAAAATCGCCGTCGGCCCGGAAGCCAGGGGCGTTATCGATATCGAAAAGCCGATTCTCGATAACCTGAAAGCGATTGCCAAAGCCAAAGAAAAACGTCTTGAAGACCTGACCTGCATCATTCTGGACCGCCCACGCCACGATGAAATGATTCGTGAAATGCGGGCGGCGGGGGCGCGCATTCGTATCATTCCAGATGGCGATGTCACCGCCGCCATGATGACCGCCTGGCCCGATACCGGCGTCGATGCGCTCTTTGGCATTGGCGGAACGCCCGAAGGAGTCATCGCGGCCTGCGCCATGCGCGCAATGGATGGCGAAATTCAGGGCAAACTGTTTGCCCGCAATGAAGATGAACGACGCCGCGGCAAAGAAATGGGCTACGACTTCAATAAAGTGCTTACCATTCAAGACCTGGTCTCATCAGAAGATGTCTTTGTTGCCGCGACTGGCATCACCACCGGCGACTTCCTGCAAGGCGTGCGCTACACCAGCAACGGCGCTGAAACCGACTCGCTCGTTATGCGCGGGCTAACCGGCACCATTCGCCAAATTAAAGCCAGCCACCGTTGGGACAAACTGAAGCGACTGAGCGCAATTGATTATTAGTTGCGCGTCGGGCCAAAATTTTATATCAAAACCAAAACCCGTCTCAGGCAGTTTATGCCTTAGACGGGTTTTGACAATCGGGCCAGGGTTGCCTAATCCTGGCGGAATTGTTCCGAAAACTCGGTCTGTAAATAGTCAAAAGGGATGAGCACTTGCTGCATTCCGGCGGCGTAGGGGGCTACCTGATATTCGTCAAAGGTAATCAGCAGGCCCTCGTAGGTCAGGTTCCAGTTGCGATAATTTTCTGGCAGTGGGTCGGCGCCGCTGCTGAAGCCGAGTTCAAAGCCAATTTCGCGGGTGACAAGTTCGGCAGAGCAGAAAGCGGCAATCACGGTCAGAAAATCGGAATCGGGGCGAAAGAGCATGTCGAGGTTGAGCGGCTGGCCGGTTTCGAGGTCAAAGTTGAGGGTGCGAGTCAGGTGATAGGGGTGGGCGGCCCCGTCGGCGTAGCCATCCACCATAAACTGGATGCTCAGGATGTCGCCGGGCGGGGCTAGTTGCACAAAAGTCACCTGGAAGAAACTGCCCGCTGAAACCGGCTCTTCAGAAAGGTACTCAAACCCGGATTTGAACTCGGCGGTCAGTTCTTCAACGACCTGCGCCGCCAGACGGTTAAACTCGAGAACGCGCGGGTCGTTTGAGCCTTCGAGCAGGGGAGTGTTGATTTCGAGGGTGTAAACCGGCGCTTCGCCGGTTTCACTGAAAAACTCTTCGGTAAGCGTCACCTGCTCAAACAAGCGCGGCGGCGCGGATGGGGTGAGGCTGGGCTGGGGCGTCACATCGGGGGGCGGCGGCAGGGTGGGGGTAGAGAGAATGGCGGTGGGCGTTACGGTAGATTGACGCATGGTTTGCAGCGGCATGGTGCAAGCCACCTGCGCCAACAGGAGAAATACCAGGCCAAAGAGAATTCTATTTTTCATGTTTTCCTTCCAGGCGCGCCAGGCGATGATTGAGTTCGGTTTGCCAATAAGCGCGGATGTAATCGGGCAAAACGGGTGCGTTTGCCAATTCTCTGGCGGTTCGCGCCCAGCGTAACGCCAGATGAATGTCTTTCAGGTGGTGTTCGGCGTGTTTGGCGAGTTCGACATGGGCGTAGATGTGTCCCTCGCCCGCGGCGCGTTCCCACAGTTGGGTGGCGGTTTGCCAATCGCCGCGACGACGTTGAAGGGTGGCATAGCGTTTGATAGCGTCGGCGAATGAGGCTTCGGGCAGGTTGCTTTGCAAAGCGCGTTCATACAAACGGGCGGCATCGTCCCAGCGGCGCAAATCGGCAAATAGGCGGGCCAGGGCCAAAACGTCGAGGCCGTGCAAATCGGCCTGATGTGGGTCGTTTAGCAGCGCGGCGGCGTGGGCGAGCAAGGCGGCCATCGAGACGACATCCAGCCCATTATGGTAGAAAACGCCCTTGAGCGGGGCCGGGTCGCCGCTACGCAGATAGTCAAAATACAGGTAAGGGATTTCGTAGCCAGGCACTTCTTCGGGGCCGCGCGGGGCGTTCAGGATGTCTACCTCGAGGGCTTTCAGGGCGCGCGAGGGCAGGCGATCACGCCACAGGCGGCGGGCAAGCGGCAAAAGGTCAATATGGGCGAAATTGTCAAAGGGACAGGGGATGCTGTGCAGGGCGTAGCGGGTTTTGAGTAGCGGCGCGTCGAAGGATTTGCCGTTGAACGTCACCAGGGCCTGGCAGGGGGCCAGAAAATCGGCCAGGGCTTCAAGCAGGGCGGCTTCTTCTTCGGGCGCGGGCATGAAGAACATCTTGAGATGCAGGTTTTCTTCAAGATAACGCGCTACGCCAACCATAAAGGCGTAGGTGCCGGTTCCGCCGGAAAGCCCGCTGGTTTCGGTATCCAGAAAGGCCAATTGTTCAGGGTGCAGGCTGGCAATGCGCGGGTCATTGGCCCAGGCGGAGATGCCCGTCAGCGGCGCGAAAAGGCGGATGGGGAAATCGCCGCGCGCGTAATCAAGCGGATAGGTTTGCTCGACCACAAACGCCGGGCCGCGCCTCGAATCGAGCCAGCGCCCGCCAAGCGACTCTTCGAGCGGCTGACGCGCGCCTTTGCGCGGAATCTCGACCTGGGCCTTGATTTCGCCCGCGCCAATTTTAACGCCCAACGATTTGAGTTTATCAGCCAGGGAGGGGGACATAAGAGAATTTTACTATACCCGTTCCGGGTGAAAATACGTACGCTTTTTCCCAGCGCAGGAGCGCTCAATTGGGGCTTTTTTCCGTGTTCGTGCGCCTGTCCTGGCGACCAGTCCAGGCTGAAAGCCATGTATAAAAGGTCTAATCACGAAGATTTCCAAACACTCGCGATTTGTGACCACCGGCTAGGAATCAAGGAATGCCCTTACCTTTTCCTCCACCTCTTGCGGGCTGAGTTCGTCGGTTAGCAAGTACAGGTCGGCGTTTTGGCGGGCGTGGGACAAGCGGCGCTGCTGCTCGTCATAATCGGCCTGAGTCCAGTTTAATCTGCGGCGTTTGAGGGTGGTTTCGTAAGACGCATCCAGAAAGACCAAGATATCTGGGTTGACAAGCCGCTGCCACATATCTTGCACGAAGGAGTGTTCCTGGGCAATGTGCTTCACCTGAACCCCACGCGCTTGAAGGCGCGCGCGCAAGGTCGATTTGCCTGACGCGCATACGCCTACCAGCCCGATTTTCAAGTCTTTATTGATTGTCATGCACGAGTCGATTGATCTTTTGCGGGTTGCCCAAAACGGCCAGATGGTCATTTTCTTGCAAAATGCGCGCGCCGCTGGGGTGGGTATCGGCTTCGCCGTTGCGCTTGAGTAAAACAACGCTTAAATCGTACCGCTGTTCAATCGCGCTCACATCGAGGCCGCGCAGTTTGGAGGTTGGGTTGATGCAAACCCGCCCCAGACTAAAGGCTTCCCCCTCAACCGTGAGCGGGCGGGTAATATCGGCCCCGGCAGCGGCGGCGGCAAAAGCCGGGGCCGACATGCTGGTAGAACTAAGCGCCTGAAATCCGAACTGCTGTTGCAGCGATTGGGCAAAGTCATCATCAAAAATGCGGATGACGACCCGAATGTTGGGGTTCATGCTACGGGCTTTGACGGCGATTTGCAGGTTGGCCGAATCGTTTTGCGAACAAAGCACAATGGTACGCGCACGCGTTACCCCGGCAGATTCAAGGGCCAACTGGCGGGTGGCATCGTCTTTGATAACCGGGACGTTCATGGCCTGTACGCTTGGAATCAGGCTGATATCGGGGTCGAGTTCGATGACGACGACGGAATCGTTCATTTCATGCAGGTTTTTGACCACCCGGAAACCGAGGTGTCCGAGGCCAACCAGGATGGTGTGATTGTTAAAGGTGGAGGCAACGGCCATTTCCCACTCCTTGCTGCGCGCGCGGCGGTTGAAAAGCATAATGCCGAAATCGGCCAGGCCGGTGGCAAGCAGTCCGATTCCGATAATGGGCATGAGAAAGTAAAAGACTTGCAGGGCTGGGTGCGCCGGAAAATCCCCCACGGTTTCAAGAAAAGACAGGGTTAGCACGGTAAAAATGGCTTCCTGTAAACTATTGAGCGGTTCCCCAACCAGGCGGGCAACGTGAAAGTATAAAAATCCGCTGCCCGTAATTGCCAAAACGAACAGGCTGAGTGGGCGGCGGAATTCGCGCAGTAATAACAGCGTATCGCGCCACGATGCGCGCCATTTTTGCCAAAACATCAGTCAGATTCCCTACACCCGAATCGGCAGGCGCAGGCTCATGCGGCGCGCCGGGTCATCTGCATTGCTGCCCATCACCCGCAGAACCAGCACGCTCATATCGTCTGCCGGGCGTCCTTCGTCGAGGCGCATGGCCTGGGCGAGCAGGGCATCGGCAACTTCATGGGGGGTAGGGTCGCGCTCTTCGAGCAGGCCGCGCAGGGTCAGGCCAACATCCATCGGTTCACCGCGTCGTTTGCCGGCGTGGACCAGCCCGTCGGTGTAGATGACCACCGTGAGCGCCGGGTCAAGCGGAATTTCGGTAATGACTGGCCTGGTATTGCGGGCGGTGCCGATGGATTTGCTGGGCTGGTCTAGTTTTTCGATTTCGTCGCCGCGCGCCAGGTAGATGGGCGATTCGTTGTTGCGCGCCAATACCAGGGTTTTGGTATGCAAATCGACGGAAGCAATGTTGAGCGTGCTGGAGACTTTGCCACCCTTTTCAACATACAGCGCGTCGGACGCGGCCCGCGCCGCGGCGCCATCGCGCACGCCCTCGGCCAGCAGGCTAATCACTTTGCGCACGACCATCATCGAGATGGCTTTTGCGCCGCGCCCGGAGGATTGTCCATCGGCCAGCACGACGGAAATGCCGCCACTGGGCCGTTCAATGACTTCGAGCGTGTCGCCGCTTTCAGAGACGGCGTATTTGTTCACTTTGGCTACCGCGATTTGTACTTCCATGCTGATATTCTACCCTACTTCGCCAACTTACCACGCAAATTCCTGAAACAGCCAGCAAATACACCAGCAAAACCGGCAGAGAATAACCCAGAACTGGCAAGAAGAATGGGTTTTCGAGATTAACCATTTCGCGTACCCAGCCATCGGCCAGAGAAACGCCCACGCCTGCGATAATCATGCCGAGAAAAGCAGCGCCCAGCCAGCGCAGGCGGGTGGGGGTATTTGGCAAACGGCGCAAGGCCAGCCAGAAGCAGGCCAGGAAAGCCAGCCCAAAAATAATCACGAGGACGATTGGCGGCAAATTAAGCGCGGCGGCCATGTCATATTCGTCGCCATAAGTTCGCAGCGGGTTGCGCAGGTAGTACAAACTTGCTGAGAGCGATGAAGCCAGAGAAAACATGAGCGCGGTTGGCGCGTTTTTGCGGCAGGCCAGCCACAAGCCAACTATTGCGCCCACCAGCCCGGCGATTGGCCCGGCAGCGTAAAAAATGGCCTGGTTCAAATTTCCTTGTGGGTACTGGCTCAGGCGCAGCCAACCGACTTCGCCATTGGCATGTTGAAATTCCAGCCAGTTTTCGGGGCGTAGAGGCGGCTCTTCCCAACGCTGTACCAGGCCAATAAAGCCCCAGGTCGGTTGGCAGCGATTGGCCTGGCAGGCGAGCAGATGACCGGTTTCGTGCGCGGCCTGGGCCAGCAGGGTCGTCAGGATGGCAAGCAAGGCCAGGGAAAGGAAGTTTTTCAAGGCAAGCCGGCCAGTTTTCGCAATCCGTCTTCGTCCAAAATTTGGATGCCCAATGCCAGGGCTTTGTCATGTTTCGAGCCAGGATTTTCGCCCAGCACCAGGTAACTGGTCTTTTTGCTGACCGAATCGGTGACCTTGCCGCCATGCGATTCGATCAATTCTTTCACACCCTCGCGGGTCAGAGTCGGGAGCGTGCCGGTCACTACAAAGGTCATGCCAGAGAAAGTGGACGAGGCATGAGTATCGAGTATCGCAGTATCGGTAGAAGGCCAAACTCCAGATGCCTTCAACTTTGACAGCAAATTCTGGCTGGCGGGGCGCGCAAACCAATCGACAATCGAGGCGGCGGTGTTGGGGCCAAAGCCTTCGATGGCTTGCAGATCAGCGACAGCGGCGGCGGCCAGGGCTTCGAGGCTGCCGAAATGGCGAGCCAGGTCTGTCGCGGCGACTTCGCCCACGCCGTGAATGCCGAGGGCGGTGATCAGCCGATTTAACGGGCGCGATTTCGAGTCCGTGATGGCGGCCAGCAGGTTGTCGGCCTTTTTATCGGCAAACCCTTCGAGGGTCAGCAATTGCTCGCGGGTCAGGGCGTACAGGTCGGCCACATCGCGCACCAGCCCGGCGGAAATCAACTGCTCGACAATTTTGATGCCCAGGCCGCTGATGTCCATTGCGCCGCGCGAGACGTAATGCTCCAGATTGCGGATCAACTGGGCCGGGCAGGCGGCGTTGACGCAGAACCAGGCCACTTCGCCCTCGAAATGCTCCACCGGCTGCGCGCAGGCCGGGCAGGTTTGGGGCGGGAGGTAAACCGTCTCTGCGCCGGTGCGAACATCGACCACCGGGCCGATGACATAGGGGATGACTTCGCCAGCCCGTTTAACCAGCACCCGGTCGCCGATGCGGATGTCTTTCTCGGTGATATAGTCAAAATTATGCAGGGTGGCGTTGCGAACCACGACGCCGCCAATTTCGACCGCTTCGAGCGCGGCCCTGGGCGTCAGAACCCCCGTCCGCCCGACTTCGACTTCGATGTTGAGCAGTTGGGTGGTCACTTCGCGGGCCGGGAATTTGAAAGCCACCGCCCCGCGCGGGTCTTTACCGACAAAGCCGAGTTCATCGGCCAGGCGCAGGTCGTCGAGTTTGATGACCATGCCGTCGGCTTCGTAACCGAGTTCGTCGCGGCGCGTTTCCCAGGTTTCAGTGTAGGCAATGGCCTCGTCGAGCGTGTCAAACGTCCGGGCCGCGTCGGAGACGGGAAAACCAAGGGCCTTGAGCCAGGCCAGGGTTTCAGATTGGGCCGTCGGTGGCTGGTGTCCCGTTTCGTCTTCCCAATGTACCACCTGGTAGACCAAAATCGTCAGCGGGCGACTGGCGGTAATGACCGGGTCGAGTTGGCGCAGGGAGCCGGCGGCGGTATTGCGCGGGTTGAGGTAGGTGCGTTCGCCATTTTCGGCCAGTTTGGCATTCAATTTCTCGAAATCGTTGTTGTTGATAAAAACTTCGCCGCGCACAACAAGGTAATTGGGGATTGGTAATTGGGGATTGGTAATTGGGGATTGGTGATTGACCTGTGGCGCGCTTTCAAAAAGCGACAACTGCCCACCGACTTCTGGCTTCTGTTCTTCGACTTCGGCCTGCGGCCTGCGGTCTCGATACGGTTGCGCCAGTCGACCCAACGGCTCAGAACTGGATACTGGTATCTGCAACGGAATCGCCCGCACCGTTCTGAGATTCGCGGTAATATCCTCGCCGACCTCGCCATCGCCGCGCGTCGCGCCCTGGACGAAGACTCCGTCTCTGTAGTGCAGGACGACGCTCAGACCATCGATTTTTGGCTCGACAGTGAACTTTGCCCGCTCGACCCGGTCGTCGATTTTGCGAATGCGTTCGTACCAGGCGCGCGCATCTGCCGCGCCGAAGGCGTTTGCCAGGCTGAGAATCGGGCGCGGGTGGCGGACTTTCTCGAACTTGTCTGAAACGCTTGCCCCGGCCCGCCGGGATGGAGAATCGAGCGTGACCCATTCGGGGTGTTCGGCTTCGAGGGCTTTGAACTCCTTCCAAAGTTGGTCATATTCGGCGTCGCTGATGACCGGCGCGTCGAGGACGTGGTAGCGATGAAGATGGAAGTTGATTTCTTGTTTGAGGTGGTTGTAGCGGGTAAAGGCATCCATAAAATCCCTGTGTTTGGTATTGCTGGCGCGCATTGGCTGATTTGCGCGTTTTGGCGTAACTGCCCACCCAAGCCCTGAGCCGATGGGGCGAGCCTGTCGGGACCAGAGGCTCGAAGCGGTAGCGAAGAGTCCCTTGGTCTGCGCCCAGGGTCAAAGGGTAATTTACTGGAAAAGCGTTCTTCGACTTCGCTACGTTCCGCTCAGAACGTAGTAAGCCTGAAATGGGTAGGTAATTATCATCCCTGGTCATGTCGTCCTGCGTTGGCGTGCAAGTGTCGTTGGCTCCATTTCACTGCAAATTCCAGAGAGCCTTTTCTCTAATCTCAGCGGGTCAGTTTTTTCCTGGCCCAGGCCAATAAGCCAATGGCGAGAAAGACGACCAGGCTGTAGCCCGCGCCGCGCAGGGTGGAGGCGGCGATTTCGTGGTTGTAAAGCGTGGCCGGGTTGGGCGGCAGGGGCGTTGGCGCGCGGCGGACTGGCAGGGTGGGCGCGTCGGTTGCGGTGGAGGTGGGGCTGAGGGTGGGGCCAGGCGTCAGGGTTGCAGTGAGCTCCGGGGCGGGGCTTGGGGTGGGGGTGTCGCTGCTGTAGTTGCGGATTTTGAGCGGGCCAACCAACACATCGCGGTAGGCATCAGAGAAGGTGGCGCGCAGGCGCAGGATGTAGTCGCCGTCGGTGAGGGGGGTTGTGTCCCAGCGCAGGGTTTCGCCTTCGAATGGGTCGCTGCCGCTGGCGAGGAGGAACCAGGTGTCGGTGGGGTTTTCGGCGAAGGCGAAGGAGAGTTCCCAGCGGTTGATTCCGGGCAGGCTGACAAGGATATTAATCGGGAGGCTGCCTTGCAGGGTTTCTCCGGCTGCTGGGGAGGTGATGTTCAGGGAGGCGGGAACAGGTTCGGGCGTGGCGCGTTGCTCCTGGTTGGTGGCACTCGGCGAGGGCGTGGAGTCGCTCGCTTGCGCGGAGACGAATCCGGGCGGCGACATCCACAAAAAGAGGAGGAGCAAAGCGAGCAGGCGACGCATTTAAAAACTTAAGCGCAACCATTCGGTGTTGAACAGAACACCACAGGCAAGCGCGGTGGAGAGGATGAGCAGGATGACGCCGCAGCCACAGCCGCAACATCCGCCGCGTTTGAAGCCAAATTTGGATTGCAGGAAGTCGAAGATGGCGTCGATGAGGAAGAGTTTGAGCAGGCCTGAAAGACAGCCGGGGTTTTGGTTCATGGGGGCCTCCGTGGGTGATTTGAGTTTAACATGAAGTACGAAAATCTGCCAATTTGGGTTGCGGAAGGGGATCACGACTTTCTTAAAGTCGCCTAATAGCCCCTCACCCCAGCCCTCTCCCGGCGGGAGAGGGAGAAATGCTCCCTTCTCCCACCGGGAGAAGGGTTGGGGATGAGGGAGCAAGGCCGACTTTAAGAAAGTCCTGCGGAAGGGGATGGTTTTTGATGTAGAATTGTCCAAACAACCCAACCCGATTTAAAGGAGAGTTATGAACGAGGAACTTTTTTCGGCCCCTGAAGCCCTGACTTTTGACGATGTGCTGGTGGTGCCAGCCTATAGCGAGGTGCTGCCCTCCGAGACGGATGTGCGCGCGCGGCTGACGCGTGACATTACGCTCAATATTCCGCTGCTTTCGGCGGCGATGGATACCGTCAGCGAGGCGCGGTTGGCGATTGCCCTGGCGCGCGAGG
The DNA here is from genome assembly GCA_034411635.1 of Anaerolineales bacterium. Classification (GTDB taxonomy): domain Bacteria; phylum Chloroflexota; class Anaerolineae; order Anaerolineales; family Villigracilaceae; genus UBA8950. The sequence goes on from DAOUML010000087.1 coordinate 15,319, forward strand.
GCGGCATTGGCGTGATCCACCGCAATATGTCGCCAGAGGCCCAGGCGGCGGAGGTGGATAAGGTGAAGCGCTCACAGGCCGGGATGATTAGCGACCCGATGACCCTGCCGCCGACGGCCACCTTGCAGGATGCCGAGAACCTGATGGCGCATTACAAAATCAGCGGGGTTCCCATTGTGGAAGAATCGGGCGATCTGGTGGGAATTTTGACCAACCGCGATATTCGCTTTGTGGAGCAGAAGGATTATGTGCAGTTGGTGAGCGCGTTTATGACTCCGCATGAGCGGCTGGTGACGGCTCCGGTGGGAATCTCGAATGATGAGGCCAAGGTGCTATTGCAGCGACATCGCATCGAAAAGTTGCTGCTGATAAACGAGGCCGGAAAATTGAAGGGTTTGCTAACCGTCAAGGATATTTTGACCGAGATTGAACATCCGCACTCGGCCAGAGATGGGCGCGGACGTTTGCTGGTGGCGGCGGCAATTGGCGTCGGCGCGGATGTGGAGGCGCGCGTTGGGTTGATGGCAGATGCCGGGTTGGACGTGGTGGTAATAGATACCGCTCACGGGCATACGCGCGGCGTGATTGAGACCATTTGGCGCGTGAAGCAAAACTGGCCGAAATTGGCGGTCATTGCGGGAAACGTGGTTACTGCCGAGGGTGTGCGCGCGCTGGTTGAGGCTGGGGCCGATGGGGTTAAGGTGGGGGTGGGAGCCGGGTCGATTTGCACCACCCGAATTGTGGCCGGGGCCGGGATGCCGCAGTTGACGGCCATTCACGAATGCGTGTTGGAGGCGCGCAAAACGTCGACTCCGGTGATTGCCGATGGCGGCATCAAGTATTCGGGCGATATTGTTAAAGCAATTGTGGCCGGGGCCGATACGGTGATGCTCGGTTCGCTGTTGGCCGGTTTGGAAGAAGCGCCTGGCGAGGTGGTAACGTATGAAGGGCGCAGTTTTAAGGAATATCGCGGTATGGGCAGTTTGGGCGCCATGCAGGGATTCGGCAAAGACCGCTACGGCAGCGGGCAGAAGGGCGGCGGTAAACTGGTTCCTGAAGGCATTGAGGGCCGCGTTCCATATAAAGGCACATTGCGTGAGTATGTTTATCAACTGGTGGGCGGGTTGCGCTCTGGCATGGGTTATGCCGGGGCCAAAAATCTGGATGACCTGCGCCACCAAACGCGCTTGAAAAAAATCACCAATGCCGGGTTGGTTGAGAGCCATCCGCACGATATTATTATTACCAAAGAAGCCCCCAATTACCGCGTGCGCGGCTAGGACTTTGCGATTTTGAAAATTCTGCCGCGATTTTAAGATTTGTGGTAAACTTTCAGAGATATTTTTCCAATGGAGAATCGTGCATGAGTAAATCCCGCAGCCAACAAATGGTAGACCGCTTGCGCGCAATGCAGGCTTCGGCACCCGATATTGAAGCCTCGGCTGTCGTTTCAGTGGATGGTTTAATTATGGCCTCGGCCCTACAGCAGGGAGCAGAGGAAGACCGCGTCTCGGCGATGTCGGCGGCAATGCTTTCACTCGGTGAGCGCATTGCTTCTGAACTTGGCCGCGGCGGTTTGGAGCAGGTTTACATCAAAGGCGATCATGGGTTCATCGTCCTGATTGCGGTGGGCGATGAGGCCGTGCTCACCGCCCTGGCGCGTCAGGATGGCAAACTTGGCCTGGTTTTCCTGGAAATGCGCCGCGCGGCAGAAGATTTAACCCGCCTGGTTGGATAAATGGAACAATCTTAATCAACATATCCCTGCTTTTAGCAGGGATATGTTGATTTAAGGCGGGCGATATTTCTACCTCAAGCCACCCGCCCACGCGCCAGAATGACAGGCAGGCCGCCGTTCATCAAGCGCATGTCGGTATCCAATTTCAGGCCGATCTGCCCAAGCAAGACAAGTTCACTGGAAAGAATCCCAACCGTCCAACCGGGGCAGTGTTCGCGCAGAACCGCCCCAAAGCGGGCGTACAAATTGCGCAAATCCTGATTGGGGCTTACCCGGCCGCCATAAGGCGGATTGGTAACAACCCAGCCAACCCCGGCAGGCGGCTGAATAGAGGAGACCGCGCGGTGAGAAAACTCAATTTGAGCGCTTACGCCGGCCCGTTCAGCGTTTTCACGGGCCATGCGAATTGCGCCTTCGTCACGGTCGGAAGCCAGGATGGGCGGGCAATCCGTCCGCTGGGCGGCGCGGGCTTGGGCGCAAAGGGTTTGCCAGAGCGAATCGTCGAAGCCGGGCCAGTCCATGAAGGCAAAACGACGGTTCAGGCCGGGGGCAATGTTCAGGCCCAGCAGGGCGGCTTCGATGGGAATCGTGCCAGAGCCGCAGAATGGATCAAGCAAGGGCGAGGCGGCGTCCCAACGGCAGGCCATCAGCAGGGCGGCGGCCAGGTTTTCGCGCAAGGGCGCTTTGGCGCTGGCCAGGCGGTATCCGCGCTTGTGCAGGTTTTCTCCCGAAGAATCAATGCTAATCGTCAGGCGGTCATGCACCAGCCGGGCCAAAATACCCTGTCGGCCCTTTTGCTGAGGGCTGGGCTTTCCCAACCGGGCCTCAATCGCCTGCCCAATGCGCTCGGCCACCGCATCAGAATGATAGAGTTTTGATTTATGGCAGGTAACGCGAATTTCAACCGCCTGGCCGGGGGTCAGAAACCGCTCCCAGGCCAAACGCCCAGCCGATTCGAGCAACTCGGTAAAGGTTCGGGCGTAGAAAAAATTGCCCAAACGCACCAAAATTCGGCTGGCCGCGCGCAAATGCAGGTTGGCGCGGTAAAGGCCGCTCAGGTTGGTCCGAAAATCGACCCCGCCAGAATCAGCCGAAGCCGCATCGAGATCAAGCGGCCCAAGGCCCAGCGATTTTAATTCGCGGGCAGACAAATCGCGCACGCCAGGCGCGGAGACAGCGTAACAAGTATAGTTCATGGCTTGATTTTACCTTTATTAACCCAACCATAACCCACCAAAAATCAGATTGGGCATACAATTTTACGAAAACTTGACCCGCCATGTATAATTAAAGGAAAACAACCTCATGGACGAAATTATGCCCGAAAACCAACCCGCCTACGACCTCAAAGACCCCAAACTCTACCTCAATCGTGAACTCTCTTTGCTTGAATTCCAGCGCCGCGTGCTGGAAGAAGCCGAAGACAAGGGCTGGCCGCTGTTGGAACGGGTAAAATTCCTGTCGATTTTCGGCTCCAACATGGACGAATTCTTCATGGTGCGCGTCGGCGGACTAAAAATGCAAATCGACGAAGGCGTGGTCGAGTTTACACCCGATGGCATGGCCCCCGCCGAGCAGGTGGCCGCCATTCGTAAAGTCGCCAATAGTCTGCTGCAATCCGGCCATGAGCGCTGGAACAAAGACCTGCTGCCAACCCTGGATAAAGCGGGCATCCACATATTAGACTACGCGCAATTAGACGAAAAACAACGCGAATCGGCCCTGGAATACTTCAACGAAGTGGTCTTCCCGGTGCTAACACCGCTGGCCTTCGATCCCGGGCACCCCTTTCCGCACATCTCCAATCTGAGCCTGAACCTGGCAATTCTCATCCGCGACCAGCGCGGCCATGAACGTTTTGCGCGCCTGAAAATTCCGGCCAGCCTGCCGCGCTTGCTTCCGCTCAAACGCTCTTCGGGCAGCACCCGCAAAGATGGCACGGTTCCGCATCATCATTATTTTGTCTGGCTTGAACAGGTCGTCCTGGCCCATCTCCACACCCTTTTTCCCGGCATGAAAATCGTTGAGGCGCACCAGTTCCGTGTCATCCGCAATGCCGATTTTGTGGTGCAGGAACTCGAAGGCGATGATTTGCTTGAAACCATGCAAGAAAGCGTGCGCGAACGGCGATTTGGCGCGGTGGTATGCGTTGAGATTAACCAACAAATGCCGCCTCGCATTCGGGAAGTCTTAATCAGCCAGTTGGAGGTCGATGCCAGGGATGTCTTTGCCTTCGAGGGGCCGCTCGGTCTGCACGATCTACGTCTGCTGATCACCATCGACCGTCCTGATCTGAAAGATGCCCCCTTTCTGCCCGTTCTGCCCAAATCGTTCAAAAAGCGTAACGACATTGAAGCCGATGTGATGCAAGCCGTCGAAAACGCCGACATCCTGCTCCATCATCCCTACGATTCATTCCTGCCGGTGGTCAACTTCCTGCGCCAGGCCGCCCATGATAAAGACGTACTCGCCATCAAACAAACCCTCTACCGGGTTGGCAGCAATGCCCCGGTCGTGCGCGCCCTGCTCGAAGCCCGCCGCGATTATGGCAAACAGGTCTCGGCGCTGGTCGAACTAAAGGCCCGTTTCGATGAAGAAAGCAATATCGGTTGGGCGCGTATGCTTGAAGACGAAGGCGTGCATGTCGTTTATGGCCTGCTGGGGCTAAAAACCCATGCCAAAGTAGCCCTGGTGGTGCGCAAAGAAGGCGAACGCATCCGCCGCTACATGCACCTCGGAACCGGCAACTACAACGCCGCCACTGCCCAAATTTATGAAGACCTGGGACTGTTCACCGCCGACCCCGATATTTGCGCCGATGCCACCGACCTGTTCAACTACCTGACCGGCTACTCCGCCAAAACCGACTACCGCAAACTGCTGGTTGCCCCGGTAAACCTGCGCCAAAAATTTGAAGCCCTGATCGAACGTGAAATCGAACACCACAAAAACGGCAAACCGGCCCACCTGCTTTTCAAATTTAACGCCCTGGTCGATAAAAGCATCATCCAAAAACTTTACCAGGCCTCCCAGGCCGGCGTAAAAGTTGATTTAATCGTGCGCAGCATTTGCTGTTTGCGCCCCGGCATCGCCGGCCTGAGCGAAAACATCCGCGTCATCAGCATTCTGGGCCGCTTCCTCGAACACAGCCGCATCTACTACTTTGAAAATGCCGGTCGGCCGCAAGTCTACCTGGGCAGCGCCGACCTGATGCCGCGCAATCTCGACCGACGGGTTGAAGTTCTTTTCCCGGTCGAAGAACCGCGCAATATCCGCTATATTCGCCAGCAGGTACTCGATACCTACCTGCGAGATAATACCAGCGCGCGTTTAATGCAGCCCGATGGCAGTTACAAACGTCTGCGGCCCGAAAACGGCGCGCCGGAAGTGAACGCCCAAGAGGTATTTTTACGTCATGCCAGAATCTGACCCATCTCCGCCTGAAACAGAAGAAAAACCGCCCGGCAAAAAAAAGAACAAAAGCCGCGAAAACCTCAACGCGAACCTACGCATCTCTGAATACGCGCGTAACATCATGCGCGCCCACTTTACCGCCCTGCTCGAACACGAAGCCGGCACCCGCCTGGGGGAAGATATTGAAGAACTGCACGATATGCGCGTTGCCACCCGACGCCTGCGCGCCGCCTTTGAAATATTCAGCCCCGCCTTTCGCCCGCGCGAAATTCGACCGCTCCTGCGCGATCTGCGCGACGCCCGCCGCGCCCTCGGCCCGGTGCGCGATCTGGATGTCTTCATCGAAAACGCCCGCCACCACGAAGCCCAAACCGGCCAAAACCTGCAACAACTTACCGACATTTGGCAGCATGAACGCCAGACGGCCCGTCAACAAATGCTGGCCTACCTGAACAGCCCGGCCTTCGCAACCTTCAAAACCGACTTCGACCGATTTCTCAACACCCCCGGCCTGGCCGCCAGCCGCTTCAACCCACGCGATCCATATCCCCAAATCACCTGGCAGATTGCGCCCCTGCTCATCTACCAGCGCTATGTCGATGTGCTGGCCTGTGAAAACCTTCTGCCCGAAGCCAGCCCCGAACAACTTCACGATTTGCGCATCCGCTTTAAAAAATTACGCTACGCCATCGAATTCATGCGCGAGATTCTCGCCAAACCCGCCGCCCTGCTCATTGAAGACCTGAAACTCATGCAAGACCACCTCGGCGAATTGAACGACGCCCACCTTTCATGCGAACTGCTCGCAACCCTGCTCAATCACCTCGAAAACCAAAGCCAATCGCTGCCCATCGGCGTCCGCCCGGACCTGAGCGGAATCATCGCCTACCTCGCCAGCCTGCACCAACTGCGCCGCGAAAAAGCCGCAACCTTCCCGGCGGCCTGGGCGCATTTCACCCGTCCTGAATTTCGGCGCAACCTTGCGCTGGCTTTGGCGGAATGATGAAAAACCTGCTCCTCCTCCGCCACGCCAAATCCAGTTGGAAAGACACCCTGCTGGATGACCACGACCGCCCCCTGAACGGACGCGGACGCGATGAAGCCCCGCTCGTGGGCGAATACCTCCGTCAGCGCGGCCTGACCCCGGCCTTTGTCACCGTTTCGACAGCCCGGCGCGCCCTCCAAACCGCCAGCGAAGTTTTGTTTGCCATCCGCTATCATGGCCTGATTCGCGCCTCGCGCCTGCTCTACCTGGCCGAAAGCGACCAACTCTTAAAAATTATCGCCCAAACCCCCAAGCGCTACCCCAGCCTGCTGCTGGTAGCCCACAACCCCGGCCTCGAACAACTGCTCGAAAAACTCACCGGGCAAACGATGCCCATGCCCACCTGCTGCCTGGCCCACATCGAACTCCCCATCGCAACCTGGCGCGAAATACAAGCCAATGGCAACGGCAAACTACTTGCCCACTGGCGGCCCGCCATAAAATCGTAAAAACTCGCTTGCAAAACTCATTGACAACCCCCCGGCTGGTGGTATAATCTCCATTCGCCTCTGCCCTGGCAGAAACTTTGCCGGGGCGTTATTCTGTCAATCCCGGCTTACCCGTAACGCGGCCTTCAGCGCAATCAGGCTGGCAGCGTATGCGGCGAAGCGAAGACCAGGAGAAAATTCCATGAAATTTGCAATTGTTGAAAGCGGCGGCAAGCAATACCGCGCCGTCGAAGGCGGCACGATTGAAGTCGACCGCCTGCAAACTGCCCCCGGCGAAAGCATTGACCTCGAAGCAGTGCTAATGCTGGTGGATGGCGACGATGTCGCCGTAGGTACGCCAACTGTCAAAGGCGCGGCTGTAAAGGCTACCGTGCTGGAGCATTTCAAGGGTGAGAAGACCGTAAACTTCCACTACAAGCCCAAGAAACGCATTCGCCAGAAGACCGGCCATCGCCAGCAGTACACTCGCCTTGAAATTGAGAAAATCGGTTAAGAGAGGTAGATATGGCTCATAAAAAAGGCGGCGGTTCAAGCCGCAACGGTCGTGACTCAAATGCCCAACGCTTGGGCGTAAAACGCTATGCTGGTCAATTTGTGCTTTCTGGCAACATTCTTGTTCGTCAGCGCGGCACGCACATCAAACCCGGGCTGAATGTTGGCCGTGGCAAAGACGACACCCTGTTTGCCACCACCGACGGCCTCGTGGTTTTCGATATTTATCATGGCCGCAAACGCGTCAATATTGTTCCTGCTGAAATGATTCAGGCTGAGTAAGAAGAGGAAAACATGAAAGAAAAAATCCATCCCACTTTTTACCAGGCCAAGGTATCTTGCGCATCCTGTGGTTCCACCTGGACCACCGGCTCAACCAAAAAAGAAATCCGCGTTGAAATTTGCTCAAATTGCCACCCCTTCTTCACCGGTGAACAGGCCCGCATTCTCGATATGGAAGGCCAGGTCGACCGCTTCTATCGCAAACTCCAGGCCCGCCAGGAATACGTCGAAACTCAAAAAGCAAAATCAGAAGCCAAGACATCTCCAAAACGCCCGATTGCCGATCTTGAACTTGGTCCGCGCCCAACAAAATCGTTGGCCGAAGCCGGAATCACCGAAATCGGTCAACTGATTGCCAAAATGGCCGAAGGCGAAGAAGCCGCGCTTGCCATCGCAGGCTTTGGCCGCAAGTCGCTCATCGATGCCCGCAAAAAACTGCGCGCCCTCGGTTACGATTTACCCGAGTTTGAAAAAGAAACCGCGTAAATCGATCATTTTCAGGTAAACTTAACAGGCAGATGAAATCATCTGCCTGTTTTTTTATATTTTTTTTCAGGAGAGTGCATGAAACACAAAACCGGTTCCATTGAAGTTGTCTGCGGTTCGATGTTCAGCGGCAAAACCGACGAACTCATTCGCCGCCTGCGCCGGGCGGTCATCGCGCGCCAAAAAGTGCAAGTCTTCAAACCCGCCATTGATATTCGCTACGCCGTCGAAAAAGTCACTTCTCATGCCGGGGCCGATTTCGAGGCCATTCCAGTCGAAAGTTCGGCTGAAATCGCTACCAAACTCGACCCGGATACCACCGTCGTCGGCGTGGACGAGGCCCAGTTCTTCGACGAGGGCATTGTCGAAGTCGTCCGCCAACTGGCCGAGCGCGGAATCCGCGTCCTCGTCGCCGGACTGGACACGGATTTTCGCGCCGAGCCGTTTGGGCCCATGCCAATCCTGATGGCGGTTGCCGAGCATGTCGACAAACTTCAAGCAATTTGCATGGTCTGCGGTGAACCGGCCTCGCGCACCCAACGCTTGCTCGATGGCAAACCCGCCCGTTATGACGAACCAATTGTGGCTGTCGGCGCATCCGAACTCTACGAAGCCCGCTGCCGCCTGCATCACCAGGTGCCGCGCTAACCATTCCTGACAAGTCCTGAGCGGAGCGCTGAACGATAGCGAAGCGCGTAGTCGAAGGACATTTTCAACCCAAGGAGAATCCTCATGCAAGACTACCGTGAATTTCTCGCCGAAATTCTCATTGACGAAGAAACCCTCAAAAAACGCGTTGCCGAACTGGGTGAACAAATCAGCCGCGAGTACGCCGGGCAAGACCTGGTGCTAATTTGCATCTTGCGCGGCGGCATTACGTTCATGGTTGACCTGATGCGCCACGTCACCGTTCCGCACGGCATGGACTGCATGGCGATTTCATCCTATACCGTCGGCGCGCGGGCCTCCAGCGGCAACGTCCGCCTGACGTATGACCTGCAAACCAATATCGCCGGACGCAACATTCTGCTGGTTGAGGATATTGTCGATAGCGGCCACACCATTTCGCACGTTCTGGAAATGCTGCGCGCCCGCAACCCCCAAAGCCTCAAAGTCTGCGCCCTGCTCGATAAAGCCGAACGTCGCGAAGTCGAAGTGCCAATCGATTACACCGGCTTCGTCATCCCCAACGCCTACGTCTTCGGCTACGGCCTGGATATCGACGAATACTACCGTAACCTGCCCTTCATCGGCATCGTCGATTTGGAAAAATACAAACCGGATTCCAGTGACCAGTAACCAGTGTCCAATATCCAATCCTGCTTGCGCCGTGCGCCAGCACAGGTGAGCGCAGGGTCGAGTAGCCCTTATCGAGACCCGTAGTCAAAGGACGGCTTCCAGTAGCCAGTCCGCCAACGATGGTCGAGTAGCCGGTGATTTTCCGGCGTATCGAGACCATTAACTAACTATTTTCTATTAACCATGTCCTCCCCCGCGCCTCCCCACCTCCCCTCCCCCTACGCCGGGCGCTGGGTGGCGCTTGTCAAGGGACAGGTGGTTGCCCAGGGACAAACCCGCGAAGCCGCTTTTCTCGCCGCCCGCGCCATTCGCCCCAAAGAACCGTTGGAACTCCGCTTCATGCAAGAAACCTTGCCCATTTTTGACACCCCGCTCATGCGCCAACTGCGCCAGCACCTGCCCGCCAACCAGCCCATTTACCTGGTCGGCGGCGCGGTGCGTGACGCCATTTTGGGGCGCGCCGCCCACGACCTGGATTTCGCCACCCCGCAAAACGCGCTCAAACTCGCCAAAACCCTGGCCGACGCGCTCCCCGCCGCCTTCTACCCGCTGGACGCTGAAAACGACACCGCCCGACTGGTCATCATCCACCCCAACGGCGCGCGCGAAATCCTTGACTTTGCCGGCTATCGCGGCAAGACTCTCGAAGACGACCTGCGCGGACGCGATTTCACCCTCAACGCCATCGCCCTCGACCTGCACAGCGGCGAACTCATCGACCCTCTCGGCGGAATGGCCGACCTGCGCGCCAAACGCCTGCGCGCATGCGCCGAAACGTCGATGAGCGACGACCCCGTCCGCATCCTGCGCGCCGTGCGCCAGGCCGCCTCCTACGGCCTGACCATCGACAAAACCACCCGCGAACAGATGAAAGCCGCCGTCCCCGGCCTGGCCGCCATCTCTGCCGAACGCAACCGCGACGAAATCCTGAAAATCCTGGCCGGCCCCCAGCCCGATACCGCCCTGCGCGCCCTCGAAATGCTCGGCGTCCTGCCGGTTATCCTGCCCGAACTGGCCGCCATGAAAGGCATCACCCAATCGCCGCCGCACGTTCAGGATGTCTGGTCGCACACGCTCTCCGTCCTGCGCCATCTCGAAACCATTCTCGACCTGCTCGCCCCGCAGTACCACGAAGAAAAATCCAACGCCGACCTTTACAGCGGTCTGCTGGTGCTCAAACTCGGGCGTTACCGCGCCCAATTTGGCGAACACCTGGCCCAAAAACTCAACACCGACCGCCCCCTGCGCGCCCTGCTCTTCCTGGCCGCGCTTTACCATGACGCCGAAAAACCATCCACCCGCAGCGTCGAAGAGAGCGGACGCATCCGCTTCCTCACCCATGAAGACAAAGGCGCCCAAACCATCCTGCGCCGCGCCATCGCCCTGCGCCTGAGCAACGACGAAATGGATCGCCTCAAACTCATCGTCGCCAACCACATGCGCATCCACGCCCACGCCGACCGCCTGCGCAAAGGCCAGCCCATCAGCCGCAAAGCCATCTACCGCTTCTTCCGTGATACCGGCCCGGCTGGCGTCGACATTGTCCTGCACTCCCTGGCCGACGCGCGCGCCACCTACGAAACCACCCTGCCGCAAGAGAACTGGGTCGCCGAACTCGACATCTGCCGCGCCCTGCTCGAAGCCTACTTTGAAACCCCCGAAGCAATCGTCTGCCCGCCGCAACTGCTCAACGGCGATGATCTGATGACCGAACTGGGCCTGAAACCGGGCCGCCAAATCGGCCAACTGCTCGAAGCCATCCGCGAAACCCAGGCCGAAGGCCAACTCTCCAGCCGCGAAGAAGCCCTGGCCTTTGCCCGCGAATGGCTGAGTGATAAGAACAACAAGCCCTGAGCGGAGTGCTGAGCGATAGCGAAGCGCGCAGTCGAAGGGCGCTTCCAGCAAAAAACGTCCTTCGACTACGCCCCTTCGTTTTCCCTCAGAGCCTCCGCTCAGGACATCTGTTCAAGAAGGTGAAAAAATGAACCACCTCCGCACTGGCTCCGGCCAACCGCTCGTGCTCCTGCACGGCTTCCCGCTCGACCACACCATCTGGTTGCCGCTCCTGCCGCACCTCGAAAGCCACTTCGACCTGATTCTGCCCGATTTGCCGGGATTGGGACATTCACCCCTGCCCGGGCCGGACATCCATTTAACCGACATGGCCGCCGCCCTGGCCGCCCTCCTGCGCGGACTCGGACTCCCCCGCGCCTACCTCGCCGGGCATTCGATGGGCGGATACGTCGCCCTGGCCTTCGCCCGCCAGTCCCCCGAAATGCTGCTCGGCCTCGGCCTGATCGCCACCCAGGCCCTGCCCGATACCCCCGAACGCCAGGCCGCCCGCCACGAAACCGCCGCCCAAGTCGCCGAAAAAGGCCCCGGCGTGGTTGCGAACGCGATGGCCGCCAAACTCTCAGCAAACCCCGCCCACGAAACACTCCTGCGCGAACTCATTTTGCGGCAGCCCATGCCCGGCATCGTCAACGCCCTCAAAGCCATGGCCGCCCGCCCCGACACGACCGACCTGCTCCCCGGCTTGCCCTGCCCCGTCAGCATCCTGCACGGCCTGGCCGACGCCCTCATCCCACCCGAACGCGCCCGCGAAATGAAAATCGCCTGCCCTTCGGCCACGCTCACCGAACTACCCGGCATCGGCCACATGCCCATGCTCGAAGCCCCGCCAGAAACGGCTGAAACCTTGAAAAAATTGCTCCTGTAACCGTTCAGGAGCAATTTTTTTCGTAACTACCTACCCACCCTCACGCCCCAACCCCTCTACCATTTCATGGCACACGTCCCGGTGGGGGAGGGGCAGGGTGAGGGTAGGGAATTACGCAATTTGAGTATTGTTTTTGTTATCGCCCGGTTGTACAATAAACTTAGGCAAAACAAAAAAAATATGTGATAGTTATCCAAATTTAGCGATAATGACTTGTTACCGCGCGTTTTATTGTCCACCGGGTTGATGCGGCAGGTAAGATGCGAGAATTATTGCTTGTTGCTGATTTTCTCCACTGCGCCAACCCTTTCATCTGCCATTTGGCAGATTCTTGAAAGACAGGAGGTAGTCATGAACGCAAAAAGGTCGTCTTGGTGGGCGGTCGCAGGGTACCTTACGCTGGCATCGCTGGCATTACTGGGAATAGCCTATATCGCTTCGATGGCAATGAAAATGCTCAAAACAGGAAACGCCTGGCTTCCAGAGATTGCGCTAACTGTTTTACTCATTCTTGGCGTTGGGGGATTGGTCATTGTATTATCCTATATGACCACCATTTTTTCGGTGCTGAACCTGTCAGAACGTACCCAGGCTTTGGGCCTACCCGAAGGCAGCATCAGGGCAGTCATTGCGCTAAGCCTCATCTTGATATTCTCAATTCAGGCAATTTTTCTGTTTGGGCAACTCGATACAACCAAAACGACGGAATATGAAGGAATTACCCAGGCCCAATTGGACGACATCCCTGAAGAGCAAATTGTCGCCATTAGAATGCGAACCATTGGGGAAGATACGTTGTTCGATGTTAAACGCAATATCCCCCGCAGCCAGGATAGCGTTGATTTTGCCAAACAAATCCTGACCACCATCAGCACCCTGGTGGTGGCGGTGGCTGGTTTTTACTTTGGCACCCGCGCAGTAGCCGTCGCCAGAGGAGATACCAGCCAGGCATCCAATCTGGTGATTCGTAATATAAACCCTGCCACATCCGAGCGCGGACAGGAACTCGCTATCGAAATTTTAGGAAAAGGTTTTGAACAGCCAAAAACAGTAAAGTTTGTTCAAGGAACAAAAGAAATCCCCTGCGAACAGATTTTATCCAACGAGACCAAAATCACCGCCAAAATCAAGTTTGGCAGCGAAGACTCCGGAATCTGGGATTTGATCGTAATCAATCAGGATGGTAGTGAAGATAGGCTGCCCAATGCGTTTACCCTGACCCAACCAGAGTAGAAAACATCCTTCAGAATATATAATGCCCGCAGGTATAAAAGGACACCGAGTTCTTTCTCGGTGTCCTTTTATATATAATGCCCGCGGGTGAGAATTGCGCATTCCTTCTCTTGAAAAAAGCGCAATTCTCACCCGGAACGGGTATAAAAAACGTTCAGGCCCTTTTCAGCCTACTTCTTGCCACGATTGATCGCATCCATCACTGCCACCGCCGCAATCTGCACGATGTCGTTCACTTCGTCGCCAGTTTGTAAAACATGAACCGGCGCGCCCATGCCGAGCAGAATGGGGCCAATCGCTTTGGCATTGCCCAGGCGGGCCAGCAACTTATAGGCAATATTGGCGCTTTCGAGCGAGGGGAACACCAACACATTGGCATCGCGCACCGCGCTAAACGGAAAACGCTGCTCAATAATGTCGGCCACCACAGCGGTATCGGCCTGCATTTCGCCATCCACCACAAAATCGCAGCGTGCTTTGGTCAATTCCACCGCCTTGCGCACCTTTTCAGAAAGCGGGTGCGGCGTGGAACCAAAATTAGAGAACGAAAGGAAAGCCACACGCGGCTCCAACTCCAGTTTGCGGGCAAAATCTGCCGCCAGGCAGGCAATTTCACTCAAATCTTCCGCGCTGGGATCAATGTTCACGGTGGCGTCGGTAAACAAGAAGGTGCGCTCGCCCACAATCATAATATACACGCCGGCGGCCTTGCTCGTGCCGGGCGCAGTCTTGTGGATTTGCAGGGCCGGGCGAATGACTTCGGGGTATTCATACGTCAGCCCGGAGACAAAGGCATCGGCCTCGCCCATCTTGACCATCATCGGGCCCAACACGTTCGGGTCATGAATCATCTTGTTGGCGTGCGCCAGGGTCAGCCCCTTGCGCTGGCGCAACTGATAGTAGGCTTCGCTATATTGTTCAAGCCTTTCAAAATGGTCGGGATCTACCACATCAGGCTTAAAGTTCAGGCTGAGAAGTTTTACCTTTTCGCTGATAATCTCAGGGCGGCCAATCAAAATCGGGTGGGCAATGCCCTCATCCAACACCTGGGCGGCAGCGCGGATAATTTTTGTCTCCTCGCCCTCGCCAAATACCAGTCGCTTGCTGGCTTTGCTGGCGCGCGCTTTGTTCATAATGAAATAACGCACCCGCTGGCCCTGCCCCTGGCGATAAGCCAATTGCTCGCGATACTCCTCAAGGTCAATTTTCTTGCGGGCTGCGCCGGTTTCCATGGCCGCCTGGGCAACTGCCGGAGCCTCCCAAAGCAAAACACGCGGATCAAGCGGTTTGGGAATGATGTACTCATCGCCAAATTTCATGCTCTCGACGCCGTAAGCGCGCAAGACCGAATCTGGCACGTCTTCCTTGGTTAAGTGATACAGCGCCTGCGAAGCAGCAAACTTCATTTCCTCGTTAATGGCCCGAGCGCGGACATCCAGCGCGCCGCGGAAAATGAACGGGAAACCCAGCACATTGTTCACCTGGTTGGGGTAATCAGAACGACCCGTCGCCACAATCGAATCCGGGCGGGCTTCCTTTGCCAACTCATACTTAATTTCCGGGTCGGGGTTGGCCATGGCAAAAATAATCGGGCGCTCGGCCATTTTCTTAACCATTTCAGGCGAAAGCACATTCGCAATTGAAAGACCATAAAAGACATCAGCGCCTTCCATTGCATCAATCAACGTGCGATGACCTTTATCCTCCACCGCAAAACGATCCTTATATTTGTTCATCCCCTCGGCGCGGCCTTTATAAACCACCCCACGGCTATCGCAAAGCATGATATTCTCGCGTTTAACGCCCCAGCGCACCGCCAACTCGGCGCACGAAATCGCCGAAGCCCCCGCGCCAGAAATCACCATCCGAATTTCATCATGCTTTTTACCAACCAACTCCAACGCGCTGGCCAACCCGGCAGAAGAGATGATCGCCGTGCCATGCTGGTCATCGTGGAAAACCGGAATATCGAGCATGCCCTTCAGTGTCTCTTCAATGTAGAAACATTCCGGGGCTTTAATATCTTCAAGATTAATGCCGCCAAACGTAGGCGCAATAGCGGCCACAACCTTGATGATTTCATCCGGGTCGTGGCTATTCACTTCAATATCAAAAACATCAACATCAGCAAATTTCTTAAACAGCACACCCTTGCCTTCCATCACCGGCTTGCTGGCTAACGCGCCGCGATCTCCCAAGCCAAGAATTGCTGTACCGTTGGAAATAACCGCCACCAGATTGCCTTTAGACGTGTACTCATAGGCCAGGTCGAGGTCTTTCTCAATTTCCAAAACGGGATGCGCCACGCCCGGCGAATAGGCCAGGCTCAAATCGCGCTGGGTATCCATTGGCTTGGTAGGCACAATCGCCACCTTGCCGGGCTTGCCCTTCAGACGATGATACTCAAGAGCGTCTTCACGGGTGATTGAAATTTTAGGCATTGTTTGAATCTCCTTTAGGAATGTTGGGGGGGAAAAGCCTACCCTTATTATGTCACAAAAACCATATTTTGCGCTGCCCCACTTTATTATGGCGCGGGCCAATTAATTTGAACAGGCGCGGTATAACCATACTTTTC
This sequence comes from Anaerolineales bacterium, assembly GCA_034411635.1. Classification (GTDB taxonomy): domain Bacteria; phylum Chloroflexota; class Anaerolineae; order Anaerolineales; family Villigracilaceae; genus UBA8950. The sequence continues at coordinate 31,054 of DAOUML010000087.1, forward strand.
AACCGTATAAATAACCCCACGCGAAGCCGCCGCGCAACCGGGGCCATCTTCCACCTCGTAACTGGTTGTATACTGGTCGGCAATCGCGGCTGTAAACCAAAGATAGGCCCCATTCTGGCAAACAAACAACTCCAAAAAATAGCCCCGGTCTTTATCCTTCGTCATCTCAACCCGATCCCAACGAATGCGCACGCGCTTATCGCCAACACGCTCAGCAAACACATTTTGCGGCGGCCCATACACGCTGGCCTGCGGCAAACGCAGTTCGGTCATCAACACCGTCGTAATATCGCCCTCCACATCCACCACCGAAGGCGCAACCCAGCAAAAATAATTCAACTTCTCAAATTTCACATACAACCAGCGGCTGTACTGAAAACGCCCGCGCACCGTGCCAACATCGCCAGTGTACAGATCAGCAGCCGGCAGATAAGCCGTCGAAGGCCCGTAGCGGCAGAAGGCCTGCTTGTTCACCGTCACCACCGGAAAGGCAAAAGTCGGGGTTGGGGTAATCGTCGCTGTCTCAGTTAACGTTGGGGTCAGGGTAATTGTTGGGGTGAAGGTGGATGTCGGGGCTGGCGTGGGGGTGGAGGTTTCCGTCAAAGTGACGCTTGGGGCCGGGGCAGCCGTCTCCGTTTCGACGGGGCCCCGCGTCTCGCTCGCCGCCGGAGCCAGGTTGCCGTTACCGGGCAAATTACAGGCTGAAAGCAAAACCAGGGCAAACAAGACCACAATCCGTTTCATCGGCTTTTACCTTGCTGTTGAAAAGAATCCAAAAAGGCGCGCACGTTCAGGCCGAGGGCATCATTGTTATAGCCGCCCTCCATCACGATCAGGGTCGGAAGTTTTAATCCGGCAATCGCCTGCCCAATTTGACGAATGCCCTCGCGGGTAACGCGAATTTTTCCGAGCGGGTCATCACCATAAATATCCATGCCCGCCGAAACAACCAGGGCCACAGGGTTGAAAGCGGTGAGTCGCTCCAGCGCATTGGCGAGCGTATTCAGGTAGGCTTCATCGTCTGTGCCAAAGGGTAACGGATAGTTTTGGTGAAACCCCAAACCCGCGCCGGCCCCGGTCTGGTCGGCGTAACCGCTGAAATAGGGGTATTCCTCATCCGGGTCGGCGTGGATGGAGAGGGTCAGCACATCGGCGCGTTGGTAGAAGATGTCTTGCGTCCCGTTCCCGGCGTGGTAATCAATATCGAGGATGGCAACCGGGCCAAATTGGGTCAGCCAGTGGGCGGCGATGGCAGCGTTATTGAGGTAACAATACCCGGCAGCGTAGGCGCGACCAGCATGATGACCAGGAGGGCGGCAGAGGGCAAAGGCAGAATGGTTAATGGTTAATGGTGGATGGTTAATCGTTAATGGGGCATGGCTTTGTTTTATTTCACTATCTTCCATTAACCATTTTCCATTAACCATCTTCCATTCTCCATCTACCAATTCTCTCGCCCCACTCAACGCGCAGTTGGCTGAAGCCAGGGCCGCCGGGTAGGTTCCAGAATCGATGGCAGCAGAAAGGTCGCTCAGGTAATATCCGGCGCGTCCGAGCAGGGTGCGGGGCAGGTGCGCGCGCTGATTGGGCGGGGGAAAAGTGGCCGGTAAAAGGGCGCGGCGCTCGTAGTCGGTCGGTTCCGCCATCCACTCGGCGTAGGCCGTGCGTAGAAAGTCGACGTAGGCAGGCTCGTGAACCGCGCGGATGGGATCGAGGCCGAAGTCGTCGGGGGGCAAAATTTCGTAGCGACCATCTGCTTCGAGCGCGGAAAGAATCCGCGTCACGCGCTCTGGCGTTTCAAAACTGGGGATAATTTCGCCGCCGTCAAAAATTTCAAAGGGCGGGGCATGTTGGGCATGGGTGGGGGAATGGAAGACTTTCATCGTGAGTCCTTTCGAGGGTCTATTATATAATGCCCGCGGGTATAGGCTGCCTGGTCGGCATGGCAAGTTTTGCATGAACACGATTGAGTTCAAAAAGAGGTAACTGCCTACGAACTGATATTCGTAGGGCGACATTTATGTCGCCTGAAAGCAAATTCTCAAATGCCTTACTCCAAACGCGACTTGAAAGTCGCGC
>DAOUML010000088.1:0-7039 GCA_034411635.1 Anaerolineales bacterium
ATAAAGCATTGCCGTCCTGAGCGGAGGGCGAAGCGTATTGTGCGTAGCCCGTAGTCGAAGGACGCTCCGCTCAGGACTTATGCAAGAAGTCTATTTTACAAGACAAAACGGCGAAGGCCACGCTTGAGTATGTCAATGTTGAAATTAATCAACAGGCCGACTTTGTATCCTGAAATTTTCAAATAGGTCAAAATTTGCGCTTCATGGATGTTGGTAAGCCGTTCAACGGTTTTTAGTTCAACGACAACCTTGTCTTCTACCAGCAAATCGAGACGGTATCCTTGCTCAACTGTAATTTCTTTGTAGATAAGAGGTAATGGCTTCTGACTTTCTACTTTTAGCCCGAGCTTTTCGAGTTCGTAAATCAGGCATCGTTCATAGGCTGATTCCAACAAACCTGGGCCAAGGTTGCGGTGTACTTCAATTGCCGCGCCGATAATTTTTTCAGTCAAGTCTTTCATGGGGTATTCAGAATTTTTTTCTTGCATTTCAATCTTCCTTTCCGTCTTGTAATGTCAACGCTTTTAGTCGCGGATGTTCGGCATATACGCCCCGATAGCGTTCGGGCAGCAGAATGGCAATCTGGCACATGATTTCGTCGGTGTAGGTTTGCAGGGCTTCGTCGCGGTTTTCGCGTGGGATGGGCGGCAGGGTGAAGGGTTTGCCAGCCGTCAGTGTGACGGGTGATTTTCGCAAGCGCTTGATGTTGCCGAGGATGACTTTGTCCTCGGTGCCGGTGATGGCAACCGGAACGACCGGAAAGCCGGAGCGGGCCGCCAGGTAGGCCACGCCGGGTTTGCCTTCGATGAGCGCGCCGGTTTTGGAGCGCGTTCCTTCGGGGGCGATGACCAGCGAGTTGCCCGCGTCCATCAGGGATACCATTTTGCGCAGGGCTTTCAGGTCAGGGTTAAAGCGGTCAACAAACAGGAAGTTCAGGTTACGCGCCAGCCAACGCACAAAGGCATTTTTCTCCCACTTTTCGCCAACCGGAATGAACATATCGAAGCGGTCAAAGATATAGTGAAACATGGCAATATCAATGATGCCAATGTGGTTAACCGCGATGACAAAAGCCCCTGATTGCGGCACGTTTTCGTATCCGTGAATCTCAAAACGGGCAATGCGGTTGAAGACAAAACGGATCAATCCACGCACGAAGTTACGCATGCTTGGCGTTTTCTGCGAGGATTTCGCGCAGGCGCGGATGGTCACTGTAAACGCCGCGATAACTTTCTGGCAGCATGGCGCCAATCTGGCACATGATTTCGTCGGTTTGGGCTTGCAAGGCTTCATCGCGGTTTTTGCCCTGCGGCATTTCGACATGAATGAGTTTGCCCGCCGTGCCGGTGATGTGAACGCGGCGCAGGCGTTTAAGTTGTTGCAGGGCATAGCGGTCTTCGGTGCCGGTCAGGGCAACGGGCAGGATAGGGTATCCGCTTTTGGCTGCCAGGTAGGCGACGCCTGGCTTGCCGGGTTGCATCGCTCCGGTTTTGGAGCGTGTCCCCTCCGGGGCGATGACCAGCATTCCGCCTGCTTTCATGCGGTTGAGCATAACCCGCAGGGCGTGGAAGTCGGTGTCGAAGCGGTTGAGCCAGATGGCATTGACGGCTCGTCCGATAGGGCCGAAGATGGGATGATTTTTGTACTTTTCGGCGACTGGCACAATGAAATCTTCACGCTCAAACAGACACAATAACAGGGCCGTATCGAGACGGCCCAGATGGTTGGTTGCCAGGATGAAGTTGCCTTCGGGGATGTTTTCCCGTCCATGCACTTCAACCCGGGCAATGATTTTCATAATGAAGCGAACAATAAAGCGGACAAGTTTGAAAGAGGACATGGTCCCAATTTTACAATAAAAAATTCAAATTATTCATATTTCAGGGCCAGCACCGGAATCATGGTGGCTGCGCGCAAAGCCGGGTAAAGGCCGGAAAGCAAACCGATGAAGGTAGAAAAAGCCAGCGCGAAGAGGGGCAGCCAGAGCGGGGTATAAACGGCCACGCTGGGAGGCGGGCCGCCTTGTTGGGCTTGCCCGGCCAGATAGACAATTGCCAGCACATTTAAGCCTTGCCCCAACAGCCAGCCAATCAGCACGCCACCCAGACCGCCAATGAAACCAATGCCGGCGGCTTCGCCGAGAAAAATGCCCAGCACATCGCGGTTGGTCGCGCCGACGGCTTTCATCAGCCCGATTTCGCGGGTGCGCTCCAGAATTGCCATTGCCATTGTGTTGGCAATCCCAATCGCGGCGACCAGCAGGGCAATTGCGCCCACCCCGCCAAAGATGAACTGCAAGACAATATAAAACGTGTTGATTCCTTCAAGAAACGATTGCGGCGTCCAGGCCTGAAAGCCCATGGCGGTAATTTGTTCACTGACGGCAAGCGCGTTTTGGGGGTCATCCACCTTGACAATGACCTGGTTATAACTGGCCTGGTTATAGTTGATGCGTTTGCCCGTTACCCACTCGTTCACGGCTTTGACATCTTCCAGGCGCATGTAGATAGACCAGTCGGATTCTCCCATGGTTTCTTCGAGAACACCAACAACCCGCAACATGGCCGTTTTGCGGATTTCGTTGCCCTCGCTGTCCCATTTGCTATAAGTTACTTTCAGGGTCTGGTTATATAAATCGGGAGGCGGAGGCGGTTCTTGTCCGGGGCGCATTTTTGGGTCAAAAAAGTTGGCTGCCACTGCCGAGCCAATGATGATGCTCCCTTTTTGCAGGGTTGTTTCACCCTGGCGGGTTTTCAGACCAAGTTCCGATAAGTCATTGATGCCAACACCGAGAATGTTGCCCCACGATTCAAGCCGTCCATGCTTCATGATGGTCCCAGTCTGGATCATGTCGCGTGGAATGACCTGAACAACATACTCCAAAGACTGAAACTCTTTCAGGGTAGCATTGTTCAGCGGCTTGGGTTTTGTGCCGCTTCCGCCTGAGCCGCCGCCAGGAACGCCTCCGCCCGGTCCCACGCCAAACTCTTCATAAGACTGATACACCTGAATTTGAGTCAGGTCGCCGATACCGTAAAGTTGTTCGTTGGCGCTGCGCTGCAACCCAATCGCCAATGAGACCAGAATCACAACCGCCGCCGTGCCAATCACGACGCCAATGGCAGTGAGCGCAACACGGGCTTTGCGGCGGCTGAGATTGCCGAAAATCAGACGCAACAGGTCAAAGAATTTCATTTAGGGCATTACTCCGGGCATTGTTTCTTCGTAATACTCGATTGGCTCGGATTGCGCCTCGTTGGATTTGCCGCTATCCAGCCCGAACAGGCCGAGGATGAATCGCCAGGCTTTTTGCCAGAAAGTTTCTTCTTCATTCACAGGAGGGTAGATTTCGCCTTCGCCGCCTTCAGGGAAGTTCGGGTCGATGGGCGGTTCTTCCATTTCGAGAACATCCACATTCAGAGTTTGGGTGATGCTGCGCGGCTGGTTAAAATCGTCGAGGTAGTCAATCGTCACCGTCAGGGCGAGCGGACCGGGCTGTTCGGGGTAGAGCATGGCATCGAGCGTGAAATATCCGCCTGATTCGAGCGGGCCAATCATGGCCTGGGCGTTTTCAAGCGTTCCGGCGGTGGTCGAAACCTTCATGTTGCCCAAAATGCTCATTTTCTTGCCCATATTGGTCACTTGCAAAGGCAGAAAACCCGGCTGCCCGATAAAAAACGCGCTTACGGGCTGGTAAAAACTGACATCTACGCTGGGCAGGTTGTAAACCAGCAAGGTAATAACCTGCTCGTCGTTGATGGTATTGCCTTTATCGTCGAGGTACGAGAACGTGACTTTCATCGGGTATGCGCCGGGGTTGGTAGAGACGTTGACAATCAACTTTTGGGTTGCAATCAGCGCTGCGCCCGAAGCAAAGTCACCCAGCGATTGGATGTTGGATGCGCCCACAGGGGCAAAATTGGTAAACTCGCCGCTGCCGCCCGAAACGCCGCCTGGCTGGGGCGTGCCTTCGCTGCTAGAACCGGCAGACCCGCCGCCGACAATCATCGTCACCCCGCGCGCCCCGGCGTTGCCCAGATTTTGGACATTCATTTCAAGCGCAAAAAGACTGCCTGGCTGAAGAATATCCACGTCAGATGTATAGGAGGTAATCACCAATTGCGCGCGTTTTAATCCGGCTGGGGTGGGCGTGGCGGTAGACGCGGCAACGTAATTTACCGGTTTAACCGGCACGTTTAGGGTAAATTTCTCGCTATAAGCGCTGCCTTTGTCGTCGTAATAAGTGACGTTTAATTCAACTTGCACGCTGGTTTTGCCATACAGGTAGCCGGTGGCGCGCATTTTCTGGTCAATATCGGCCCGCTTTCCGGCTTCAAGGTTCGATAAGGCCGAAACGCCCCCGGTTTGGGTGGGAGTCAGATCGGGCGACGAGAAGACGGCTTGCAGGTTGCTGGCGTTTATTTGCCCGGCATTGTGCATGCGCACCACCAGATTAAACTCTTCATTGGCCTTAATTTCGCCAACGTTTACCCGGTACGAATCGATGACCACCTGTGGGCGGCCAAAGGGAACCGGGGTGGCGGTTGGTTCCGGGGTGGCGGTTGGCGTTGGGGCGCTGATGGTTAGCGATTGAAAACTTGCGCTATCGTTGCCGTTGGCAACTGTAATCGTATAGTTTCCTTCCGGCATTCCAGCAGGAACAACGGCTACCAGACTGGTATCAGACCAGGACTGAAGTGCCAGCGTAACCGGCGCATCCCCACCACGTTGAATGGAGATCACAACATCGGTCGCAAAGCTGTTTCCGGCAATTGTGATTTCGCTACTGCTGTTGTTGGTAATAAAAGACGGACTAACGCCAGTAATCGTCGGTGCGCTGGCCGCCACCGGGCTGGCCGGCAAAGCGGCAAGCAACAGAGAGAGCAAAAGCCCGATGGTTATTTGTTTGAATTTAAGAGACATAGAAAACTCCATCATAAAATTACAAATTCGCATTGCGATATTCTTCTTCGCTAACAATCTTGCCGTCCAAAATAAAAATCTTGTGGCTGGCAAATTGAGCCATGCGCGGATCATGGGTCACAACCAGCACTGTCCGGCCAGCCTGGTGCAACTCAGAAAGAACCTGCATCACGCTGCCGCCGCTGGCCGTATCCAGATTACCGGTTGGTTCATCCGCCAGAATCAGGGCCGGTTCATTCACCAGCGCGCGCGCAATCGCCACGCGTTGCTGCTGTCCGCCCGAAAGTTCGTTTGGCTTGTGGTGGCTGCGATCAGAAAGCCCCACCCGCTCCAGCAATTCCAGGGCGCGGCTATCGCGTTTTTTTGGGGCTACCCCGGCAAACTGCATCGGAAAAGCCACGTTTTGGTGGGCGGTCATGCTTTGAATCAAATTAAACGATTGAAAAATAAAACCAACCGTCTTGCGCCGAAAAAACGCCAGTTGATTCTCGTCCATCTGATCCAATCGCTGGCCGTTCACTTCAATCTCACCATCGCTGGGCCTGTCCAGGCCGCCCAGCAGGTAGAGCAGGGTACTTTTTCCGGAGCCAGAAGGCCCCATCACCACTGTAAACGAACCGGCGGGAATTTCAACATCCACCCCATCGAGCGCGCGCACCGTGGTTCCGCCCATCTCGAAGTGTTTTTTTAGATTCCGAATCTGGATAAAAGCGGACTCGCTCATGCTAAAATGCCGACCCCGCCGTCATCATGCCCCCCAAATTTTGCCAGACTGCCCCCAAACCCGCTTGGGCAAGCAGGATGAGAACCAGGACGCCGACCACGCCCAAAGCGGCCTTGCGTTTGCCCAGATTATCTTTTACGCTGAAACCGATTACCGCCAAAACAACATACCAGACAAAGAACAAATCCACCCTCTGGAGCAACTGACTCGCAAAAAGCATTCCCGCTTCGCCCCCGCCAACGAATCCTGAAAGCCCCGGGCTTTGAATAGCGCGACCAGCAATCAGCATAAAGATCATCCGCAGAATATCGCGCAGCGCAAACGGCAGGCTGGCCCAGGCCACCACCCCCAGCGCAGAAGACATACTCCCGCGCCCGCCCAGCAGGGTCGAAGCCAGGTGCAGCACCCCGCTGACCACCAGCCATCCCAGCCACAAACTGACCAACGCCCCAACCAGCGGAATAACGTACACAAAAACCGCCCCTTGCGTGGCTTGCTGGGCTTGCAGATAATTGTTTTGCATCTCAACGCTCCACCACTCCCAATCGGGTGGCAGATTGATTTCACCCATCATGGCCGCCCTGGCGCGGAAATATCCGCCAATTGCGGTTTGCAGGGCCAGAGTCAGGCTGAGTAGCAACATCGGCGCGCGCCACCCGCCCGGGTCAGCCCCGAAGAACTGCGTGGGGTGAAACAAGAATGTAAAAATACGCTTGAAAAAATTATTTTTTGAGTTTTGAGAGGTTGAAGTGGCTTCACTCATGGATTTATTCCCTTTTGAACAAAGGTGATTATTTTATCACGCACCTGTATAAGACGAATCGATGCGCAGAAAGTTCCAAAAAAATAGACGCTGCCAAAATAACTCAAACGCAGTTTCATGCCCATATTGTACCCGCTTGCAGATTGCGCTTAAATTTACTGTTGACTTTCCGCCCAATTCGTCTTATACTCTTGTTAATTGAGGTGACTTAACCATGCGAGTATTTGCGACATATTCCAATGCGATGAATTGAAGGCACGCGCCTATATGCGTGCCTTTTTTATTCCTTAATTTCCAAGTAAAGGAGATGAACTATGAATTACGGTTTGATAGGCAAGATCGAGAAAGCCAAGCGCTACGCGGAAGACCCTACCCGTTTCCAGTTTACAAAATTTGAAGTTACTTTTCGAGGCGATAACAACAACCACCTGGTCACCTTTGCAGATGGCAAATTCCAATGCGACTGTGAGTTCTTTAGTCTTAATGGCCGTTGCGTTCACACAATGGCTCTCGAAATTGTCCTCGAAAATAGAATCGTAGTTGCTGAAGAAGAAGCATAAACAACTGAATATGGAAAAACCCAAACCCCGAAAGGCGCCCGCCCTTCGGGGTCTTTTTTTTCAGGTAAA
>DAOUML010000089.1:0-7492 GCA_034411635.1 Anaerolineales bacterium
TGGGCGGCTCTCAAGGATGTGATAGTCCTATAAGTTTGCCTGTGAACCCCATTTTTTGTCAAGTTCCTGTCTCTCCACGTTTTAGTGGGGTGACACCTCCAATCATTTCTTTTACCAAATCTCCAACAATAAAGGCAGGAAAGTCTGACGTAATAAAAAAAGCGTCAGTTTCGTTAGGTATGTGTAAAATTTGCAGACTGAGTTGATTGAGTTCAACCAAATTAACTTCCATACGAAGACGTACAGTTTGTGCTAATGGATTTAAGGGTTTTACATTGCGAGAAATAAAATTGTAAATTATCTTGCTTGATTCCTTTAGTAAAGGATGTCTAGACATAGTTAAGGCTAGAAAAGATTTAGTGTAAAAAATATCATCTTGGTTGAGCGGTTCTTGCCTAACTATCTTCTTAAACACGGGGGCACAGTGATTCTCAATATTTCTATCTGCCCAATTCTCTATAGATGTATCATCTCCTATTGAAAGTAAATGGTATTCAGAACAAACATTGTTTATGTGAAGTGGGTTAGGATTAGGAAAGCGATTTCCGTCCAGTATATGCTTCTGATAAACCCACACCTTGTTTTGTTTGTTTGCCCAATGTTTTAAATAAAATTTCGGCAAATAATGATGGTTATGTTTATCGTCTTCACTCATATTTATTACACCGTTTAGCAACCGCCCAGCACAGATTCAACAGACCGGACAGATTTTCACTGATTTTGTAATAGTCAAAGAAAGCATAAACACAGATGAAAAATTAATCACGCAAAGTCGCAAAGTGCGCAAAGAAAAAAATAAAAAACTTGGCGACCTTTGCGGCTTTGCGTGAGAAAACGTAAAAATCCGTCCAATCCGCGTCCCATGATTTACTTCCCCTGCGCCTTGGCCCAACTATCCTTCAACGTCACCGTGCGGTTGAAGACCGGCTTGCCGGGCTGGCTGTCCGCGTCGAGGCAGAAGTAGCCGGTGCGCTCAAACTGGATTTTTTCACCGACTTTGGCTTCGACCAGGGCCGGTTCGACGAAGGCATTTTCCAGCACTTCGAGCGAATTCGGGTTGAGAATTTCTCCGAGTTCGCCGTCATCCGGGCGCTCGACGCTGAACAACTGCTCGTACAGACGCACTTCGGCGGGCAGGGCGTGCTGGGCCGAGACCCAGTGGATGGTCGATTTGACCCGCCGTCCATCCGGGGCGTCGCCGCCGCGCGTGGCCGGGTCGTAGGTGGCATGGACTTCGACCACATTCCCGGCCTCGTCCTTGACGACGTGGGTGCAGGTCACCAGGTAGGCGTAGCGCAGGCGCACCTCGTTGCCGGGGTACATACGGAAATATTTGGGCGGCGGCGTTTCGCGGAAGTCGTCCTGTTCGATATAAAGCACTTTCGAGAAAGGCACTTTGCGCGTCCCGGCTTCGGGGTCTTCGGGGTTGTTGACCGCTTCGAGTTCCTCCGCCTGGCCTTCGGGGTAGTTGTCGATGACCAGTTTGAGCGGTTTCAGCACAGCCATGCGGCGCAGGGCGATTTTGTTGAGAATGCCGCGAATAATGGCTTCAAACTGCGCCATCTCAACCCAACTGTCGTTCTTGGTCTCGCCCGTGCCGGTCACGAAGTCGATGATGGCTTCGGGCGGCACGCCCCGGCGGCGCAGGCCGCGCAGGGTCGTCAGGCGCGGGTCGTCCCAGCCGTTGACGACGCCGTCTTCGACCAGTTTGCGCAGTTTGCGCTTGCTCATCATGGCGTAGGTCAGGTTCAGGCGCGAAAATTCAATCTGGCGGCTGGGGAAGGCCTCCAGTTTTTCAAGGAACCACTCATACAGCGGGCGGTGGATGATGTATTCGTTTGAGCACAGCGAGTGAGTCACGCCTTCCATCGAGTCGTTCTGTCCGTGCGACCAATCATACATCGGGTAGATGTGCCACTTGTCGCCGGTGCGGTGATGGTGGACGTTCATAATGCGGTACATGACCGGGTCGCGCAGCAGGATGTTGGGATGGGTCATGTCGATTTTGGCGCGCAGGACGCGGCTGCCCTCGGCGAATTCGCCGTTTTTCATCCGCTCCAGCAGGTCGAGATTTTCCTCCACCGAACGGCCGCGCCAGGGCGAATCGACCCCCGGCTTGATGGCCGATTCGGAATCGCCCCACTTCGTCCCTTTGGGCAGCGTGCCGCGGCTGATGCTCATCTCTTCCTGGGTCTGGTCGTCCACGTAGGCCAATCCCATTTTTACCAGGCGCACGGCCCAATCGTAGAGCAGGTCGAAGTAGTCCGAAGCGAAAGTCACTTTGGCCCACTCGATTCCCAGCCAGGCGGCGTCTTCCTCGATGGCGTGGACGAATTCGGTCTCCTCTTTGGCCGGGTTGGTGTCGTCAAAGCGCAGGTACACTTCACCGCCGAACTCTTTGGCGGTGAAGTAGTCAATCAGGAAGGCTTTGCAGTGGCCGATGTGCAGGTAGCCGTTCGGTTCGGGTGGCAGCCGGGTGCGAACGTAGTTGAAGCGTCCGTTTTTCAGGTCTTCGGCGACGGCTTCGCGGATGAAGGCGGGAATGCGGCTTTTGCTCTCGGTGGTTTCCATCATGGTCTGTTCCTTTTTATGTTCACAATTTTTTGTTTGGGAAGGTATAATCTTTGGGGCGTGTTTCAAATGACAACCAACAAAGCATTGATGACTGCCCTATTATACTCTCCGGGAGCGATACATGAGCACCCCAACCCAAAAACCAACATTCCTCGGCACTTACTTTGATCGCGACGCCGTCCTGCGTTGGGCCAGATGGTCGCGTATTTTAGGCTGGCTTATTTTTGCCATCTACCTTTTCCAATATGCCTACGAAACCGGCATGAATATTTTTAACGCTTTTCAGGCCAACTATCCCCTCGATTGGTTTTACCTGATTTTTAACATGGGCAAGCCCTTTCAGGGCGCGTTGCTTTTGGTCGTTTTGCACCTGCTGGCCTTTGCCCTGCAAATTTTGCTCGATATCGAAGACAACACCCGCCGCGCCGCGCGAAAGTAGGATTTCGGGATGTCCTTTGTGTTTATTCTTGTAACTGCCTACCGTAGCGCGACTTTCAAGTCGCGTTTGGATTAAGACAATTGAGAATTTGCTTTCAGGCGATATAAACCCCCATTCGGGGATGATGTGTCCCCCTACGAATATCAGTTCGCAGGTAGTTACGTATTCTTTTGTAAATTAGGACGATTGAATGAAATTTAAGATAATTCTGGGCGGTTTGTTCCTCCTGCTGATTTTATGCGTTCTCGGCACGGCCCTGGTCGGCTATGCCAATATTCGCTATACTTCTCAAAATGCCGTTCTGAACTATATCGCCGAACAAAAAAACGACGTTGCCGTAGCCTGCTTCGACCCCGCCAATCCCTCGGCAGGTTTTTACCACAACGCCGACCAGCCCTATCCGCTCGCATCCACCTTCAAGATTGTCCTTTTGCTCGGCTATGCCGAACAAGTCGCCTCCGGCGCGCTCGATCCGGCGGAAACGCTGCCCATCACCGCGCTCGACGCCTACTACCTGCCCGGCACCGATGGCGGCGCGCATCCTGAATTCATCAAGTCCCTGGGCGAAGGCCGCGCAACGCTAACTCTCTCCGAAGTGGTCGACGGGATGATGACCTACAGTTCCAACGCCGCCGCCGACTACATCCTTTCCCGCCTTTCCGCTGTGGATTGGGACGCGCTCTATCAAAGCCTGGGCCTGGATACCCTTAGTCAGCCGCATTCTTACCTCGGCCTTTACCTTTATATCAGCAACCACGAAACCGGCACCTACGACCTGACCTCCCTCGGCCCTGAAGCCACCCTGGCCGAGCAAATCCGCCTTGAACAATTATTCGTCAATGACCTCGAATGGCGCAACTCCGCAGTGCTTTACGCCAACAACTTCACCAACCAGGCCGGTTTGGACGTGCAGAAAGATGTCACCACCAATTTTGGCGTGCGTGGCAGCGCCAACGACCTGGCCCGCCTGATGGCCGCCCTCTACGCCGACGACGATTCTTTCTCGCCCCGCGCCCGCGAAATTGCCAAACAGCATCTCGAATGGCCCATGCGGGTTAATCCTGATAATGCCAAAACATTCCGCACTTTGGCGGTAAAAGGCGGAGCCTGGCCGTCTGTGCTAACCTCGGCCTGGTACGCCGAGCCGCAAAATGCCGACCCGCGCGTGCTGGTTGTCCTCTATCGCGAAATGCCTCAGGATTTCTGGGACGCCTGGTTTGCCAGTTTCAGCCAGCAAATGCTCGAAGTCAACGTACTCACCAACGCCAACTGCGATTTGTACGCTGAATCGCTCGCGCCGTAAGAATACACAAGCCCTGAGCGGAGGGTCGAGTAGGGCGTAGCCCGTATCGAGACCCGCAGTCGAAGGGCGGATTGATAAGATGTAACTGCGTTTGCAAAAACGTCCTTCGACTACGCTGCCAAAAAACCGGCGGCTCCGCTCACCTGTGCTGGCGCACGGCGCAAGCAGGACTTGACATTACACACAAACAGGAGACTCTCTCATGACAATCATCGCCCTCGACGCAATGGGAAGCGACGAACACCCCACCCCCGATGTTACCGGCGCAGTTCAGGCCGCCCGCGAATACGGCCTGGAAATCATCCTGGTCGGCGACGAAGCCAGACTCAAGCCCGTACTGGATAGCCTCAGCCCCGGCAGCCTGCCGATACGCATCGTCCACGCCCCCGAAGTGCTGACGATGGAAGACAAAGGCGTGGCCCTGGCCCTCAAAGCCCGCCGGCCCAACGCCAAAAACTCCATGGCAATCGGCATCGACCTGGTCAAAAACGGCCAGGCGCACGCCTTCGTCACCGCTGGCAACACCGGCGCAGCCCTGGCGACGGCCTACTTCCGCCTCGGCCTGATTGCAGGCGTCGACCTGCCGGCCCTGGCCCCGGTCTTCCCAACCGCCAAAGGCTCATGCGTGGTGCTGGATATTGGCGCCAATCCCGATGTCAAACCCGAAAATCTGCGCCAATTTGCCATCATGGGCAGCATCTACGCCGAAAAAGTGCGCGGACTGAAAAACCCCACCGTCGGCCTGCTCTCCAACGGCGAAGAAGAAGGCAAGGGCAACGCCCTGGTGCGCGAAGCCACGCCGCTGCTCAAAAATGCTGGGCTGAATTTCTTCGGCAACGTCGAAGGCAAGGAAGTCATCGGCGGCGCGGTCGATGTGGCGGTGACGGATGGCTTCACCGGCAACGTCATGCTCAAATCCTCCGAAGCGGTTGCCAAACTGCTGGTCGATAAAATCAAGGAAGCCATCAAAACCGGCGGCCCGCTGGCCCTCTTGGGTGGCGCTTTAATCAAACCGGCCTTGGGCAAAATCAAGAAACTGCTCGACCCCGCCGAAGAAGGCGCGGCTCCGCTTTTGGGAGTCAACGGCCTGGTTTTCATCGGACATGGCCGCTCCGACGATTTCGCCATCAAAAACGCCATTCGCGTTGCCAAAAACGCCGTCGAAGCCGATGTGCTGCAAGCCATGCGTGACGGCATCGCCGACAGATTGAAAAAAGCAGATTAACTGCAACGAAACACGGAACACGCCATCCGCTATAAAATCCCGTATTGCGTTTTCCGTTTCTATGAAGGAGAAAGAACACGTATGAAAGGTTCGCGCGTTGTCATTACCGGCATGGGCGTCGTCAGCGTCCTCGGCACCGGCCTGCCCGCTTTTTGGGACGGTCTGCTCAATGGACGTTCCGGCGTCCGCCGCATCACCCAGTTTGACCCCAGCCCCTTCCCGTGTCAGATCGCCGGGGAAGTGCCGGACTTCGTCGTTGAAAACTTTATGGATAGGAAGGAAGCCCGCCGCGTCCCGCGCTCGGCCCAGATGGGTTACGCCGCCGCAAAAATGGCGGTTGAAGATTCCGGCCTGTCCACGCCCTTGCCTGAACCGGAGCGCTCCGGCGTCTCCTTCGGGACGGCCATCGGCGGCATGGACAAGTTCGACGAAGGCGTGCGCACCGTGCGCGAAAAAGGCTATGACCGCCTCAATCCCTTCTCTGTGCCAACTTCTTTGCCGAATACATCCGCTTATCTGATTTCGCAGGCTTTCCAATGCCTGGGGCCAACCATCACGGTTGGCACGGCTTGCGCCACTGGAACCCAGGCAGTCGGCGAAGGCCTGGAGATGATTCGGCGCGGCGCGGCAGATGTGGTCATCGTTGGCGGCACCGAAGGAATTATTCAGGATTTTGCCATTGGCGGTTTTTGCGCCATGCGCGCCCTGCCGACTAATTACAATGAAAACCCTGAAAAGGCCTCGCGCCCCTTCGACAAAAACCGCGAGGGATTCATCTATTCTGAAGGCGCAGCCGCGCTGGTGCTTGAATCGCTCGACCACGCCCTGGCCCGCGGCGCGCGCATTTACGCCGAACTGGCCGGACAAGCCTCCTCCTCCGACGGTTTCCACATGGCCCAGCCCGACCCCGAAGCCGCCGGTCCGGCCCGCGCCATGAAATGGGCCATCGCCGACGCCGGCCTGACTCTCGCCGACGTGGACTATATCAACGCTCACGGCACCTCCACCCCGCTCAACGACCTGACCGAAACCCGCGCCATCAAAGCCCTCTTTGGCGACCACGCCTACAAACTGGCGATTTCCTCCATCAAATCGATGATTGGTCATGCCATGGGCGCATCCGGCGCATTGGAGACCATCGCCTGCGCCAAAATCATCAGCGAAGGTGTCATCACCCCCACGATCAACTACGAAACCCCCGACCCCGAACTCGACCTCGATTACGTCCCGAATGTTGCCCGCAAACAGCAGGTCGATGTCGCCCTGTCCAACTCCTTCGGCCTGGGCGGGCAGAACGCCTGCGTGGTTTTGAAACGCTATTTATAACAAGGAACCTCCTCATGAAACTCATCCTCGACGAAAAAACCATCAAACGCAACACCGCCATTGGCCGCTATGCCAGCCTGGTGGCCCTGCTCATCCTCGGCGGCGGCATGTACGTCACCTTTGCTTACCCCGAAATGGTGACAGTCTCCTTCGGCGCCCTGTTGGTCGGCTTCCTCCTGTCGCAGTTCGGCATCTACTTTGGCAACCGCTGGGGACGCCGTCCGCGCGTCGATGAGCGCATCACTTCTGCCCTCAAAGGCATGGCCAAAGAATACAGCCTCTACCATTACACCGCCCCGGTCTCGCATCTCATCGTCGGCCCCGCCGGCGTCTGGATTATCGAACCCTACTACCAGCGTGGAACAATTACCTACGAAAAAGGCCGCTGGCGTCAAAAAGGCGGCGGATTCCTGCTGGCCTATCTCAAAATCTTTGCCCAGGAAGGCCTCGGACGCCCCGATGTCGAAATCGAATCCGATACCGAATCGATGAAAAAATTCTTCATCAAAGAACTTGGCGAGGAAAACGTGCCGCCCATCAATGCCGTGTTGGTCTTCACCGATGACCGCGCCGAACTGAACATCGAAGACGCCCCGCACCCGGCCATGAAAATTGGCGAACTCAA
>DAOUML010000090.1:0-7336 GCA_034411635.1 Anaerolineales bacterium
CGATGGCAGTTTTCACAAGTGCTGTGGTTATCACCGATTAATTTCTGTGCCTGAGAATGCGGCTCATGGCAGGTAATACAACCCATGCCCAGATCACCATGCCGGCTGCTCTGCCATTCGAGCAAAATATCGGCATGACAAACGTCGCAAGTCTCTTGTTCTGAAAGATTCAGGTAGGGTCGCTGCGGATGCGCGCCCTCACCCTCGCCCAATTGGTGGCAGGCAAAGCAGTTGGTGGCTTCCGTGCCATGCTTGCTTGCCAGCCAGGGCTTATAAACAGGCTCATGGCAACTTTGACAGGCATCTGCCGGGCTGCCCTGAGGCGGCTCGGCGGCCTGGGCCGGGCCAACGGGAGCCATAACAAGCATGGACAGGAAAGCCAGGGCAAACATTGCAGCCAAAACCTTTATCCAATTCAATGGTTTCATAACACATTCTCCTGACGCTCTTGGTGTGGTAATTTCAAAAATAATCGCTATAGTTCCTAGTATCACAATCGTAATATAAGAACAAGATTAATGAAAGTGCAACCTGTCATTATATAAGTAGTCCAAATGTCACCCCTTCTATTAGAAAAACTTATCAATTTGCATAACAAGAAATTACATCATTCGCAAAAAAGGCTTTTTGGGGAATCTCCGCGATAAGGCCTCGTATTTTTCTTGTGGGCCGTAATGTAGTCATACACCAATAAGACAGTCAGGGACTCTTCACGGAAAATCCTAATAAACCAGAGTAAAGAAAGTGGGGCTGTTTTTTAACAGCCCCACTTTTTATTGCAACAAGATTCTTACTATTCTAACGATTCGAGCGCAACATCAAGCAACGCTTCGAAGTAACTTGGGTTGTGAATGCCCTTGCTGCCGTCTACATAAACCAGATTGTAGTTCCAAAGAGCAATGGCGGTCTTCTCGTCTGCTGTTTCAACAAGAACATTGCCTTCAGCGTCAATGACACCCTTGGCGATCAGACTTTCTTTCAGCAGGTTATATTTTTGGTCAAACTCGGTTACATAACCACCTACATCAAAGTTCTCAGCGCCCGCATGGCAGCCAACGCAACTGGAAAGTTGCGCCTCAAAGGTGTGAACCTGGCTCTCGCCCATGTGACAGGAAACGCAAGAACCCGGAAGGCTGCTATGCGCGCCAGTGTTACCTTCCACGCCTGCCCCACCAAGACCCATCAAAATATCAGCCTGAATGCTGTAATGGGGGTTAAAGCGCACCTGAACATTGTATTTGGTGGCATCGTCTTTATTGACAAAACTGGCAAAATACCGGCGGGCCTGATGACACTGGGCGCACAGATTGCCAGCGCCGCCATCAAAGGTTTCGCCACTGGCAACCATCACAACCGGGGCGTCGGTGGTCAGCGCCCAGTCTTCGCCAGTGTAAGTGACATGAATCTGGTGGCAGGTGCGGCAATCTTGATGAGTGGGGGAGGCGTTGCCAGATTCAACCTGGCTGAAATTCTGGCCAGCCGCGATCATCTCTTTGAACGCAGCGCCATCATGACAGCCAGCGCAGGATGCGCGTTCACCCGCATATTCCAGAGCGGGGCCCGAACCATGCACCGAGGTTTGCCAACTGGCTTTGTGGCGGGTGATGATGGTCGTATCGTTATGGCACTCGGTGCAGGTCATTGAGGTGCCATCCGCGCCGGCAGGGCCGGCAGGGCCAGCAGCGCCAGTCGGCCCGGCAGGGCCAGCCGGGCCAGCAGGGCCGGCTGGGCCAGCGGGACCAGCACATGCCGCCATGAAAAGCGCGGTCAATACCAGAATTCCAAGTAAAACAAGTGATTTTTTCGTTGACATGTTAGCATTCTCCTTATGCTGTGGGTTGATGTGATTAATGAATACCTGACAATTCGTTCTCGATAAGCACCTCCAAACGTGTAATCTGTTTCCAATAATCAAATTACAGTATAACCTTAATTTATGATTAAATCGCCTATCAATTTGCTTAATTTATTAGTGACAAATGTAATATGTCCCGTTTGGCAATATTGCCAAAAACCACTTGCAATCTATTAGATAATCGTCTAAACTTGGAGTGAAAGTTATCTCACCCACCCAGATTGAAGGAGTCTTTCAAATGCAACAAACCCAAATCAAAACGCAGATTGAACGACTGAAATCTGCCGGCGCAACCTATGTGGATGCGCGCTGGTATCCGCGCGAAGAAACCAACAGCCTGACCATGTGGAACGGCAACCTGAAAAACGCCTCCGCCTCGCAAGAAAGCGGAATCGGCGTGCGGGTGCTCTACAAAGGGGCCTGGGGATTTTCGGCCTCATCAGACATGAGCAGCCTGGGCGGCCTGTTCGACAAAGCCTTCGACAACGCCCGCGTCGCCGCCGAACGCGTCACCTTCCCGGTGCGCCTTTCGGAAAAAGATGCCATCCAGGCCGCCTTCTCCAGCCCCAACCGTATCGACCCATTCAGCGTTGACCTGTCCGATAAAATCGCCTTCCTCAAAGAAATGGACGAGAAACTGAACCAGGCCGGGGTCGTGCAGCGCGTCGTTGATGTCACCTTCATGCGCAAACAAATCATCTTCCTCGATTCCGAGGGCAGCCAAATCGAGAAAAACATCATCGAAGTCTTCCCCGGCATTACCGTCATGGGCATCGATTCCAGCGGCGAAATGCACCGCCGCACCTTCAGCCCGGCCCGCAATGGCGAAACGCGCGGCTGGGAAAGCCTCGACAAAGGCAAATTCAACGAAAACGCCGAGCGCATCGTGCGCGAACTGAACGAAATTTTGGTGGCGGAGCCCTGCCCCAAGGAAGACCGCTCGGTCATCCTGCTGCCAGGAATCATGTTCCTGCAAACCCACGAGACCATCGGCCACCCGCTCGAACTCGACCGCATTCTGGGCTACGAACTGGCCTACGCCGGCGGCTCCTTCGTCACCCTCGACGATTTCGGCAAACTACGCTACGGCTCACCCAAACTGACCGCCCGCGCCGACGCCACCGTTGCCAACAGCCCCGGCAGTTTCGGTTACGATGACGACGGCATCCCCGCCCAGGACAACCTGCTGATTGACAAGGGTATCCTCGTCGGCGCAATCACTGGCCGTCAGATGGTTGAGGAAGCCAACGCCCGCGCCCGGCGTCCCATTTTCAACGGCAGCAGCGGCGCCAATCGCGCCACATCCTTCTACCGCGTGCCCATCGAGCGCATGACCAACATCAACATCGATCCAGGCGACGATGGCAGCCTCGATGACATCGTCAGCCAAACCGAGCGCGGCATCCTCCTCGATGGCGACAAGAGTTGGTCGATTGGCTCGAACCGCGAACAATTCCACTTCGCCACCGAAATCGGCTGGCTGGTGGAAGATGGCAAAATCACCAACGTTGTCAAAAACGCCACCTACAAGGGCGATACGCTCAAATTCTACAATTCACTCTCTGCCGTCGGCGACGAATCAACCTGGGAAGTGCAGTATGTCGATAACTGCGGCAAAGGCCAACCCAACCAGGTCATGCAACTCGGCCACGGTGTGCCGGTCTGCCGCTTCGACAACGTGCGCATAGGAGAATAGCCATGAAAGAACGCATTTTACAAACCCTGCGCGACCTGCGCGCTTACGCCCTCGCAAAAGGCATCGAGGCCGGATTCATGTATCACGAAGAAGACAGCCACCTGATGCGCTTCGCCAACTCGGCCATTTCGCTCAACACCAACGAACACCTCATCCGCCTCGAAATCATGGCCTTCGATGGCAAACGCCGCGCCAGTTACGAAATGATCACCGACCTGAACAAACTGGACGAAATGAAGCAAGGCGTCGATATCGCCGCCGAAATGGTCAAACACGCCATGCCGCTCAGTTACCAGCCCACCAACCCCGCCTACGCGCAAGATTTCGCCGACGAAAGCGCCTACGACCCCGAACTGGGCGCGCTAACCGGCGAAGAACGCCTGGCCTACTTCAACGAAGCCGCGCAGGGCCTCGAAACCGACGACATCAAACTCTCCGGCATTTTCTCATCTGGCACAAACACCACCGCCCAAATCACCACCCGCTCAGAACATACCCAGTATTTCAAAACATCAGACGCCCAGATCAACATCGTCCTCTCACACCAGACCCTCAAATGGGAAGTGTTGGCCGAACAATCGGCCCAGCGCAAGTCCGACCTGAACCCCGCCGCCCTGCGCCGCGACCTGGCCTTTCTGCTCGAACGCTACCAGAACGAACCGGCCCAACAAATTCCGGTCGGCAAGTACGACATCGTCTTTGGCGCAACCGCCATCGGCGACCTGATCAGCATCATGAACTGGATCGGCTTCAGCGGCGGCTCAATGAAACGCGGCTTTTCCTTCATCGGCGAAGACAAAGTCGGCCAAAAAGTCTTCTCGGACCAATTCAACCTGTCCGACGACCCCACCCGCCGCGAAACCTTCCCCTTCCAACGCGATATGATCGGCCTCGAACGCAACCCCTTCCCGCTTTTCGAGCAAGGCATCTTCAAAGGCTTCACCTGGTTCCAGGACGACGCCGACGAATTCGGCGCGCAACCCACCGGTCACACCGTTATGCACAAAAGCCTGGTACTCGAGGGCGGTCAAATGGAAGTCAGCACCCTCGAAGAACTCGTCAACCTGCCGCGCGAAAATGACTTGCTTTACATCCCCTACCTGCACTACATGAACATCGTCAACCCATCCAAGGGGCTGCTTACTGCCAGTTCGCGCTTCGGGGCCTTGCTGCTCAAAAAGGACGGCTCGGTTATCGTCCCGTTCAACGTGCGCGTCACCCAAAGCCTGCTCGACATCTTCAGCGACAAAATCGCCTGGATGTCGAAAGCCCAAACTGTCAACAACACCTCCATGAGTTACGGCGCCCGCAACCCCACCGCCATCGTCACCCCCACCTTCGTGCGCGTCAACGACCTGGAAATTTCGCACTCGAACACATCGTACTAACGCAGTTTGAAGTACCCGTGAAATAGACCGTCGGGATGGTTTATGCCATCCCGACGGTCTATTTCACGGCCCTTATGCTACAATCAAGCCATGAACACCACCTTCGACCCCCTCGCCGCGCAAGCCCTGGCCGCCTACGATAAAGCCGGGGCCGAACTCACCTTCATCCAGCACAGCGAAAACGTCACCTACCGCGTCACGCACAAACGCAAAACCTTCCTGCTGCGCCTGCACACCCCACGCTGGCCCGAAATGGGCGCGCACGGGGCCAACCCGGCCATGATTGAATCCGAACTGCTTTGGCTGGATGCCCTGAAACGCGCCAAACTTCCCGTCCCAACCGGAATTCGCAACCGCGCGGGAGAGCGCGTCACCCGCCTCAACGGGGAACAGACCACGCTCAACGCCACGCTGTTAACC
The DNA here is from genome assembly GCA_034411635.1 of Anaerolineales bacterium. Taxonomy (GTDB): domain Bacteria; phylum Chloroflexota; class Anaerolineae; order Anaerolineales; family Villigracilaceae; genus UBA8950. The sequence continues at coordinate 5,360 of DAOUML010000090.1, forward strand.
TGGCTCGACGGCGAAGACTACACCCGCGCGCTTGAATCCGACAAAACCGCATCCCAGGCCGGTTCCCTGCTCGGCCTCCTGCACCAACACGCCAGCCGCTGGCGCATCCCCCCAACCTTCACCCGCCCCCAACGCGGCCTGGACTCCTTCCGCGCCGCCCTCGACTCTCTGCGCCCCGCCGTCAGCGATGGCCGCATCGCCTACGCCGACCTGCGCCAATTTGAAGACGCCCTCGAAACCCTCGCCTTTCACCTCGGCCACTTGCGCCCAACCCGCCAAACCTGGGGCCTGATTCACGGCGACGCCTACAAAGGCAATTTCATCTACAAAAATGGCAAACTCTCGCTGATTGACTTTTCTCTCTCGGCCTTTGGCTATCCGCTCTTCGACCTGGCGGTTGCCTACGCCGACACCCGCGAAGACCTGCGTCCGGTTTTACTCGCATCCTACCGTGAACACATCAAACTGCCCGCCAACTGGCAAACCCTGCTCGAAGGCCTGTACCTTGCCAGCATGGTCGGCACTTTTTCGTTCTGGATTAACAGCCCCGAAGCGCAAGAAGAACTGGTGCGGCGCGTGCCATTCATTGCGCAAGAATACGCCGCAAAATTTAACTACGACGAGCGATTCTGGTTTGGGGAAACGGAAGGCTAACTTGTCATTTCGAGCCGCGTCAGTGGTTGAGCGTGTCGAAACCAGCGGGGAGAAATCTTTGCAAACGTGTTTAAGATTTCTCGCCAAAGAGCGGCTCGAAATGACAGCGTAATTACGGTGTAAACGCCTTCACCAGACAAAACTCCACCCCCTCGCGCCCAATCGCATGGATGACCGGTTCGCGCCGAAACTCGGAGCGCTGGTCGAAATTGGCGCGGGTCGAGAAGAGCAGCAAGGCCGGTTCGGTGAGCGTATCGGGGGTTTCGTAACGCAAATCGCGCAAATCCAGCCCATCTCCGTAATACGAAGCCATCCGAAACTCACGATGAATATAAAGCGGCTGGCCCGGTTCGTTCTCGCGCACCCATGCGATGGCTTCCTTGTAACAGGTCAGCCAATAGTCATTTTCATAAACCCGATAGGTTTTTGATGGCAGGCTATTATAGTAAGTATATTGATAGGGATGCAGGCGAACAATGCCCCAAAGTCCGGGCAGTAATAAAATACCTGCCAGGAAAATGCTAAATAGCCTTGCCAGACTGGCGAAGCCGCCTGGAAGGGGCAAACGACTAAATGGCCGATTGCCAAACCCTGCCAACTGAATCTTGGACACGGCCCACAGAACCCGCTCAAAACCAATTCCCCCAAAAACAAAAACAGGCGGCAGCATAAACAGAAAATGGCGAAAATTATCCGAAAGCGGCGGACGCTGAAGAACAACATATAAAAATGGAATCAGAAACCACAAAAACATCAACCCCAACGATTTCCACTCACTTTTTTTCCACAAGGCCCCTGCCAGCCCCAACGCAAACAAGGCCCAGGTTGGCTCGGTTAAGGTAATGACCAGCAACTTCGGCAGATAGGTCCAGGGCAGTTCATAGGCCGGGTAGAGATTGGCCTCAAACAAAACCAGAATCGAAGCCGGGTGCGCCGACATCAAGGCAATTACTTCGTACAATCTTGTCAGCGGGTTGGCCCACAAATACGGCCAGGTAACCAACATGGCAACAAAAGCCAGCACTGCAAAAAGAACCATCGAAACGAGATTGGCGCGCGACCAGAAAGACTTTTTCAAAGTCAGCAGCGCATACAGCAGAACAATCAACCCCGCCAACGGGGCCAGAATGCGAACAGAAATCGTAAATCCAAAAACAACTGCCGGCCAGAAAACTTTTTGCAAAAGGAGCCAATTTCCCGGCCTGGATGAGCGCGATAACCAATCAACCCAACGCAATCCCAAATAGACGCTGGCAATGAAAAACGCCATAAAAATCGTATCTTTCGGATTGATAAAGGCATGTCCCCAAATCAAGGGTTGAA